>NZ_JBBKTR010000018.1:0-101619 GCF_037892465.1 Pontibacter sp. H249 | reverse complement strand
CAGGTGGATCACCGCGTCGAACCTGTGCTCTGAGAAGATCTCCTCCAGGTATGCAGCGTCCACGATGTCGCCCTTCAGGAAAGTGTAGTTTTCCCTGTCCTCAATGTCGGTGAGGTTAGCCAGGTTGCCGGCGTAGGTCAGCTTGTCGAGGTTGTAGATCCGGTAGTTCGGGTACTTGGTGACGAACAGGCGCACCACGTGAGAGCCGATGAAGCCGGCCCCTCCGGTAATTAATATTTTTGTTGTACTCAATGGTTTAAAATTAACTTATTTAATCCCTTTATTACCAACCTACTGGTTGTCCTCCATATACTTACTTATCGCTACTTCAGTATCACCAAAGTATATCAGTTCCCCCTGCTTCATAAAAGCAGCTCTGTTGCAGTACCGCCTTATTACATCCATGGAGTGACTAACCAAGATCACGGTTCTTCCTTTTATCCAGGAGCTTTCGAATACCTTGATTGCCTTCTCCTGAAACTTGGCATCCCCTACTGCGAAGATTTCATCTAGGAACATGATATCCGCTCCTGCCTTCACGGCTATCGAGAAACCCAACCTGGCAACCATACCTGATGAGAAGAATTTGATCTTTGTATCAACGAAGCCCTCGAGTTCAGCAAACTCTATGATTTCGTCAAAGATAGCATCAACTTCTTTTATCTTTAGGCCAAGTACTGATCCAGAAACATACACGTTCTCCCTAGCAGTTAGTTCGTGGCTCATGCCTACGCCAAGATTCATCAGCATTGTAGAGCCGGTTATATTCACATAGCCGCTATCAGTTGGATACACACCTGCCAAAAGCTTTACAAGAGTAGATTTACCCGAGCCGTTTCTACCTAACAAACCAATACATTCCCCCTGCATAATTTCAAGCGACATACTCTTAAGTGAAGGCACATATTTAGTCTTAGGAGGATTGAATAAATTGAACAACCTATGTTTAACAGTATTATGACTATCCTCTGATATTTTAAAAGTCTTGCTGATATTTCTTGCCTTTATAGCAACCGCACGATCAACAGTAGTAGTATTTCCCATAAGAATTAAAGCTTTTCAGCAGCTTTAGAGCCAAGTTTGTTTAAAAGAATAAGACCAATGAACAGAAGAAATATAGCATACATAAAGTCGAATAAAAGTAGTTCCATATCAGGTTGACTATTATACATCATCACATTTCTTGCATTAATAATTATTCCAGCAAGAGGATTCGCATAATCAAAGTTAGGAAGTGCCTCTCTGAATGAAACTAATTTGTAAAAAATTGGAGATAAGAAAAACAAGAAAGTAGAAACTACTTGCCACACTTGGTTTATATCCTTTGCAATCACATAAATATTAGAAAGTATAAGTGATGCAGCTAGTGATAAGATAAAAAGATTGACAAATATCACGGGCATCCATAAATTAAAAATAGAGGGTCCTAATGAAGTTGGTTCCAAGAAGAAGTAAAATATCAGAAACATAATAAAATTGAATGAAAATCCTATAACACTACTTAAGATTGTAGATATATAGATTTCTATTTTATTCATGTTACTATATTCATACAGGTACTTCTTAGTGTTTAACAGCTGTATTGTACCACTTGTAGATTCAATAAAAAAGTTGAAAAGGATTAGTCCAATAAATAAGTAAGAAGCAAATGCAGGGACATCTTGCTTCATTATGATCTGGAACACGACATAATAAATACCGATATCCATCACAGGCTTCAATAGAGCCCAAAACAAGCCTAACTTATTTTCATAATACCTAAGTTTGAATTCAATTTTTGCCAAGAGCCAAATTCTCTCCATTTTGTTGGAGCTCTTGTACCAGTCACTAATGATAGCTGTAATCATAAAAATATTATTTTAACAGTTTGTATATCCTGTAGGCGAATTGTTTAGCTTTTTTGTTTCTTTTTAAAGTTGATACTATTCTTTGATTGATTTTTTGTCCAAATGGCAATCTATTAATAACATCATAGTCTAATGTTGGATTATCCAGAAATATTCCGGGACCGTTTTCTGAGGAGAGGTTATAAATTTCTATTCCATAATTTGAATATGCTTTCCGATGCTTTTGTGTTATATACTCTATAAGAATCTGCTTTTTTACCTTTGTAATGTTTCTAATCATTGACTTCTTTCTCACTCTATAGTAAAACAGAACTTCAGGTAGCACAATACCACAATAACCTGATGTTACCATAGAGATTACACTTTCATAATCTTCCAAACCTTGAAAAGGCATGTGTATATCATTTAGGCCCGCTTTCAGAAATGATTTTTTTTTGTAAACCAAAGCACTTGAATTCACTAAGTTATGATACAAAATCAATGGAGGTTCTGGATTAAAAGTTGGCCACACCTTTTTAGATCCTTCAAAATATTGTGTCCAACATCCAACAAAATGAACATTGCTATATAATTTTAATACATTAATTGCTTTTGTGAAATACCTTGGATCTACTTTATCGTCTGAGTCTAAAAAAGCAATAAATACTCCTTTAGCTTCTTTAGCACCTCTATTTCTTGCACTTGCTAGTCCTTCATTTTTTTGATCTATAATTCTAATTCTTGTATCTCCCTTTAGTGTGTTAAGTTTATGTATACTATCAATATCATTACTTCCATCATTTACAATAATAATTTCAATATCAGTGTAATCTGACAATAGAATTGAGTTTACAGTTTCCTCAATATAGGTGCCCATATTAAAATATGGCACAATAACAGATAATTTACTCTCTACCCCACTAATATCGCCTATGATAAACTCTTGGGAATGAACATGCACAAACGGATATTCAAAAGGTGTACTTTCCTTATTTAGGAATTCAATTACTTTGCTCTTCCGAGCAAAAGTTAAGTTATAGTTATACTCACTTTTGATTCTCTCAACAGCATTTAATGATATGTGACTTCTTTCTATAGATGTTAAAGATAAGGCCCTTTTGAGTTTATTAAAGAAGCTAGAATTATCAGTATGGTCAAAAACAAAGCCACTAATGCCATCTTCAACTATCTCGGATTGCCCGCCTTGCTTAGACACTAACACTACTAAGCCGATATTCATCATCTCCATAACTACGTATGGTAGATTATCGACAATACTAGGTATTATAACAACCTTTGCACTCTCTAGCCTCTCCTTAATTTTACCTGGTGGTAACTTATCTTCTATTATTAAAAGTTTATTAGAAATGAACTTAGCATACTTCTGTCTAACTACATCTCCCATATTCTTTCCCTCTGGATGGTAAACTATTTCTTGACCACCAATTAGAAAGAGCTTTTCATTAAACCCTTCCTCCCATAGTTCAACAAAATAATCTACTAACTTAAATGTTCCTTTCTGAGGAGAAAGCTTACCAAAAAATACAATATCTTCAGCCTTAGCCTTTTTTACTTCATTACTGTCTGCAAAATAAGGATTTGGTACATGATGTATCTTATTTCTATCGATATACATTCTTTTTTCTATCTCTTCTATCAAATAAGAGCTAGGTGAGATACATATATCAGCTGAAATGATACAAAAACGCTCCATCTCACCTATCCAATAGTTTGGATATTGGAAGAGTGGCACCTGATTATATTCCAGATATAAAAATGCAGGAGAATGAAGTGTAATGATAAACTTTGTATTTTTATACCATTCGTATCTTATGAACTTATGCTGTAACAAATAATATGCAATTCCTAGATATTCTTGAGATTCAATTATATCAGGTGCTCCTTCACTCTTAATAAAAGTTTTTACAATCTCAAGAAACCGATAGCTAAGATTTGCAGCGTACCCTAAGAACTGATTAGTTTCTCCAGTAGAGGCATTAAATCGGATAATTCTGATTTTATCCTGCTCTTCAACTATATAGTCATCTACAACTTCATCATTAAGAAATATTGTAACATAATATCCTCTCTCTGCAAGCATTCTCGCTGTATTAAAACAGTAAGTACTAATGCCTCCTCCATAAAATGGGGGGTACTCAGTGGTTAATAGCCAGTATTGCATATTAGATTTTACTTGAATATAGATCCTATAGACCGTTTACCAAGCATTACTTTAACAAGATGCCCAATTCTCTTAAACCACAACGGTAATACTTCATATTCTTTATGATACCAATCTAAGACCTCTTTATATTCCTTTTCTTGTATTTCCTTACTAATATTCAAAAAGTTGCGATACACTTCAACCCTTTCCTGTAATAGACTTTTCTCATGAATTAAATTTTCTACTTCATTCTTTTGCTCAATCACCGTATTAAGACAAACGCCAATGCTACAGTTGTTGTCTTGTTCAGCCCTTCTTGAGGCTGCATTTAGCGGTCTGCATAATATTAGTGATGATATGTTTCTATTGACAAGATGAGTTAGAAGTTTGGTTTGAAACTCATAACTGCTAAACATTTCGGGCTGTACAAGTGTAACTCCTTTGTCATCAATTATTTGTTGTGAAGAATCAAATATAGAAAATACAGGTAATAAAATTTTGTTGTTCCTTTGTACTGAGAAGACGGATTCTATTTTGCTAACTAAATGCGACACTGAATGGCTGGGATGGCTATTAAACACTGGAATGACTGCCAAACCTCCAACTCTATAATAATTACTTAACAACGTAATCAAGTATAGGTCTTGATAAGTTTTATCCTGAAGATTCAAGTTCCCACTAAAAGATAGCGTCACAATAAATTTAAAGTCACATCCAATTAACAACTTTATCAATTCATCATTAATTTCTACAGGACTCTGAATAATTACATTTATGCATTTACTTGTGACATTATGAAATTTTCTAGCTTCCTCAGAAATTTGATCAATATATATATTAGATAATATATTTGATATCATTATCAGACCCCCTTTATTAAGTAACCCTGTGAGGTTACTATCCAACTAAGCAATCTCTCCCATGCATGTGTTCTGCTGCCGCAATAATTATCTAGCACGTTACCCTCTTCCAAACTTGCTCTAATTGCAAGTGGGCAGTTAGCATTAAAAAAGTTTAGCAATGGCTTAACCTTAACCCAAAACATTGTACCTGCTACATATTTATAATTTGGAGGATTTATATTAAAACTACCCATTAACTCTAGAAGGAATACAGAGTTAGTACTACCTTCAAACTGATAATTTCTGAACTCCTCTTCTAAGATGTATTTATTTGCGGCTACGATACCACAATTATTATCACTAAAGTGGTTACTAATTTTCTCAATAGACTCAGTAGATAAAATTTTTAATAAGTCTCTTTTCCAAGAATTACTTTTTAAAGCCTGTAGACTCTTTTTATCATGAAGAAATACAAAACAGTCACAGTCTAGGTCAAGTCTCAAGTATAGAGCAACAAGGTTAAGCTTTGCTCCAATATCCTTACCAACATTAGATGAAAGTGTGATAAAGCAGTTTTCTAGCTTTTCTTTTAATACTTTAGAGATGAACTCATTATTAGGAGTATCGATACATATGTTAATAAAAAAGTATACCTCTTTACCATCAAACACTGCTAATTCTTGTAAAACATCGTCTAAGCTATCCTCATAAAATATATGGTAAAAAACGGCGATTCTAAAATTCATTTTGAGTAAGTCAGTTATTTCGAAGCTGAGCTGATAGTCAGCAGCTTTTCATCAAACAAATAAGATACTTTATAAAACTCCTCAGGAAGTACTCCAGTGCTACATTTAGCTAATATGTGAATCAGGAATTGGAACAGCAAAACTGTAGTTATTTGGATCATAACGTTTGATTTCTTTGAAAGGCAAGATATTATGCCAATTAAATAAACGAGTATCAGTAACAATTCTGTCATCTAAGAAGCAGCATATTGAGAATATCCTTTCTATTGCATGGCTTAATGTCCCATCTTTGATACCAACTAATTTATCTTCAGTCTCAAAATCTTCTGCATTCAGATTTAATTCTCTAAAGACCTTTAATACCTCCACTCTAATCCAAAACATAGTACCTGCAATAAAATGAAACTCATCATTTATTTCATAGCCAAGTTTTGTCGCTAATTTTTTTACCAAGGGTTTATTATCACCCCAATAGTTTTTAGTATTTAATATGTGTCCCTCAGGGCCAATTATTCCGATATTCTCATACTGCTCAAAATATTGCCTTATGTAATTTAGAGTTTCTTCATTACCTACAAGCTTTGCTAACAGTTCATTTCTCCAGACGTGGCCATCTTCTCTATGACTTGATTTTTTAGAATGTATCTTGCACAGATACTTACAACCACTCTCTATTATATCATCTATAAATAAAATAAACGGTAAAACATCCCTACCTTTATTTTCTACTAACTTAATTTTAGCAGTCGGATATTTCTTCAGTATAGTCTCTCTAAGTACTTCTGATTCACTTCCTTGATCAACAATACTTATGAACAAATGAAAGTTTAGATTCAAGTTACCCAAATATGAATCTATTTCATTCCACAAGTCATGATAATAAATATGAATACAAAATCCTAACTCAACTGTTTTAGTGAAACTTACATTTATACTATTAGGGAAATATTCTAACACTTGTGCTGTTGCATCAAGCACAGAAAAGCCATAAAATCGGTCTGGCTCTAAGTGGGTACCTTCAGCCCATTCATTCCAAGCATTTATAAACAAAAACTTATCTTTGTCATATCTCTCGTTTGTATATCTAGCTGCCTCAAGTAACCAATCCTGATAAACTTTTGGTGATGAGTAATGAAATATGTGACCATCATTATTTCTTCTTGCTGTATTATCCCACGATGGCATTACACCCTTATAAACTCTATACTCAGGATACTTCATTTGCTTCATGTTATTAGCTACTTTCCTGTAGTCATATATTTTACCAGAAAACTCTGGATTGTTGAGCTTTATAGTTGCCTTATCATGAGTATCTAGCTCAATGTACCCTGCAGGTGTTGCTGGCGGAAATTCAACCAAAGCGTCTAATCCAAATTCTGCTGGATCCTCACATCCAAAGCCTTTTACACTTATTAAATGCAAATCTGGAAAACCCATTTCTTTAGCTGCTTTTCTCCAGTGTGAAGCAGTCTCTTTGAAATCTGGAAATAATGTTGGTTTATAAACCATTAGTACTGGTTTAGCATCATACTTGATGTACCTTTTGTCTAAAAGATAATCTTTAATAGAGTCTAAGAACTCTAGATCAGTTTTTGTATTATGATTTTGTTTTAGAAGAACTTGACTGTCTAAACCATCCCATCTTTTGGTCCAGTTCTCATTTGCCCAGCAAAGCATAAAGTTGATGTCTAAATCCTTATTGTTGTAGATTAAATCTAGAGGTGTCTCTAATACTCTTTTACCTTCAAACCAATAGTGGTAAATACAAAATCCATATATACCATAGTGCTTTGCAATATTTATTTGCTTCTTTATTGCTGATTTATCTGTGAGATTATAAAAACCTAAATCCCCAGGCAAATGTGGTTGATAATGTCCTTCAAATTGGGAAAATGTTTTTGTCACATTAGTCCATTCAGTAAATCCCTTTACCCAATTGTTATCATTTTCTTTTATCGGATGAAACTGAGGCAAATAAAAAGCTATTGTTTTGATTGCAGTATTTACAACAGAGAACTCCCTCATCTCTTTATAGTCCCCGCTTCTGTTCTTCATAAAATAGGTCATGTCGCAGAACACCTTCTCTCCAGAAGCTGACTCTCTGCTTAATGACGCCGTCTTGGGTAATTCTATGAATTCTATAGCATTCGCTTTTATATTCTTTTTAAAGTTATAAATATTGGCGCCAAGGCTTTTGATACTTCCAACAAAATATCCTTTAACCCTTGATTGGTTTTTCAACAGCTGGTCTAAAAATACACCATATTTACTTTGTCTAATAAGTTTGAAGGTGTCAATAGAGAACTCTACATTGCCTGCTATATTTTCATGTGGATCAAATCGTATTTGATTACAGTTTTGGTTTATTTTTATATAAAACGTTGTTAAGTAGCCGTTACTCAAGCTAAATTCATAAGCTGTATCCTCAGAGAAAAGACCATTAAAATCAAAATATAATTTTGATGTAATATGGTTAAAAGGAATGTTTTTGAAATTCGCTTTAATTTGAAATTTATACCAGCCATATTCTAGAGGGGAATTAAATCCAAACCAGATTTGAGGATCATTAGTCGTAGAAATAAAGCAATTAACCTCGGTTTCCTCAATATTTTCTACAGCTGACTTATACTTTTGTAAAAGTTTCATTTTATATAAATTAATAATTTTAACGCAAAATTTTTTCTTTTAAAGTACCAATGAAACTCCTACTTTCATATGTGCGCTTATACCAATCAATATCCTGCTGCAAACGATCAATATCATTTAGCAACTTATTTACAATTTGCCTATTACCTTCAGTAAGTCGCCTGTTAGTTTCCAGCTCAGCGTACAACTCTGTGATTTTCTGATCACGCTGATCAATAATATTTTCAAGCTTAGCTAAACGTTCTACAAGAAGCTGCATAGCCTCATGCTTTATTTTAACTTCATTAAGCAACTGATCTTGAATAACTTCTAAAGATTGATGAATGGCTTCTAAGTAAAAAGGGTGCGGTTCATCTTTGGGTAGGAGTAAAGGTTCGCCCATACGGTATACTAAAAGGGTACTAAATTAAATTGCTGCTTGTAATGTTTCGTGATCCGGGGTAGATCGCTTTGTCTGATAAATGCGTTTGTAGTCTAGGAAGTTCTGGAACATATCAAATTCTGATTTACAAATGTCCCTGGAGTGCTGGCCCATCACATCTACCATATCTCTATTGTTAAAATAACTTAAGATCTTAACAATGGCTTCGGTTTTATTTGTAAATATATCGCCGTTGATACCTTTTTTAACGACATCCTTATTACCCACGCATTCACTGAGAAGTACCGGCTTGTTTAAAGCTAAGGCCTCAAGCACGCCAAAAGAAAGTCCCTCGAAGATGGAAGTTGATAAATACACATCAGCCTGTACTACGAGCCTCTTAATTTCTTCTGAAGAGACCCAACCTGTGACTTGAATGTTTTGAGAGGTTAACAGGTGCTTCTCCTGTCCATCTCCCGCCCAAATAAACCTAAACTGTTTAAACTCTTCAAAATAGGAAGCAATCTCATTAAAAAGGGCTGGGTTTTTCTGGTTTTCAATCCGACCTGTAGTTATGACAGTGAAGACATCATTTTCTTTTTTGACCGCAGGCTGATTAAAACTTTTTACTGATATACCATTATTGACATAAACTGAACGCACACCAAGTTTGCCGTACACTTTTTGTTCAGAGGCCGAACAGCATACAACCTCCCCTCCTATCCTATTTCCAAATTTCTCGATCTGCTGATAAAAAAAGTTAGCAATAGAACTGCCTCCTGATAAAAAGGGCGCTCCGTTGGGAGTATAAACAACCTTTTCAATACCTGCCATCCTACAAGCAATTCTTCCTAAGAAACCGCTTTTAGATGAATGTAAATGAACAGCATCTACCAGGTTTTTGCGTTTTAACCTTCTTAAAATTTTATAAAGCTCAGCTAATGCCAGGAAGTCCTTTAGAGGGTGTATAGACCTTTGCGCTGATTGCCAGCGAATAAAACGGACATTATTTTTGGGAAAGGTATTTTTTACTGCCGCTGCTGATACCTCTTTCTTTCGTTCGCCGTGAACAACAATATGCAACTCATCTGGCATAGATTCCGTAAGAGAGCGTACAAAAACCGAAACTCCGGCAGCGAAAGGTTCAACAACGTGTACAATAATCATAAGTTTGTTTATTCAGAGCAATCTTATAGGGCATATCATGCCCTATACAAAACTCCACAAAGTTAATATAATATACTCTTATATAACAAATGAATATGTAGTTATTTACCTTATTATTTTCCTTACTAAAAGGAAAATCGGAATAGTTTAATATTTGGTTATCAGAGCCTTCGTTTTGAGAATAAAGTTGTAAGGAATAAGAAGAAGTAGACGGAGCTTAGCAATACCAAGTTGCTTCATAAGATAGTTTGTTCCGAACACTTTCACAATTCTTTTCCGGGCCAATAACTGAAGTTTTCGTTTCGAAATAGAAATACCTCCTTTGTTTATTTCACAGGTTACTAGAAAATCAGCTATAACTGCCCCTTTAGAGACATTAAGTATATTCCAGAAAAAGGCATAATCCTCTACATATTCATACCCTTCAGGATACGACCCTACACTTTCAATTAGCTCGCTTCTGAATATTACTCCCGGATGAATGAACACGTTTCTCAGGTGCATTTCCTTTAAAATCTGTTGATGGTCAGTTGGAGTCGTATAGTTATAAGACAAAGTTCCATCTTCTGTCTCAAATTTGCACCAACAGCCTAGAAGACCTGTTTCGGTATTTGCATACAAGAACTCAACTTGTTTATAAAACCGATCAGATCGACAAACATCTCCACAATCTAAGCGAGCTATGTATTTAACCTTCAAATTCTTTTGAATCCAACGAAGGCCTGTGTTCATAGCCTTCGTGATACCTCCATTTACACTGCACTTTATGATGTGCAAAGGGACGGGGTGATTGACACCTCTCATCGCTTCTGCTTTAGTAAGAGGTGTATTGCTACCATCGTCAACGACTAAAACCAAGAACTTACCAGTATGATACTCAATACTATTCAGCGATTTTCTTAATCCTTCAATGTTATTATAGTATGGTACAAGCACACATACATCAAGTACCTCCTGTGTTATATTATCCATTATTACAGCCTAAATCATACGCACAGAAGGCGTAAAACCAATACTCAAAAGTATAATAATTGTAGCGGAAGCACATCAATACTTTTGTAAAAAGAGAATAACCTCAAAATAGTAATGATTGCACATATTATTTACTGATTCTTACTCTTCTTAATAGCATCATACACCACCTGTAGCACTTTGGTGCGAGTGTTCAACTTGCTTAGTTTCGGGTTATCTCGGCTTGGGTTTACTCGGTTAGACAAAAACACATATACTAAATTATTCACAGGATCTACCCAAGTATAAGTGCCTGTAAAGCCAGAGTGTCCAAAACTTTCTACAGGTGCCGACGGGGCTGCGTTGCTGTTCTGCTCACCGGGTTTGGCAGGCCTGTCGAAGCCGAGGGCGCGGTAGTTACCCTGATCGCAGAACTGGCTCTTGCTAAACTCCTCTACCACCCCATCCGCTATGTAGCGTTTGTAGCCATACACTCCATCGTTCAGGTACATCTGCATCAGCTTGGCTAGATCGTTGGCGGTACCAAACAAACCGGCGTGGCCGCTCACACCACCTAACATGGCGGCGCCCTCATCATTCACGGTGCCATGCAACAGGCTTTTCCTGAAGTGTGGGTCAAACTCTGTAGGCACAATGCGTGATCTTGGGTATTTGGTGTAAGGGTTAAAGGTTAACGTGGTAGCGCCAAGCGACTCGTAGAAGTTTTCCTGCAGGTACGTCTGGAAATCCTCACCAGTAATGTTCTCGATCACCTTCGGAGCAAGTATAAACGACAGGTCGCTGTACACGTAACCCGGCTTCTCGTTTAGCGGGTACTCCACTATACTTTCATAGATCTTCTTGTGGTACTTGCGGTGCATGTAAAGGTTATCGGCTACTCTAAAAGGGAATCGTGCAGTGGAATCTTCGTTAAAGGTGCGCCACTTAAATTTGCCGTTCTTCTTCACCGTCTCCTTCCAGAAAGGTATCCAGGCATACAGGCGGGCCTGGTGCGTGAGGATGTCTCTATACTTCAGGTTCTGAAGGTCTGTGCCCTGTACCATGGGTAAGTATGCACCAAGCGTGTTGTCTACATTAAACCTGCCCTCCCCTTTCAGCTTCATGAAAGCAGCCATTGAGGTACTGATCTTAGTTACAGATGCCAGGTCGTAGATGTCGGTATTTTTTACAGGCGCTTCGTTGTCGTACGTATGGTAGCCGAAGGATTTATGATAGATCACCTTACCGTCTTTTGCCACCAGCACCTGTGCCCCAGGAGTAGCTTTTTCCTGTATAGCTTGTGCTACTAAAGAGTCTATTCCTGCAAAATGCTCCGACTTCAGGCCAACCGCCTCCGCCATACTATACGCCAGCCGTATGCCGCCATGCGTTATCAAACCATCGTTTAAATTAAAGGCATTGGATACGGCAATAGGCAACTTACCTTTAGCACTTATGCCACCAAAGATCAGCTGTGATGCAATATCCTGCGTTTCCGGCGACTCCTGGTAAGCGGCAATAACGGCATCGGCCTTATCTAGACTCTCTATTTTAGCCAAGCTGTATACATTGCCAAACACACTCACGATTGTTTTTTGGCTGCGAATCAGGTCTTTCAGGAAGAAGTTCATTTCGGCAGTGATGCCGAAGTTGCTGCCGCCGGCTTTTAACTGCAGTTTGTGCACTCCCGCTACAATCAGGTTATACTTTGCCAGCTGGTCCTTCAGCTGCTGGAGCTCTGCCAGGGTAGCAGTTGGCTTCAGAAAAAAAGTATCTACTTTCGTGTAGCGTGCCAGGTTTCTCTGAAAGTCTGTTTCGGTATATGTGCCTATGGCAAGGGCAGCAATGCGTAGGGTATCCAGGTAATTTAGCGGAAGTATGTTTCCCTTATTGCGCAGCAGCGTGAGCGAAGCTTCTGTTAACTGGCGGCTCAGATTTTTAGCGTAAGGGTTGTTCAGGTCCTCGATCAGGTTTTCAGTTTCGATAGGCTTATACTTGTCGAGTCCTACCCATTGCTTGGCGGCCAGTAACTTACGTACCCGGGCATCAATTTCTGCCTGGGTTATCTCTCCGTTCTGTATGGCTTTTTTGATTTCCTCAATGGTGGTTTTTACATCCATGGTGTTCAGCAGCACATCGTTGCCGGCAAGCAAAGCCTTTACATCTACTATGCCCGGAGGATAGAATTTTGCCACGCCCTGCATGTTCAAGGCATCGGTAAACACCAGGCCTTTATACTTTAATTCCTTCTTTAGCAGGTCCATTACAATGCGCTCGGATAAAGTAGATGCCAGGTTCGGTGTATTATCCAGCACCGGAATGTTCATGTGCGCCACCATCAAGCTTCCTAATCCATTTTCCATCAATTCCCGAAACGGGTACAGCTCTACAGAATCTAGCCTGATGCGGGAGAAGTTAAGGATTGGTAAGTCTGCGTGTGAGTCTACATTGGTATCGCCATGGCCGGGGAAGTGCTTGGCGTTTGCCAGCACACGCTGGTCCTGCATACCTTTCATATAGGCCATAGCCTTGCGGGTAACGTTATACTTGTCTTCGCCGAAAGCCCGGAAACCGATCACAGGGTTGTTGGCATTGTTGTTCACATCCACCACCGGCGCAAAGTTAACGTGTATGCCCAGGCGCTTGCACTGACGGGCAATCTCTGCCCCCATCTCGTAAATCAACTGCTCATTCTCTATCCCTCCCAAAGACATCTGGTACGGAAAGCGAATGGTACTATCCAGACGCATGGCAAGTCCCCACTCAGCATCTATAGTTACCATCAACGGCACCTTGCTTTCCTGCTGGTATCGGTTTGTCATCTGTGCCTGCCTCACCGGACCGCCTTGGAAAAATATCAAGCCGCCTACTTTATAAGTAGTAATTAAATTGCTAATAGAGTCGATGTGCGCCTGGTCGCGGTTAGAGTATACCGGGATCATAATCAGCTGCGCAATACGTTCTTCCGGCGTCAGGGTGCTCATCACAGAGTCTACCCACCTGGATTGTTGCCAAGCCAGAAAATCGGGGTCTCTGGTTTGATCATAAGGCAAAGCAGTTTTTTGTACAGTGTTTTTTGTACCGGAGCGACTTCGCTGCGCATCAGCCTGCAGGACAAAAAACATCCATAGTATAGTTAGCAAAAGCGATAAAGTATGTTTTTTCAAGACGAACAGGTGGTTTAGTATCAAGTATTTAGTATGTATACAGTAAAAGCAAAATTAAGGTAAAAAGTATAGATGGAAGAAAAATAAGCATAACTGACTGTGTATACTGTAAGAAAAACAAAAGCTCCTCCCTATACTTAAAAGGAACCCTTGGGCTGGTCTGATAGTTGCATAGTATAATTCAATAGATTAAACCTTTATATTTTAAACCACTCTAAGGCAGTAACAACTAAGCTTATATAGCCTATAAAATTTAACTGCTAATTCAGCATAAACTATTACATTTAGCCGTGCTTTTGTAGTTACAACGACAAACGCCAGAGGCATATAAATTAATCTACATTTTCTTAAAACTAAACCGACTACTAATAACTAAATGACAAATTTGAATTCTATGAAAAGTAAGAAGAACTGGAAAAACCACCTTCGTATTTTACTTTTTGGAGCAGCCATGTTTACTGCCGCAGAAGCCTCTGCACAGTATAACCCAAACAATGGCACCAAAAATACCTTTATCGATAAAGCCAACATGGACCTGTCTGTTAAGCCAGGCGATGACTTTTATACTTACGCTGGTGGTGTATGGGTTAAAAACAACCCGGTTCCGGCAAAGGAAACCCGCTGGGGTAGCTTTAACCTGCTGCGCGACTTTAACATCAAGGCTGTAAAAGATATCCTGAACGAGGCAGCAGCTGACAAAAACGCAGCAACTGGATCTGTGAACAAGCGTGTAGGCGATTTTTATGCAGCTGCCATGGATAGTGCTGCTATCGAGAAACTGGGATACAAGCCTATCAAAAAAGACCTGAAGCGTACCGGTAAGGTTAAAGACGTAAACGGTTTACTGAACGAGGTAACTTACCTGAGAACATCAGGAGCAGGTTCTCCGATGTATGGTTTCTATGTTGGCCAGGACCGCAAGAACCCGAACAACATGGTGCCTCAGCTTAGCCAGGGCGGTACAACTTTACCTGACCGCGACTACTACCTGAAAGATGATGCCCGCAGCAAAAAGATTCAGGACGCTTATAAAACATATATAACTACCCTGTTTACTTTAACAGGTGAATCTCAGGCTAAAGCTCAAGCAAACGCTGAGACTATCTTTAACCTGGAGAAAAAGCTGGCAGCTGCACAGATGGCTCGTGTAGAGATGCGCGACCCATATAAAACGTACAACAAATTCTCTGTTGCCGACTTCAGCAAAACCACTCCGAACATGGATTGGAAAGCGTTGATGGCTAAGATGAAAGTGAACGGCCAGGACACTATACTTGTAAACAACCCTAAGTTCTTTGTAGAGCTGGACGGCATGCTGAAAAGCGTACCTGCTAAAGACTGGGCTACGTACCTGCAGTGGAACGTGCTGAAGTCATCTGCGCCATACCTTAGCTCTGATTTCACAAATGCTAACTTTGCCTTTACACAAGCTCTAACAGGCCAGAAAGTACAAACGCCACGTTGGCAGCGCATGTCGCAGTTAACTGACGGTACAATCGGTGAATTGCTAGGCCAACTGTATGTGCAAAAGCACTTTAAGCCAGAAGCAAAAGCTCGTATGAACGAGATGATCGCTAACCTGATCAAGGCTTATGAGATTCGTATCAACGGTCTGGATTGGATGAGTGCTGAAACAAAAGAGAAAGCGCTTGCTAAACTACATGCCTTCCGTCCAAAAGTAGGGTACCCGGATAAGTGGGAAACGTATGAGGGCTTAGATATCTCTCGTAATACTTTCTTTGCGAATGTGCGCAACTCTGGTGAGTGGGGCTACAACAAAATGGTGAGCCAGCTAGGTAAGCCAGTAGACCGTGAGCGTTGGGGCATGACACCTCCGACAGTAAACGCATACTACAGCCCAGTGATGAATGAGATCGTATTCCCGGCAGGTATCCTGCAGTTCCCGTTCTTCGATCCGAATGCGGATGATGCGGTAAACTACGGTGGTATTGGTGCAGTAATCGGTCACGAGATATCTCATGGTTTTGATGACTCTGGTAGCCAGTACGACAAAGACGGTACGTTGCGCAACTGGTGGCAGCCTGAAGACCTTGCAAAGTTTAAAGCAAAAGCAAAGTTGCTGAAAGAGCAGTATGATGCTTATACTGTATTAGATACTGTTCATGTAAATGGTCAGCTTACTTTAGGTGAGAACATTGGTGACCTTGGTGGACTTGCAGGTGCTTACGAAGCCTTTAAAATGACGAAGCAGGGCCAGTCTAACGAGAAAATTGATGGCTTTACTCCTGATCAGCGTTTCTTCCTGTCGTGGGCACAAGTATGGAGAGGTAACATTTTGCCAGAGGCAGCTGCCCAGCAAATCATTACTGATACACACTCACCTGGCCAGTTCAGAACCGTTGGACCGCTAGTGAACATGGATGCCTGGTATGAGGCATTTGATGTGAAGCCGGGAGATAAGCTGTATAAAGCTCCGGAAGAAAGAATCAGAATCTGGTAAGTATAACCGGATAGAATCTATATCTTGGAAAGCCGCTCAGACATTAGTTTGAGCGGCTTTTTTTATACTACCTGTTATTTCGAGCCCAGCGAGAAATCTGGAGCATTTCATGAACCTGAAATATGTCAGATTTATTACTAGCGTTTGAAATGACAACTGATTATCCTAAAACCTTCTGATGTATTTATAGTTTTAAACACTTAAGACTAAAATACAAAGTATAAATGCCGAATCTATTTTCTCCTCTTACTGTAAAGAGTATTACGCTTAAAAATAGAATTGCCGTATCGCCGATGTGCCAGTACTCCAGCCAGGATGGCTTTGCCAACGACTGGCATTTGGTGCACCTTGGCAGTCGTGCAGTAGGTGGTGCAGGACTAGTCATAGCAGAAGCTACAGCTGTTTCGCCTGAGGGTAGAATTACACCTGATGACACTGGCTTATGGAAAGACGAGCATATTCCGATGTGGCAGCGCATCAATGCTTTTATCGAATCGCAGGGAGCCATTCCGGGTGTGCAAATGGCTCATGCTGGCAGAAAAGCCAGCCACAGCAGTCCGTGGAAGGGAGCTAAAGCTTTAACTCCCTCAGAAGGTGGATGGCAAACAGTTGCACCAAGCGCCATACCTTTCTCAGATGCAGAACCTGCTCCCCTGGCACTCGATAAGGAAGGTATACAAAAACTGATCTCTGACTTTAGAAAAGCTGCTGTAAGATCTTTAGAGGCTGGTTTTAAGGTAGTAGAGGTACATGCCGCACATGGCTACTTACTACACGAGTTCTACTCCCCGCTCAGTAACAAACGAACTGATGAATACGGCGGATCCTTTGATAACCGCATTCGCCTGTTGCTAGAAGTAACAGAAAGTATAAAAGAAGTGTGGCCTGACGATTACCCGCTTATCGTGCGTATCTCCGCTACCGACTGGACTGAAGGCGGTTGGACCAGCGATGACTCTGTGGAGTTGGCTAGAGTGCTGCAACAGCGCGGTGTTGACTTGATTGACTGCTCTACAGGCGGCAACGTACCAGCTGCTAAAATTCCTGTTGGGCCTTTATATCAGGTGGAGTTCGCTGAAAGTATAAAAAAAGAAACAGGCATGATGACAGGCGCTGTTGGTATGATCACCACCGCTCAGGAAGCAGAGTCGATTATTACAAACGGCCAGGCAGATTTAGTATTATTGGCAAGAGAGTTACTGAGAGATCCATACTTTCCGATGCACGCTGCCTTAGAACTGGGATACGAGCATACATGGCCACCGCAGTACGATAGGGCAAAGCCACGCAAAGTATAAGTATAATTTGCATAAAGCTGCCGTAAAGGCAAATTTAAATGAGTTTGTCATTTCGAATGCAATGAGAAATCTGGAGTATTGCGGAACTGTAAATTCTCAAGTTTTCTCGCTTTGCTTAAAGTGACAGGATCAGCTAATGCCGATCTGTTTTAGTGAGATACGCTGAATAGGGGCGGCATGAATCAATCTTAAAGTTGTACCTAAGCAGATGGTATTAGACCTAATTAAAGGTGACGAATGGAGAAATTTATACTTTTAATGATAGATAAACACGACTAGCATCGACTCACAAGTATAAACTAATTAACATCTATGCCCTCTACTTGGTAAAACTGATAAAATTGATGTAGTTTAGTGTTGCAGCATTTGGTCAGAAAGAAATTGATCTCGGCAAATTGTTGCACTAACCAAACTAAACACTAACTACTACTACATCTGCATGGAGCAAGTCTCTTCGCCAGCACCCTTAATTACCAACGATGCCGTTGTTTTAGGCATCCTGGTTGTGATCCTGGCATTCGTTTTCAGAACATCATCCAGTAACCACCCTTTCTTTAAGAAGTTTTACTCAGTAGTGCCATCGGTATTGCTTTGTTATCTTATACCAAGTTTACTGAACTCCTTCAACATCATCTCCGGTGAGCAATCCAGCTTGTACAACATGGCTTCGCGTTACCTGCTGCCGGCCAGTTTGGTACTGTTTACCCTCAGCCTCGACCTGAAAGAGATCTGGAAGCTGCGTCACAAAGCTGGTCTGATGTTTTTAACGGGGACTGTGGGTATTATGATCGGTGGTCCGCTGGCTATACTTATTGTATCTACGTTTGCCCCGGACATTGTAGATGGAGAAGGACCAATGGCTGTTTGGCGTGGCCTTTCTACCATTGCCGGCAGTTGGATAGGCGGTGGTGCAAACCAGTTGGCTATGTTCGAAGTGTTTCAGCCTGACCCGAACCTGTTCTCTGCCGTGATAGCCGTGGATGTGATTGTGGCTAATGTATGGATGGCAGTTCTGCTATTCGGAGCTGGCTACAGTGAGAAAGTGGATAAATTCTTTAAAGCAGACAGCACCGCTGTAAATGACCTGAAAGAAAAGATCGAGAAGCACAGGCTCAGCATCATGAAGATCCCAAACCTGTCGGATACAGCCATGATTGCCGGTGTGGGATTAGGCATAACAGGTATTGCGCACTTTTTTGCTGATATTATTGCGCCCTGGATCGAAATGAATGCACCTTACCTGGATAAGTTCAGCCTTACCTCCGGCTTTTTCTGGATCGTAGTAATTGCGACTACGCTTGGCGTGTTTCTTTCTTTTACAAAAGCCCGCAACCTGGAAGGTGTTGGTGCAACGCGCATTGGCAGCCTGTTCCTGTATATACTGGTGGCCACTATTGGTATGCAGATGGATATTACGGCCATTGTAAGTCAACCAGGATTGTTCCTAGTGGGTATCATCTGGATTATGGTACACATGTTGCTTCTATTTATCATTGGTAAGCTGGTAAGAGCACCGTTCTTCTTCCTGGCTGTTGGTAGCCAAGCTAACGTGGGTGGCGCTGCTTCTGCTCCTATTGTGGCGGCAGCTTTCCATCCGGCACTTGCACCGGTTGGTGTACTTTTATCTATACTTGGTTATGCTGTTGGCACCTATGGCGCTTACATTTCGGGGCTGATGATGCAAATGGTTGCACCGTAATAGAATTAAAATTTGTTTAAATTAGTTATAAGCTTGAAACACCAGTTAATTAACCTTAACTTCTAATCACTATGAGAAGAATTCTTCCTATACTTTTACTCGGCTCCCTGTTTGCCTGTACTTCCACTAAAACCACTGTGGATACGGCTGCTACTGCAACTCCTACTGCAGCCGCTGCTCCATCTCAGCTTGCTACCCACGTAGAAGAGGTAAGAAAGCAGTTTGCACCGGATAAGCGTACGGTGCTGTTTGATGTAAAAGCCAAAGAAAACGGCGTGCTGGTGGGCGAGACCATCGTTCCGGAGGCTAAAGCTGCTCTTTTAAGTAAATTAAATGCTGCAGGACTCTCCTACACCGATAGCATCCAGGTACTGCCGGAGGCTCAGCTGGAGGGCAAAAACTATGCAGTAGTTACCCTGTCTGTAGCTAACCTGCGCTCACAGCCAAAGCACCCTGCTGAACTGGCGACACAGGCTATGATGGGAACTCCGCTTAAAGTATGGAAAGCACAGGACGGCTGGTATTTGGTACAGACCCCTGACCACTACCTGGCTTGGGTAGACCGTGCCGGTGTTAAACTGATGACCAAAGCTGAGATTGATGCATGGCAGAAGGGCGAAAAGCTGATATACACCAACCCTTACGGTTTTGCTTTTGATTCTAAAGACAAGCAGGGCGCAACAGTATCTGACCTAGTATATGGTGATGTGATGGTTGTAAAAGGCAAGTCTAAGGATTTCTACGAAGTTAGCTTCCCAGATGGCCGTTCAGGTTTTATTGCTACATCTGAGGCTGCTCCTTACAAAGAATGGATCACGAGCCGCCAGCCAAACGAGAAAAACCTGGTAGCAACGAGCAAGCGTCTGATGGGACTTCCATACTTATGGGGAGGTACTTCTTTTAAAGGGGTAGACTGCAGTGGCTTTACCAAAACAGTATACTTCATGAACGGTATTGTATTGCCTCGCGACGCTTCGCAGCAGGTAAACGTAGGTGAGTTAATTGATACCGATAAGAACTGGGATAATCTGAAACCTGGCGACCTGCTGTTCTTTGGGGTGCCTGCAAAAGACGGTAAGCCAGAGCGTATAGTACACGTGGGCATGTGGATCGGTGGTGATAAAGAGTTTATCCACTCTGCTGGCCGCGTAAAAATCAGTAGCATGAACCCATCTTCACCCAACTGGGATGAGTTCGAGAATAACCGTTACCTCAGAACAAAACGCCCTACTCCAGGTCCTGAACTGCTGGACCTGCGTGCAAGTTCTATTTACGAATAAGACGAAAGTATCAAGTATAGAAAAATCCCCTGTTGGTGAACGACAGGGGATTTTTGTTTTAGCAGTACCGTAGCTAACCACCCCTAGCCCCTCCTTAGCTAAGGCGGGGAATTTTATTTACTCTTTCATCTGCCCTCACAGTAGCTGCTTTCTTATCTTTTTGTCATCCTAGTAGGGTCTTGGTAGAAGGGAGATTAAGCGGCAACAACAGAATTTATACTTTTGCTAAAGGAGTAGCAAATTCCCCCATCTTAGACTACCGAGAACGCAAGTTAAAAGGTAGCGAGCCTAGCTCTGAGGGGGTAAAGGAGGTTGGATACGCTACTACAGAAATAGAGAAAAGGGTGTTCCCGGAAAATTGGTTCTGAACCAGGAAGTCTAGAACAGCAGGCTACTATATGATAATCATACTTACCTGACCAACTTCTCCCCCACTCTATACTTCTCAATTTTAGCAGCCAGAAAAGCGATATCCTCCGAAGTATGCAGGCTGTTAAGCACCACACGTGTTATAGGCTCACTTTCGGGGTCGGGATAAGAGAAGCAGGATATAATGACATCTTCTTCTAACGCATAGTATAAACTGTGCTCTTTCGTGTAGAAGACCGGATATGAATCAAAGCAGTCGAAAAAGCCGCAACCACTTACCAGTTGCTGAAACTGCAGCACATTACGCTCCAGCTGTTGCCTGGCCTGTGCAAAGGTATCCTGGGCATGCACAAAGGCATACAGATAGGCAGGCGGCGCAGGAGAACCTCCTACAAAGTATGGCGACTTCCGAAGTGAATTAATTCTACTAGAAGGCCCCAGTACCACACCACCAGCTATACCTAATGCCTTTCCCATAGAGGCTACTACGATCAGCTCTACATTAAGCTTTGCCAGCTTTTTCAGAGCAGGATAAACGCCCGCTCCGTTGTCTCCTAGTAAACCAAACCCATGAGAGTCGTCCACAACAAGTGTAATGTTACGGTTGGTAGGCAGTTGAGAAACCCAGCTGAAATCATACTTCTTGGCCCTGAGCGGATCTACAGAGTTCATCACCAGCACCACTTCTCCCCTGCTATGCTTTATACTTTCGGGCAAAGATGCTACCCACGAAGTATAATCCTGGTGATTGGCATCGGCGGCGGTGCGCCAGACAGCAGGGTGTGCATCCGGGGCGTAAATAAAGGTTTGGCCTTTGGCAATGGTACGGATAAGTGCCTGCCCCGCCAGGTAACCCGACGAAAAAGTAAGGGCCGCTTCGGCTCCTGCCAAAGCGGCCAGCATATCTTCGGCCTCGTCGTATACAGCCAGTTTCAGGTTCGAGTTTCTGGAACTGGAGTAGGTGGTGCCGTAGCTTTTACTGCCCTCGTATATCAAGGCTTCCAACTGGCTGTTTTTGCACATGCCCAGGTAAGAAGTACCGCTAAAGTATAGCAGTTCTTTTCCGTCTGCTACAACGGTTCTTCCGGTAAGTGCTTCTACCACAGCCATAGCTATACTTTATACTTTTAAGCCTCTATCAGTTGCGGAAGCAGCTGTGCACCTGTACCTTTTTCTTTCGGATACACCAGGCCAGTTTCTGTTACCACCACGCCTGTAGCAATATCTTCTCTTAACAGCAGGGCTCCGTCCATATCTACGTAGTCCAGCATTGGTGCCAGGTGGCCAATAGCAGAAATACCTACCGATGACTCCGTCATACAACCGATCATCACTTTCATACCCAACTCACGTGCCTCTTTGATCATGCGGATTGCTGGCGTTACACCACCACATTTGGTCAGCTTGATATTTACGCCATGGAAGAGGTTATGGCATTGGGCAACATCGGCCTCTACTATACAGCTTTCGTCAGCGATAAGCGGAAGTACAGAGTGCTTGTACACTTCTTTCATACCTTCCATATTATCGGCTTTCATGGGTTGCTCAATAAACTGTACCCCTAGTTTTTTCAGCTCTACAGCATTGTTTATAGTTTCATCCACGCCCCAGGCGCAGTTGGCATCTACCCTGAAAACAGCATCGGTGTGCTTGCGCAGCTCACGCACAATCTCCAGGTCTTCTTTTGTACCTAATTTAATTTTATAGATCGGCCACGGCATTTCCTTCATCTTCTGCACCATCTTCTCAATAGAATCTATCCCGATGGTATAGTTCGAAATCGGGGCATTTTTAGGATCAAGGTTCCAGAGCTGGTACAGCGGCTTGCCCATCTTCTTGCCGTATAGGTCATGCACAGCCTCATCTAAAGCGCATTGGGTAAAAGAGCTGTGCTGCAGCGCCGGACGCACCTGCTCCCAGAAGGCAGCCGGGTCTGTTATCTCTGTCGATTCGATCTGCTCCCGGATGTTCTCTAGGTTTTGCGTCATCCCCTCAATCGTTTGGCCATAGTATGGGTTGCTGGTAGCTTCACCGTAGCCCCTGAACTCCCCGTCCTCCAGTTCCACGATCAGGGTGTCCTGCTCGTCGCGGGAGTCGTAGGATATGGTAAACGTATGGCGCAAAGGCAAGGCAAAAGATCGGATCGTTAACTTCATAGTATTGTATGTTTAGAAGGTTCAGGTTAAAGTATAGTTGGGTTAGTATTTCTCGTGAATTTCAGTCATGATGCGCACCATTTCGTCGCGGATCACGCTGGATGACTCTTTAAAGTTGTTGTTCATAAAGCTGTAAAGTAGCAGCTTACCACTCTTTGTAATGATGTAGCCGCTTTGGTTATGTACATGCGATAAAGTACCCGACTTACCAAAAACAAACGGCACATCAGCTTTGTAGATGTTGCGGAACGTACCCGGCCTGCCTCCTACAGCCAGCATCGGCAACAGCTTTTCGGTAGGGCGTTCCTGCTGTAGTTTCTGCAGCAAAGCAATAATGCTGCGTGGCGTAAACATGTTCATGCTCGATAACCCAGATCCATCCACCCAAACCGGCTTATCCGGTAAGTCTGCCAAGTGCGTGTTCAGCATGTATTTAATACTTTTCTCTACGGATAGTGTGTCTGATATGGTGCCTGTAGCCAATACCATCAGTTGCTCTGCCATCAAATTGTCGCTTACCTGCAGCATACGTTTATACACGCTGTCAGCTGGCAGGCCAGGTAAAGTAGTTGCTGTTTTTGGGATTGGTCGCTTCAGCAGTTTTACCTCACGCTTCAGGGTATCAGACAGCAGTTGCACCGTCGTCTCTGGTGAGGTAATAAAAGGCACTTCCACGGAAAAGTCGGCTTTGGCTACTTTCGGATAATAAGTGATGTTGTTCGTGCGCCAGCCTCTCACAAAGGAATCGTTTTGCGGCTGCAAAGTAGCTGTGTCTGCCTTCACAGAAGCTTTAAAGTATAAAGGCGTGGTGGTGTAGTCGCTGGCTCCGTTACGGTAAAATTTAACGATGTTGCCGTGTATCGGGAAGATGTTGCGCTCCGGCTGGTAGTAGTAATTATAATCGTCCCAGCCCCAGTTGGTGGCAAAAGGCGTGCTGGTAAAAGGTGCCTCTATGTAGTATAGCTTCTCTTTTCTGTTCTTCAGGAAATCGTAAGCAATGGAGTTTTTCAAATCCATGTGCGTGAACGTTGGGTCGCCGGTGCCCCAGAAAATAAGGGAGTCGCCACTTACGGTATACTTCAGAGCAGGAATGGTATCGCCCAGCATTTTTATACTGGCATAAAAGGTAAATAATTTGGTATTAGATGCCGGTACAAAGTACTTATCGGAATTATGATCCACCACCATTTTCCCTAGCTCAGGGTCGAAGAGGGCAAAGCCAACAAAGCGGTTTACTTTCTTCTCCGACTCCTGCACCCGCTGCAGAATGGTTGCTGGGCCATACTTTTCCGCTGTTGGTTCAGGTTGTTTTTGTGTAACACAGGATACCTGTACGAGCATGAGTAAAGCCAAAAGATAGAAACTTACCGAGCGTATTTGCATGTTTTTGCGGGTTGTTGATCAGAAAGTTTAAATAAATGAATTTTACTATATCCTCAAAGCTTTTACGCTGCTTATTTTATACTTTGATTCCTACCTCCTTAAGATGAAACACATAGTAAGCCGCTGTATTCAAGGCGCAAAGTATAAAAACAGAAAAAAGCTGCATCCTCTACACTACTTTATACTGTCACTATTGTTCGATTAGACCTACTTTGTTCTTAAAGGTGATATAAATCAGCATTATTTGTAATTTTAAAGCTGATATTTACCCCGACATACCTATATTAAGATATGAGAGTAGAACAGATTTACACCGGCTGTCTTGCCCAAGGCGCCTATTATATCGAGAGTAACGGCGAGGCCGCCATCATAGACCCGCTTCGTGAAATAAAATCTTACCTGGACAAAGCCGCTGAGAACGGAGCTACTATAAAGTATGTGCTGGAGACGCATTTTCATGCTGATTTCGTGTCGGGACACCTGGATCTGGCGAAGTCAACTGGTGCACCTATTGTATTCGGTCCAAATGCACAACCTACCTTTGAAGCGCATATTGCCACCGACGGCGAAGAACTTAAAATAGGTGATTTAACCATTCAGGTACTGCACACGCCGGGCCATACGATGGAGTCTACCACCTATTTGCTAAAAGATGAAAACGGTAAGGAATACGCCATTTTCACCGGTGATACGCTGTTTATCGGTGATGTAGGCCGCCCTGACTTGGCCGCAAAATCTGACCTGACGCAGGAGCAGCTGGCTGGCTACCTCTACGACTCGCTGCGCACGAAAATCATGCCTTTGGCTGATGACGTGCTGGTATACCCTGCACACGGAGCCGGCTCTGCCTGTGGCAAGAACATGAGCAAGGAAACTTTTGATACATTAGGCAACCAGAAAAAAAACAACTATGCCCTGCGTGCCGACATGACAAAAGAAGAATTCGTGAAGGAAGTAACCGACGGACTGACACCACCACCAAACTACTTTCCGTTTAATGTGCAACTCAATAAGGAAGGGTACAACAGCATCAACAACATTCTGGAGCAGGGCCTGAAGGCATTATCACCGGAGGCCTTTGAAGCCGCCGCCGCAGAAACTGGTGCCCTTATACTGGATACCCGTAAGCCACAAGCTTTTGCACAGGGCTTTATACCTAATTCGCTGTTCATCGGCATCGACGGTGGTTTTGCCCCTTGGGTTGGCGCTCTTATACTTGACCTGAAGCAGCCTATACTTTTTGTAGCCGACGCTGGCCGTGAAGAAGAAGTTGTTACACGCCTGGCTAGAGTTGGGTACGATAACACGATCGGCTATTTAGAGGGTAGTTTTGTAGCCTGGAAAGAGGCCGGTAAGCCAGTTGATACCATTGTGTCTATTCCGGCTGATGCGTTTGCGGCGCATTATACAGAAGATGCAAGTATAAACGTAATTGATGTGCGCAAGCCAGGCGAGTTCCAGGCAGAGCACATTGAGACAGCGGTAAGCAAACCTCTGGATTTTATCTACGATAACTTTACAAGCCTGCCAACCGACGAAACACTTTACATCCATTGCGCCGGTGGCTACCGTTCTATAATCGCGGCATCTATACTTAGGGCACGCGGCTTTGAAAAACTGGTAGATGTGCAGGGCGGTTATGGTGCTATTTCTAAAACAGATATCCCCAAAACCAACTTTATTTGCCCAAGTACAGTAAAATAATTGTACTTCATAACGAAAGAGCCTGATGATCTGCTAGTTGATTATCAGGCTCTTTGCGTTTTGTTATTCTGTATAGAACCCCATCTTGCCCAGCTGATAATCGCGCATGGCTTGCAGAATCTCCGTTTGGGTATTCATAACATAAGGCCCATGTGATACCATCGGCTCGCCAATCGGTTTGCCAGCCATTAGTAAAACACGTGTGTCTTTTTTGGCCGTTATGGTGCAGCTGTCGCCGTCGGTGTTCAGTACAACTAGCTGGTGGCTCTCTACAAGCCCAAAACTCTCATAGCTTACCTGCCCATCCAGCAAGTATAAAAAAGCTTGATAGCTCTCCGGCACTGGGAACGTATAACTGTTGCCTGCCCGCATAAAAATGCGCAGCGAAAGTATAGGTGTGGCGGTTTTGATAGGGCCGGTCGTACCACGAAACTCACCCGACACTACCTGCACTGTTACTTTTCCTCCTTCCAGTTCCACTAAAGGTGTATCTTCAGCTTGCAAAGGAATATACTCCGGCTGCATCATCTTATGCGACTTTGGCAGGTTTACCCACAGCTGAATGATTTCCTGCACGCCTCCCCTCTCTTCAATATCATCCGGTGGGCGTTCACTATGAATAATACCCATGCCTGCATTCATCCATTGGGTACCACCTTCATAAACCGTACTGTTGTTGCCACGGGAATCGCGGTGGTGCACGCCTCCTTTGTATACAAACGTTACCGGTGAGAAGCCTCGGTGCGGATGCGGAGCCACGCCTGCCAGCTTCGGAATAGTGCCTTCCGGAAAGTGTGTGATATGATGGTGCAGCAGCAGAAAAGGATCCAGCTGCTCTACCTGCTGTGTGGGGAATGGCTGTCGCACAGGCATGCCTCCCATGTCTATCACATCGGCGTAAAGAATACGGTTAACAGTTCGGTTTTTCATTATTAGTTTAAGTGCCTGCATTAAAGCAAATAGGTAATGAAACTCGTATACACATACTACTATGTAAACAAATCAGTTTAGCAACCTTATAGAGAAGCTAGAATACCTGTTTTCTGTATAGTAGTTTTATACAAAGTAGTTCTTTAGCATGTGTACACTTGTTAAAGAACTACACAATACCTTATGTTATATAAAGCTCTGAAAACTAAATATCTGATTAATAAAGCTCCTATAATATGCTATTTTTAAAATAAAAATATTTTAACAAAAAAGTATATATTATATAAAAATAGTACATATATTTAAGACTTAAGAATTTTAATACTAGTAGTAGTTTGCACAAATGGTAAGTCTATAATTACACACTAATAATTAGCAACACAAAAAATGCAAAGGTTCTCTGCAGAGGTCAATTATCTGGAATGTATTGTTGCAGTCAGGCTAAATGGGGAGCTCGATGCAAATACAGCCGTTGCAGCTGATGACGCCCTGCAGGAGGCAATCACTAAGGCGCCAGATAAGCCTCTTCTTATTGATTGCACTGGCCTGCAATACATTTCATCAGCAGGTTTGGGAGTTATACTTTCTTCGTTGCATGCCTGCAATCAAAACAAAACTAAGTTAGCTTTCTGCGGCCTTCAACCAAAAATAAAGAATGTTTTTACCATATTAGGGTTAGAAAAAATCATTCAAACAGCTAAAAACGAAGAGGAGGCAATTAAAATTCTTGTACAAGATGGTATATAGGCTTGAGTCTTTTAAAAGTTATAGTTTAAGGAATTCTTAAAGCTCTAAATCAAAAAAGCCCGGCAAGCCGGGCTTTTTTGATTTAGTTTAGTACATGTCTGGAAAATTATCAAACACAGTATTTAATCTCTTGGGCCATAGCCTGTAGTTCTATTGCCGTACGTATTTCTAGGAGAAATATCGTATCCTGAGTCAAAAATCTGCTGCTCGTCTTTTGGCAGATTACCATAAAAGTTTTGCTTGGCAGTACGGGTTACAGAATATTTCTCCGATGATGCCCCAGCAAAGTTACCTGATGTTGTTTTGTTTACTATACGTTTAGGCATTCTTTGTTTTACAGCCTGTTGCCATGAATTCTTGTAAGGGTTGTACAGTTCTCTGTACTCATTTGTTTGCATGCTATAACCAGAATCATAGTCCTGATCATAAGGATCGTAACTCATACGATCATTTTGATAACCTCTAGACATTGCTTATACTATATTAATTTAACAATAACTTGCACTATAAACGAAATAAAAGTGTAGTGGTTCCTTTCATAGGCTTGTTAAATTAAGATTTGCTTACGCTAACCTCTAGGTGATCTAAAAATTACAACATTTTGATTATCAGCCTTCTACTACTAAAACGATAATTAATAAACTTTGGGTGAAATTAAGAGGCAAAAATTCTGCTACCCATTGTTTATTTTTATAAAAGCTAAAGCAAATGTTATATTCCAAATTTCTATAAAAGAAAGCTGTTCCATGCCTGAAAGTATAAAGGAAGACCTCCTTCAGCACCCATTCAAGCGGTCTCCCCACCAAACAGGAGTAATACAAAATTTTTAGCCAACCAAAAAAATCTGTGCTACCCAGTCCTATTCTTCCTATTACGTTTGCAGTAAGCAGAAGTAGCAAGCTTAGATTGGAAATTGTGCATTTACCCCACAAAATAAGCTTTAGCCGCAAGTCTGTTAAGTAGAAATACGCAACCCATTCCTACATTAAAACTAAATATTAACATATTATAATATAGGCATAGAATTTGCTTCGGTTCTGAAAACATTTTTAACTTTTAAATGAAAACAAACATGAAGAAAATTTTACTTTCTGGCTTGCTGGCACTAATTAGTGTCGGGGCTTTTGCCCAAACAACTCAAGGCTCTATTTCTGTTGGAGGCGATATGGGGCTAGGTAGTCACGCTACCAGCAACATTAATAATGAATATTCTGACGACACAAAAGGAATAAATATTAATCTGTCTCCTTCGGTTGGTTATTTTGTAAAAAATGGCTTGGAAATAGGACTTAGAACAACGCTATCTTTTGGTTCAAGTACCACGCAACATAATCGATCCGATGTAAAAAATAAAATTAACTCCTTTGGCTATGGATTAGGACCTTTTGTTACAAAGTATGTTCCGATAACTGAAAGGCTTCATTTTACTGCCACAGGAGGGTTTGGATTTGACCACGAAAGAACCAAAAATCCTGATCTGGATCAGAAGCTGTTGACAACGACTACGGGATATTATGTATCGGCTGCGCCTGGCCTTACTTTTTTTGCTACAGAGAAATTGGGTTTTTCTATTGCAATGGGTGGTATCAGCTATACAACTTC
Source organism: Pontibacter sp. H249 (assembly GCF_037892465.1). Taxonomy (NCBI): domain Bacteria; kingdom Pseudomonadati; phylum Bacteroidota; class Cytophagia; order Cytophagales; family Hymenobacteraceae; genus Pontibacter; species Pontibacter sp. H249. The sequence continues at coordinate 72,120 of NZ_JBBKTR010000018.1, read as the reverse complement.
TACTGAAAAAGTAAAATATAATTCTCCGGAAACAGAAACCACTCGGGATAATTTCAATTTAACTTTTTCGCCTGGTAGCTCCCACATTGGTATTCGTTATTACATAAACCGTTAACAGCAGGCCATGAAGAAAATCATACTTACTATACTTATGGCTGTACTTGTGCAAATAGGGTTTGCTCAGGTGCTGCAAGGAAACTGGACCACTACAGGCTCTATCAGCTATTATAAATCGCAGCAAAACGGTGACAGATATAGCATCAGCTATACTTATGAGCATAAATATTACAACATCAGTCCTACTATAGGTTATGTAGTGGCAAATAATATTGAGGTTGGACTAATAGGGTCATACAACCGAAGTAAATCGAATTCCGAAAAAATTATGGATGCAGGCGTTTCAAATACATTTTATAATGATTCAAGAAGTTGGTCTGCTGGCGTGTATACAAAGGCATACAAATTTCTGCTGAGCAACTTTGCAGTTACCGGGCAGGCAGATGTCAGTTATGATTCCTACTCGTCAGATTTTGCACAAAAAAACATAGCCTACTACTACTCCAATGAGTATGTAGGCGAACATGAACGTAATTATATTTCTGCTACGATAAGCCCAGGCATCTCCTACTTTTTGTCTGATAAAATAAGCCTCAACCTAAAGTATGGTTCTTTAAGCTATACAAAGATGGATAATCAGGCCTATTACAGGAATCAAGCTTATAATAGAGACCATTTAGACGATTCTGCTGCTGATGGACATTCACTTGTGCTTAATTTTTCCAGCAGTTCCTTTGGAGCTGGCTTAAGCTTCTTTTTTTAGGTAATTATACTTTACCACATAAAAAAGCCCGGGCAGTTTATAGCTGCACGGGCTTTTTTATGCTTTAGCTTATACTTACCAACCACTTGCCAGCACATCGGCAATGTGCATGGTTTTAATCGGCTTCTTTTGCTTGTTAATGTATGCCTGCAGGTGCATCAGACAGCTACTGTCCGTGGAGATAATGTAGTCGGCGCCGGTGGCAAGGGCATTGTCTACTTTCTGCTCGGCCATGGCCGTGGAGATAGCCTCGAATTTAACGGCAAAGGTACCGCCAAAGCCGCAGCAGGTCTCGTTGTCTTCCATTTCTATCAGCTCCAGCCCCTGCACATTACCTAGTAACGCACGTGGACCGGCCTTTATACCGCACTCACGCAGGGCGCTGCACGAGTCGTGGTAGGTATATTTACCCTGTAGCGTGGCTCCTTCTATATTTGTAATCCCTATTACATCCGTCAGAAACTCCGTCAGCTCATACACTTTTTTCTGCATGGCCCTGTACTTTACCAGCTTCGACGATTTCACGAAAATATCCTGGTAAGCATTGCGCACCATCCCTACACAAGAGGCAGAAGGCGCTACAATATAATGCGACGTTTCGTTAGAGAAATCATCTAGAAACTTATTAGCTACCTGCCGGGCCTCGTCGAAAAAGCCAGCGTTGAAGGCTGGCTGTCCACAACAGGTTTGGTTTGGATTATAGTTTACTTCACAGCCGACTTTCTCCAGCACTTTTACCATGTTCATACCTGTTTCGGGAAACAGTTGGTCTACAAAACAGGGTATAAAAATATCTACTATTGTTCTTTTTGCCATAATTAAGAAAACACTGCACCAGACGCTGCCAGTGCACGATTAAAGGCGTCTTTGTCTAAGTTCAAATTTAAACCAATCTTTTCGAAGTAGGCTATTAAATTTTCGGTAGCCATGTTGCCCACCAGTTCGTCTTTGGCCATCGGACAACCGCCGTAGCCACGCAGGGCACCATCAAACCTTCTGCAACCTGCATTATACGCTGCCTCTACCTTTTCTTGCCAGGTGCTTGGTGTAGTATGCAGGTGCGCACCAAACTCTATACTTTTAAAAGCCGGAATCAGATTCTCGAAGAGGTAAGTAATATTTTCCGGGTTAGATACCCCAATCGTGTCTGAAAGCGAAATGATTTTTACTTCCAGCTTATTTAATTCCTCTACAAAGCGAATAACCGTTTCTGCATCCCAGGGGTCGTTGTAAGGGTTGCCAAAGCCCATCGAGATGTACGTTACCAGCGTTTTGCCGTGCCGGTGGCAGATATCCTGTATCTGGGCCAGCTGCTCCATCGCCTCGGCTATACTTTTATTTGTGTTGCGCTGCTGAAACGTTTCTGATACTGACAACGGAAATCCCAGGTACTCGATCTGCTTGTGCTGAGCCGCATCGTCGGCACCGCGTACGTTGGCTATAATGGCCAGCAGTTTAGATTTCGTGTTATGCAGTTCAAGATTAGCCAGCACCTCAGCCGTATCGCTCATTTGCGGTATGGCCTTTGGCGAAACAAAGCTCCCAAAATCGAGCGTATCAAAACCTACCTGCAATAAGGTGTTCAGGTAAGCTATTTTCTTTGCAGTTGGAATAAACTCCTTGATGCCTTGCATGGCATCGCGGGGACATTCGATTATTTTCATATTTGGTGGTTCTGAAGCGTGTGCCGCCGGAGCGGTTATACTTCAAAGATACAAATTTACCAGAGCATCTACTTAATACATCGGTTTAGGGTTGGCATAAAGTATAGGAAAAACTGTATCTGTATATAAAACCCCGCTCCCACCGTATATACACCTGACATCTAATTATGCCGCTGCACTATGGAAAACCTGATTGCATACCTCGACGAATCACTGATTCCGCTGGAGAAAAAAGTACAGGAATACCTGGAAGTAGAAAAAGAGATAAGACTGCTCGAAGTTAAAATACTAACACTCCAGAACAAAGTGGCTTCAGTAGATGAGGCAGAGCAGACAGAGCCGCAGGCAGAAGATGTAGGCACAGAAGAAACAGTGCTCAGCCAGCACGAGCAACAAATGGAGCATCTGCTGCAGCGCTATAACGATTTAAAAAATGAGGTAATAGCTATGTTACCAGAAAAGAATAAATTTGTAGAAGTGAATTTGGGCTATGGCCCGAGTATGGTAGGGTATTTTACCGTAGACCACGAAACGCACCACGAACTGCCAGAGCCGGTGCTTCGGGTAGTACACTAATTGTTTATCAAAAACTTAATTTAATGGGTTTACTAATCTTATATCTTTGTATAGCTTTAATTTTTTCATTTTTATGCTCTTTACTAGAAGCTTCGCTGCTAAGTATAACTCCCTCTCACGTAAGCATCGTTAGCAAAGAAGACCCTGCCCTGGGTAAAGACCTGCAGCATTTTAAAGAGAATATAGACCGGCCCCTTGCTGCCATACTTACACTAAATACATTTGCCCATACCATTGGTGCGGCGGGTGTGGGTGCACAGGCCCAGATTATTTGGGGTGATGAGTACCTGACAATAGTATCGGTTATACTTACCATTGTGATCCTGATACTTACAGAGATCATACCTAAAACACTCGGTGCGAATTTCTGGAGGCAGCTTACGCCATTTACCGTTCGTACGCTCAAAATCATGATCTACTCGCCGCTTTACCCGATCATCATACTTTCGCAGTTTATAACCAAGCGACTTAAAACCGAGAAGAACCGCAGTGTGCTTAGCCGCGCAGATTTTACAGCCATGACGGAGCTAGGTATAAAAGAAGGTATATTTAAGAAAGGTGAGTCTCAAATCATACAAAACATACTTCGCTTCAATAACATCCTGGTGCACCACATCATGACACCACGAACCGTGATCGTGAGCGCGCAGCAGGACATGTCTTTAAAAGATTTTTTTAAGGAGTTTACTGATCTTCGCTTTTCCCGGATTCCGATTTATAAAACTAACTTAGATGATATATCCGGCTACGTACTAAAGGATGAAGTAATGTATAAGATGATCAATCATGAAGGTGATATTCCTCTTAATTCTATTGTCAGAACGCTGCAGGTGGTACCGGAACACATGCCAATTCCAAAATTGTTTAACCGCCTGATGGAAAAACAGGACCATATTGCATTAGTAGTGGATGAATATGGCGGCACAGCAGGTATCATAACCATGGAAGATATTGTGGAAACACTCCTCGGAATGGAAATTATAGATGAAATGGACCAGATTGCCGACCTGCAGGAGTGGGCAAAATTAAACTGGGAAAAACGTGCTAAACGAATGGGCTTCAAAAAAGAATAAGCTAAGTTCTTAGTTTTTTTACTTAAAAAGGCCGCTGTAATCTAAGTACAGCGGCCTTTTTAAGTTTATTAGAATTTATGATCCTAATGGAATTGTTCTTCTTCAGTAGAGCCAACTAAGGCAGCCGTAGAGGCAGTACCAGCTGTTACAGTGTTTTGCACCGCATCAAAATAGCCTGTACCCACAAACGATTGGTGCTTCACGGCCTTAAAGCCATCCTTTGTTAAGGCAAATTCACGCTCCTGCAGTTCAGAGTAACCTGCCATGCCGCGCGCTTTGTAAGCCTTAGCCAACTCAAACATACTGGTGTTCAGCGCATGGAAACCTGCCAGTGTAATAAACTGGAACTTGTATCCCATTTTAGCTAACTCTTCTCTAAAGCTTTCCATCTCTTTAACGCTTAGCTTGGCAGCCCAGTTAAATGACGGTGAGCAGTTGTAGGCCAATAACTTACCCGGGAATTCAGCATGAATGGCTTCTGCAAACTGTCGTGCCTGCTCCAGATCCGGGTGAGATGTTTCCATCCAGATCAGGTCGGCGTAAGGGGCGTAGGCTAAGCCGCGAGCTATACCTTGTTCTATGCCGTTGCGAACTATGTAAAAGCCTTCGACGGTACGTGGCTCATCAAGTATAAATGCATGATCTCGTGGGTCAATATCGCTGGTAATCAAGTTAGCTGCATCGGCATCGGTGCGCGCTACAAGTAGAGTCGGTATCCCCATAACGTCTGCTGCCAGGCGTGCTGCCACTAGTTTATTTATAGCCTCCTGCGTTGGTACCAACACTTTGCCGCCCAAGTGTCCGCACTTCTTCGCCGACGACAACTGGTCTTCGAAATGTACTCCTGCAGCACCTGCCTCTATCATCATCTTCATCAACTCAAATGCATTCAGGTTGCCTCCAAATCCAGCTTCGGCATCGGCTACAATTGGCACCATGTAGTCAATTTCGCCATCACCATTTACACTTTGTATCTGGTCGGCGCGCAGCAACGAGTTGTTTATTTTCTTTACCACATTTGGCACCGAATCGGCAGGGTACAAACTCTGGTCCGGATACATCTGCCCTGCCAGGTTTGCATCGGCAGCCACTTGCCAGCCGCTCAGGTAAATCGCATTCAGCCCTGCCTGCACCTCTTGCACCGCCTGGTTACCAGTTAGCGCTCCCAACCCTGCCACATAAGGCTCGGAGTGCAGCAATCGCCAAAGTTTTTCGGCTCCGTTTCTTGCTAAGGTGTGTTCTATCTGCACCGATCCCTGCAGCTTTACAACCTCATCGGCACTGTAAGGTCTTTTAATTCCGGCCCAGCGTGGATTCTCTATCCAATCTCTTTCAATTTTCTGAATTCTATCTTTCTTTGTCATGGCAGTTTATATAATGAGTGATGATTCTAAAATTTATACTTGTATGATATCGCGCCTAGTCAATGTACTTGTAGGCTGGCAGCGTCAGGAACTCGACGAAGCATTTGGAAAGTACTAGTTCTGAGAACAATTGAGATGCTTTCTCGAAGTGGCAATTTTTAAACGTGGCCAGGCCAACTTCCTCTTTTATACCTTCCGTTTCCTCTTTAATGAGCTGCAGCACGCGTTGTTCTGTTATCTCCACGCCATCATCTGTTTTAGTGTGCGGGTGGTGCAGCCATTGCCATACTTGTGCTCTTGATATTTCGGCGGTAGCGGCATCTTCCATCAGGTTATGAATAGCCGCAGCCCCTGTGCCGCACAACCAGTTTCCGATGTACATAATACCCACGTTGATGTTCAGGCGTAGTCCCTGCTCTGTAATTTTGCCGCTTTCGATGTTGAAGTTTGTCAGATCTTCAGATGTTACCTGCACGTCGTCACGCAGCATCCCTTTCTGATGCGGCTTATCGCCCAGTACTTTGTCAAACTCTTTGCGGGCCACCTGTACCAGGTCTGGGTGCGCAACCCAGGTGCCATCAAAGCCATTGTTTGCTTCAAAAGCTTTATCAGCCTCTACTTTTTTAAAGGCATTTTCATTAACTGCAGGGTCTTTGCGACTTGGAATAAAAGCGGCCATACCTCCCATAGCATGTGCCCCACGCTTGTGGCAAGTTTTTACCAGTAAATTAGTATAAGCACGCATAAACGGCACTTGCATGGTTACATCAGTCCTATCCGGGAACAGCACACCTTCCTGTTTTCTAAACTTCTTGATAGCGCTGAAGATGTAGTCCCAGCGGCCGGCGTTCAGGCCTACTATATGGTCGCGTAATTCATACAGAATCTCATCCATCTCGAACGCAGCCGTAATGGTTTCTATCAGCACTGTTACCTTAATAGTGCCTACCGGAATATCCAGCGCCTCCTGGGCCGCTACAAACACATCGTTCCACAATCTAGCCTCCAGGTGGCTCTCCAGCTTTGGCAGGTAAAAATATGGCCCAGTACCACGAGAGATCAGCTCTTTAGCATTATGAAAGAAGAAAAGGCCAAAATCAAACAAAGAAGCTGATACAGGCATATCTCCAAAGTATAAATGTTTTTCGGGCAGGTGCCAGCCTCTTGGTCTTACCTTCAGCACGGCCACCTCTTTGTTTAAGTGGTAGGTTTTACCATTTTGTACCGTAAAGTCAATATCCCTCCTGATAGCATCGCGCAGGTTTAGCTGGCCCTGAATCACATTTTCCCAAGTAGGTGAGTTAGCATCCTCAAAATCAGCCATAAACACATTGGCACCAGAATTAAGCGCATTAATAACCATTTTGCGATCTACGGGACCCGTAATTTCTACGCGCCGCAGCTGCAGGTCGGCAGGTATACTTCCTACTTTCCAGTCTCCTTCACGCACCTGCTCTGTCTGTGGCAAAAAATCAAGTTTCTCTCCTGCGTCTAACCTGTCCTGGCGCTCTTTGCGCAGATTTAGTAACTCTTCTCTCCTGCTGTTAAATTTGGTGTGCAGCATTTCCAGAAAATCGATTGCTTCCGGTGTCAGCACTTCATTTACTCCGGTTTGGTCTTTTGCTTTTATAGTGGCTGTGTTTTCTAAAATCATGGTACTATCAAGTTAAAAGATGAATATTTTTGCTTCTTTAGATACCATATACGCGAAGATTTTATTTTTGGCGAATTTTCGCTAATTATTTTTTTTCGTTTTTTAGGAGATTGTCACAAAAAGCGCTTCCTTAGATAAAAATTCTCCTCTTTTATAAAGCATGAAACTCCAGGAAGACGTAATTAGACTAATATTTGGACTGAAGGTGAAGCAGTTACGAACAGACAAGGGTATATCCCTTACCGACCTTGCTACTGCCACCGGCATCTCCGTATCTTACCTGAACGAGATTGAGAAAGGTAAAAAGCACCCGAAGCCTAGCAAAACTGCCATTATAGCTGATGCACTTGGGGTAAGCTACGATTACCTGGTATCGCTGAAGCTAAACAAGCGCCTGCAGCCAGTGGGGGAACTGCTGCAATCGAATATACTTTCGGAGCTGCCGTTGGAGCATTTTGGGCTGGATATGAGCCGGGTGTTAGATCTTTTTGCCACAGCTCCGGCCAAACTGAGTGCTTTTGTAAATACACTATTGGAGATCTCCAGGGCTTTCGACCTGCGGGTAGAACAGTTTTACTTTTCTGCCCTTCGCTCTTACCAGGAACTGCATGATAACTACTTCGACGACATAGAACTGGAGGCGGAGCGTTTCCTAGAGCAGTATCAACTGGAGGAAGAAACCACTCCTACTTTTGAGGAACTGGCAACTATACTTCAGAATCAATTTAACATAACAATTGCAACAAACACTTTTGATGCACATCCTGAGCTGGCAACCTTACGGTCTGTTTTAATTCCGGGCGCTACTCCGCAACTACAATTAAACCCTACCTTAACACCGCACCAAAAAGCCTTTGCCCTAGCCCGGGAAATTGGTTTCCAGTACCTGCAGCTGCGGGAGCGGCCTTATACTTCTACCTGGGTGAAGGTGGGTTCTTTTGAGGAGGTGCTGAATAATTTTAAGGCGTCATACTTTGCCGGTGCCTTACTACTAAACCAGGATAGGCTGGTTGAGGACATACAGCAATTTTTTGCGCAAGACAAGTGGCGGCCGGAGCTGCTGCTGCAGTTAATGGAAAAGTATAATACCTCGCCAGAAACTTTGCTGCATCGCCTTACATCGCTGTTACCTAAATTTTTCGGTATTAAACAGTTGTTTTTCCTGCGCTTCCAGCACCAACAGGCAACAGATAGTTATTACTTAACAAAAGAGTTGCACTTATCGGGCCTGCATAACCCGCATGCGTCATTCCTGAACGAACACTATTGCCGCCGCTGGATATCCATTACCTTACTGGAACAGGCTGAACAGGATGAGCATCTGGCTAATATACTGGTAGGGCTTCAACGCTCTTCCTACATCAATTCTGATAACGAATACCTGGTATTGGCACTTGCCCAGCCAGCAGAAAACCGCCATGGCACCGTCAGCATCGGACTTTTAATCAACGAGAACCTGAAAAACAAAGTGAGATTCTTAAATGATCCTGCCATACTTAACCGCTTGGTAAACGAGACCTGCGAACGCTGCCCCGCTCCAGATTGCCTGGAACGTGCTGCCCCACCTCTTATACTGGAGAAACAACTGTGGCAGGAGAAGCTGACTGAGACGATTAATGGTTTGATTAAAGGAAGATGATAATTTAATGATTATACTTCTGGCGCTAGCTTCCAGTTGGTGACATATTTTGGGTGAGAGTTTCCAGACTCGGTTTTGCAGTACCGGCCCCATCACCCCTGCCCCTAATTACCTAAGGGGGGGGCTGCTACTGCTGCTTTGCATGTGAAGGTTCTTTAGCCAAAGTACAAATCCACAATAAATACTCATTCCCGTTTAGCCTGATAATTTAAAAAATCCTATCTTCGAATCGGAGGAGCCGGAACTTGCCGGCACAGCAGGAGAAGAACACGTTGTAGCCATGTCCCAAATCTTTTTTCGACAAACCATCACCCACGAGGAGCTAAATGCCCCACTCTCTCTATATGAGCTGCACCAGCAGATCAGAGAGGAGTTGGAGGTGGCGTTCCCGGAAACGTACTGGGTTGTGGCCGAAATTGCACAGGTAAGCGTGGATCGGCGAAAAGGCCATTGCTACCTTACCCTGGTAGATAAAGGCGACGATGCACGACAGATGCTGGCACAGGCAAAAGCTACTATTTGGGCCTCGCGTTACCAGATGCTGAGCCGCTACTTCGAAGAAAAGACAGGGCAACAGCTAAGAGCCGGATTAAAGGTACTGCTACAGGTATCAGTGCGTTTTCATGAATTGTATGGCCTGAGCCTCGATGTATCCAGCATCGACCCAAATTATACTATCGGCGACCTGGCAAGGCAACGACAGGAAACCCTGAAGCGACTAACAGCAGAGGGTTTGTTGGAAGCAAACAAAGAGCTTGAGCTACCGCTTGTGCCGCAGCGCCTTGCCGTTATTTCATCGGCAACGGCAGCCGGTTACCAGGATTTTGTGCACCAACTGCAAAACAACAGCTACGGATATACTTTTGAGACCACTCTTTTCCCGGCAGTAGTACAGGGTAACGAGTCGCCGGCATCGGTGGCCGCAGCCTTTGCTAAATTAGCAAAGTATAGCAACCATTTTGATGCCGTTGTACTGATACGCGGAGGAGGATCACAAACAGACTTGAGCTGCTTTGATGATTATAAGATAGCTGCTGCCATAGGTAACTCTCCCCTACCCGTACTTACCGGTATTGGCCACGAACGCGACGAAAGTATTGCCGACATTGTAGCACATACACGGCTTAAAACGCCAACTGCCGTGGCAGGATTTCTGATCGATAGATTTAGAGAAGCCGAAGAAATAGCAGAGGATCTTTTCGACAGGATCAGGATGTTTTCCGCGCAGCAGCTAAAGGTTAACGATAATAAACTGGAACGCTTAAATCTGCGGATTGCAAATACAACTCAACAATTACTGCAAGGCAACAAAGACAGACTGGAGCAGCTATCCAGAGGCCTGCTCTTAAAACCTAAATCATATCTGGAGCAGCAAAGGCACCTGGTAAGCAACCTGGAGAAGGATATACATTCTGAAACTAAAGATTTGCTACACCAGCGGGAAAAGTATCTGCAGGAGCTGTCTGTTTGCGTGGAAGGTAAAAGCCAGCGTTGGCTGCACATGAAAGAGCACGAGCTTAACCACCTGGTGCATTGCCTGGAAACCGAAGCCAAGGACAAACTACAGAAAAGCCAGATTGCTTACACTAAGTATAGCGATAAATTAAAATATTGTGCACAAAGGAAGCTGCAGCAGGAAAACCATCGCCTGAAACTCCTGGAAATGAGCATTGAGGCCAATAACCCGGAGCGGTTGCTTTTACGAGGGTATACTTTAACATTGCTTAACGGCAAGATCGTCAAAAGTATAAAAGAAGTAAATAACGGAGACATTATGGAGACCCGCGTGCAGGACGGCACCCTCCACAGTACAATAGTAAACATCGATACAAATGAATAAGAACCTGAACGAAATGACCTACCGCGAAGCTACGCAGGAGTTGGAGGAGATACTACGCGCTATTGAGAATGATGCCGTGGACGTGGATGAGCTAACGCAAAAAGTACAACGTTCGTCGCAGTTAATAAAGCTTTGCAAAGAAAAATTGCGCAACGCTGAGAAGGCAATAGACCAAGTGTTTAACGAAGAAAATTGCGAACAGCCTGCAAAGTCTGGTGATGCTAAGCCGGCAGCTGGTGGTAATACACTGTTTTAAACCATTGTACGATTGTGCCCCAGCTTCTTTTAAAGGTGGCCTATACACTCCTTTCTAAGGTAGTAAGAGCGTATTTTATGAAGTTAAGTGAAAGGTACGATAAGCTGTAACTTAAACAGCGTGAGAGATCTTTTTAAAACTAAGTCAAGAAGAATTCTCACAAGTTTCTAAATGCCATATAAAGTATAAAAGCCGGTGCAACTAGATTTGCAGCGGCTTTTATACTTTATACTTTTCTAACTTTTACGAGCCTGTCATCATAGCGTCTGTAGCCTGCTCTGATCCTGAGTGGCGCAGCAGTTTAGAAAGCATCCAGCGGGCTTCCTGGCAGGTATCCAAGTGGTACTTGGCTATGGAGCTTCCGTTTCCAATTTTTACAGTATAAGCCTCACGTGGCATGGCCTTAAAAACATCTTCGTCTCCCCAGTCGTCGCCGATAGCTAGAACGAACTCGTGCGGGTATTTACCTAGCCAGTAGCTGGCGGCTTTACCTTTGTTTATTTCCTGCGCCTTTACCTCAACTGCCATTTGCCCGTCCAGCACCTGCAGGTTACTGTTGGTAGCTAAAAAGTTTAGGTGGCTAACTAACTCTCGGGCACGCAACTCGCCTAAACCAGTTTCAACTTTGCGGTAGTGCCACACCAGCGAGTAATCTTTTTCCTCAATAAAAGAGCCAGGTGTACGGTCTACGTAAAGTTCCAAAATCAGGCGTATGTCGCTTTTCCAGTCATCCATCAGACTAAGTACCGTTTGCCAGCCGGAGTTTTTTTGCTTTATCCAGACACCATGCTCTGCAATAATATCTATGTTCAGATCCCCCAGCCAGTCTTCCATATTATCTTTATCGCGGCTGCTCACTACTACTACCCTGTTTTTAGAGTCGCTGCCTAATTTATCCAGCAACTCCATCAACTCCTCTGATGGGTTTGCCATCAATGGCCGGTTAGAGTAATCTACAAGAGCTCCGTCATACTCCAGGAAGAACAACCGTGAACTGGCCGACACATAAGAATCTGTAAGTTCTTGGAAAGTTGCGTTATCCAGGTAACTGGTAGCCATAGAAAGCTGTTTGATTTTCACATAAGCCAGCCTGTCCATAAACATCGACACCCAGTGGTGTATATTATAGCGCTTAATAGACTCCTGCATGCTTCGCATATGAACCTTCTGCTCCTCTACCGGCATGGTAAGTGCCTGGTAAAGGGTCTCTACCATCTGGTTAATGTCGTTCGGGTTGATAAGCAAGGCATCAGAAAGCTCTTTAGACGCGCCGGCCATTTCACTTAGAATAAGTACCCCTGTCTGGTCGTGTTTACTGGCTACATATTCTTTACATACCAGGTTCATGCCGTCGCGCATTGGTGTTACCAAGGCTATGTCTGCCATTCTGTAAAAAGCAGATAAGGTTTCAAGCGGATAAGAGCGGTAAAAGTATTGTATTGGATTCCAGTCGATGTGGCTATATTTTCCGTTAATGCGGCCTACCATTTCGTCAACTTCCTCTTTCAGCTCTTTATACTTTTCCACTTCGTCGCGGCTTGGCACCACCAGCATTACCAGCGTTACCTTATCATGAAACTCAGGGTACCGTTCCAAGAATTTTTCAAATGCATCCAGACGCTGCGGGATGCCCTTAGAATAATCTAACCGGTCTATTGAAATGATCAGTTTATCTGCTTTAAGGTTTGAGCGGTAAATACGCTCACGCTTTTCAACTTCCTCAGACACGGCAGTTTGGGAATACTTTTCATAGTCTATCCCCATCGGGAAGGAGTCTACGAGCAAAGAGCGTGTGCCCATATTTATCCAACCATGCATGCTGCCATAACCAATTAACCTGTTTACAGAACTCAGAAAGTGGCGCATGTCGTCATAAGTATGAAAACCAACTAAATCTGAGCCTAGCATACCTTGCAGTAGCTCTTTGCGCCAAGGCAGCAACCTGAAAACCTCGTAGCTAGGAAAAGGAATATGTTGGAAATAACCGATTGTACAGTCTGGTAGTTTTTCACGCAGCATTGAGGGCAGCAAGAGCAACTGGTAATCATGTACCCAGATGGTATCGTCAGGGCCGGCCTGCTTTACAACTTCCTCGCAAAATTTCTGATTCACAGATACATAAGTTTCCCAAAACTGCTGGTCGTAAACTGCATACTGAGAGAAATAATGAAAAGTGGGCCAGAGTGTCTCGTTACTAAACCCCTCATAGTATTCTTTAATCTCGGCCTCAGATAGAAAAATAGGATACATACTTTCCTTCTGCAGTTCCGTAATTACTATCTGCTGCTTTTCTTCTTCCTCCACCACTTGGCCAGGCCAGCCAATCCACAAATTATCGCCCTCCTTATAAATAGAGCCTAAACCTGTAGCTAATCCGCCCTCACTTGTTTTAAATTGTAGTTCACCCTCCTTTTCCTGGAGTTTAACGGGAAGTCTATTTGATACTATGATCAGTTTTGCCATGTAAGCTATATAAATGATACTAAGCTGCTTAAACAGTCGGGCATTATTTTACCTGTAAACAACAACTCGAATTAAACCTCTGCTTTAGTTATAATCTCCTCATTATTACGCAAAGCACCTTATAAGCGTTTTCTATATATAGAAATTTAACTATAAATTAATGACGCTCAGCTTGTGTAACATTAGCCTTTACTTAAAATACCCGCTGAAGCTGCCATACGTTAAGTAAAGGGTGATTATTTGTGCTCACTAATTCCTATAGTTTGGATACCAATTATAACACATTCCGTAGTACCTAAGCATGAGTAGAATTTCAGATTTTATTAACCAGTTAGATGATTTTGTACTGGGTTTAGGTATTTGTGTTATCGCACTCATTATAGGCTCCATTTTTAAGCTTGTAACTTTTAAAATTCTTCGTGTTTATAACAAAGAAGAAAATCCGCTGTTGGTTCGCTCACTAACCCATCATCTAAATCAGCCGCTTTCACTCCTGATACCACTATTGTTCCTATCCTTTGCCATGCCACTGCTGCCCTACTCCGACAGCACAGTGTACATTTTGAAAAGGATAATAGAAGTGCTTGGGATAGTTACTTTTGCCTGGACGCTGATAATGTTTACCAATGTGGCACGAGACCTTGTGCGCAACAAATACCAACTGGATAAGTCGGATAACTTTAGAGAGCGTAAGCTATTTACGCAGCTGCAGTTTATCCGGAAAATAACCATCGTGCTGATTGCCTTTATCGCGTTGTCTATGATCTTGCTAAGCTTTGATGCTGTTAGAAAACTAGGAACAGGTTTGCTTACATCGGCTGGTGTGGTAGGCATTGTGGTAGGTATAGCCGCACAAAAGTCAATTGCCAACTTACTGGCTGGCCTGCAAATTGCGTTTACGCAACCTATCCGTATAGACGATGTACTGGTGGTAGAAAACGAGTTTGGCCGTGTAGAGGAAATTACGCTTACTTATGTGGTGCTTAAAATATGGGATAACCGCCGCATGATCCTCCCCTTAAATTATTTTATTGATAAACCTTTCCAAAACTGGACCCGTACCGGTTCTGATATATTGGCCACCGTTTATATTTACACAGATTATACTATACCTATTGAGGAAGTACGCAGCGAATTTGAAAGGATACTGGCAAGCACAGAACTTTGGGACAAACAGGTAGCAGTATTGCAGGTTACAGACTCAAAAGAAAACTCTCTGGAGTTACGCGCTTTAATGAGTGCTAATAGTTCTGGTATTGCCTGGGACCTGCGCTGCCTGGTGCGCGAAAAGCTGGTACAGTTTATACAGCAAAACTACCCCGATGCGTTACCGAAGGTACGTACAGAATTTACTAACCCTTCTTTGCAATCGTTCATAAAACATCCTTAACTTTAATCATCACCCTTACGCCACAGCATACCATACATGGATTTATTTGAAGGTATAAACCCCACCATTGTACAATGGGTCATCATCCCGTTGTTAATATTTCTGGCCCGCATTTGCGATGTTACCTTAGGCACACTGCGCATTGTTTTTATATCCAAAGGCGATAAGATTATTGCGCCTTTACTTGGTTTCCTGGAAGTGCTTATTTGGTTAATAGCCATTACGCAGGTAATGGAAAACCTGAACAACATAGCTTCATACTTGGCTTGGGCCGGCGGTTTTGCAACCGGTAATTTTTTAGGTTTACGGGTTGAGCAGAAACTGGCACTAGGACAAATGGTAGTACGTGTAATCACTGTAGAGCCTGCCGATAAACTGATAGACCGGCTGAAAGGGCGGGGCTACCGCCTTACCTGCATCGATGCACGTGGTACCCGTGGCAAGGTAAACCTGCTCTTCCTGATTGTGAAGCGCAAAAAGCTAAATGAGGTGATAGACATTATCCGGGATTACAACCCGCAGGCCTTCTACTCTATTGAAGATGTTCGGTCAGTATCAGAATTGGATTTACCTCAAGAGGAATCACAAAGACAACTGGACTTACGCAGACTCTTCCCCCTGCGTAAGGGAAAGTAATTTGAGTTAAAGGGTTTGGGAGTTAGAGGGTTGGGGAGTTATGTCTCCCCTCAATCTGTTCCAAGTATAAAGTATGGCCTAAGTAAAACAAATGTATATTATACTTTGGCCTGTACTTTCTTACATCTCTAACTCCCAAACTCAACTCATTTTCTAAGCTTAAAGTATACAACTGCCAGCGGTGGTAGCTTCAGTGTAATAGAGTTTTCTCTTCCGTGGAACGGCTCAGGTACAGCATGAAGCGGCTCCGTGTTATGTGCGTTGCTGCCCCCGTAGCGGCCGTCATCGCTGTTAAATACCTGCACCCATTCCCCCAGGTGCGGCACCCCTAATTTGTAATGCTCGTGTAGTGCCGGCGTTAGGTTGCATACTACCAGCAACTCCTCCATGGGTGTAGCGCCTTTTCTTAAAAAGCTGACCACAGAGTTGTGTGCATCATGAAAATCTACCCACTCAAACCCTTCTGGCTCAAAAGAAAGAGCATATAGTGCAGGTTCAGCTTTGTAGATGGCATTCAGATCGCGAAGTTCTTCTTGTAAACCATGATGGAAACCGTACTGCAATAAATGCCACTCCAGGCTACTGTCGTGGTTCCATTCGCTGGTCTGGCCAAACTCGCCTCCCATAAACAATAGCTTTGCACCCGGGTGGGCATACATGTAAGCATATAGTGCACGTAGGTTAGCAAAGCGTTGCCATTCATCTCCTGGCATTTTTCTAACCAAAGCACCTTTGCCGTGCACCACTTCATCGTGCGAAAGCGGCAGCATAAACCTTTCAGAAAAAGCATATACCATACTAAAAGTAATGTCCCCTTGGTGGTGACGGCGGTAGACCGGATCCTTTGAGAAGTAAGTAAGCGTATCGTGCATCCAACCCATCATCCACTTCATGTTAAAGCCGAGGCCGCCATTCTCTACCTTACCGGTTACTGCAGGCCACGCCGTAGATTCTTCTGCTACCGTTTGCACATCCGGGAAACGGTCGTGCACCGCTTTGTTAAAGTCCTTCAGGAACGAAATCGCCTCTAGGTTTTCGCGTCCGCCGTGCTCGTTTGGTATCCATTCGCCTTCTTTGCGGCTGTAATCTAAGTATAACATGGAGGCCACTGCATCTACACGTAGGCCATCAGCATGATATTTATCCAGCCAGAAAAGTGCATTGCTAATCAGGAAAGATCGAACCTCATTGCGACCATAGTTAAAAATGTAGCTGTTCCAGTCAGGATGGTAGCCTTTGCGCGGGTCGGCGTGCTCATACAAATGTGTTCCATCAAAGTATGCCAGGCCATGCTCATCCGATGGGAAATGAGATGGGACCCAATCCAGGATTACACCAATGTTGTGCTGGTGCAATACATCTATTAGGTGCATCAGGTCTTCTGGAGACCCTAAAAGACTTTGCGCTGCGAAATAACCCGTTATCTGATAGCCCCACGAGCCACTAAACGGGTGGTACATGATTGGCATCAACTCTACGTGCGTAAAGCCCATACTTTGTACATAGCCAGGCAGTTCTTCTGCCAGTTCGCGGTAAGTTAATGGCCTGTTGTTGTCTTCGGCTTTACGCTTCCAAGATCCCAGGTGCAGCTCGTAAACACTGTACGGCTGTGGCTGTCCTGCCAGTTCTTGTCGGCGCTGCATCCAATTGCTGTCCTGCCACTCATACTGTAAGTTACAGACAACAGATGCTGTTTGCGGAGGCATTTCACGGGCAAAGGCAAAGGGGTCGCTTTTCTCAACCTGATACGAGTTGTACTGAGACTTGATATGGTATTTATAAAGCATACCTTTTGACACCTCCGGAACAAATCCTTCCCAAATACCGGAACCATCATGACGCACAAATAGGCGATGGCTGTCACGATTCCAATGGTTGAAATCCCCTATAACTGAAACCTGCTCTGCGTTGGGAGCCCAAACAGCAAAGTATGTTCCCTGCCTGCCGGCATGCTCCATAGGGTGCGAACCTAATTTTTCGTACAGCTGCGTGTGCCTGCCCTCTTTAAACAGGTAAATATCAAATTCAGACAATAAACTAACCGGATATACAGCACGCTGTTCCTGTAACTGCGCTGCAGAGGCTGGCTCAACAGGAACAACCTCCTCTGGCATAGCCGTTGCCGGAACAGTTGCATTCTTCTTTGCGGTGGTTTTGGCAGCGCCGCCTGTTGTACTTTTGCTCTTTGTGGTTGGAACAGCCTTTTCTTTACCCTGCCCAGCAGTTTTTGTAGTGGTAGCTTTGGCTTTAGAGGCCCCCTTTGCACGAGCAGGTTTACCTGCCTCACCGGGTACTTTATCAGTTACAGGCACACCCATTTCTGCTACAGGAGCCTCTTCCTTTTTACGTGAAGCGGCTTTCTTTGCGGTTGCACCTGTTTTAGAAGTTTTAGCTTCTTTTTTTATACTTGCTGGTTCGGTTGTTGAGTCTGTTTTCTTCTTAGCCATTACTGTACTTTCTCATGATGTATTTAATGCCCCTGATCGGGATAAGTACCCAATCCGGACGATTATTCAGTTCATATCCAAGTTCGTAGATTGCCTTCTCCAGTAGGAATGTCTGGATCAGGATCTCGAAATCCTCCTCATTTGGCGGCACCACACCTGTACCCATGGTTTTGCCCAGGTAATTGTGCATATAGAAGTTGCTGGCATAATGGTACCACTGCTCTGCCCATCCCTCCAGGTATTCTGCATCCTCTTTACGCAGGCCCTCCTGCTGGAAGTATGCACTATAAGCTGCATAATGGAACGAGCGAATCATACCGGCTACATCGCGTAAAGCAGATCGCTTAAGCCTGCGCTCACTAAACGAACGTGCAGGTTCTCCCTCAAAATCTATGATATAGAAGTCTTTGCCTGTAAACAGCACCTGGCCCAAATGGTAGTCGCCGTGTGTTCTGATTTTTTGGGTATCAATCTTTCGCTTAAAGATCAGTTTCAGTCTATCTAGCACCTCAGCGCGCATTTGCAGTACTTCTTCGGCCTCTGCCCTGATGTGCTCCGGCAGGTTTGGCAAGTGTTTAGCCAGACTATCAAAGTTTACACGCACCAGTGAGATAAGTGAAGAGTACAACGAGCGTTGGTAGTGCAGCGAAAAATTCTCAGGCACAAAGTCCTTGTTGTCATAAATACTGCTGAGTGCCAGGTGCATTTCTGCTGTGCGCTGCCCCAACAGTTCGATACGCTCTACATGGGCTCCACCAATTTGTAACTGAATATCATCTGGTATTTCAGTAAAGGCCATTGGTCTTGAAAGTGTACCCAAAGCCGGCTTTAGTTTTGCCCGGTCGTTTTGGGTACGGATACGCTCAAACATACGCTTCAACGAATCACCTACATAGTTCCAGGCATCTCCCTGGTTTGGCACCAGCTCCTGCAGCATCATCAGCACCATAGGTGCCTGCCCCGGCTCATGCTCCTCTACAGCTCCTAAAAACCGTGGTACATGTTCAAATCCTACATTATCTGTCAGCACCTGTACTACCTCCACATCCGGGTTTATAATACGGTCCAGTTTGCGGTATACTTTCAGGAAGAAGGTGTTATTGTAGATGATGGAAGTGTTGCTTTGTTCGGCAGACAATATTCTGGATGTTAGGTTGCCTTCTGCCTCGTTAATCATGCCTGTGACAACACGATGGCTGTAGCCTACAAGTTCTGCTCCATCTGCCTTAATGCGTTTACGCTTTGCAACCAGCTGCAGCAGCATCTGCCTGAATTCTTCGTTAAACAAGGCATCGTAAAGTATACCTTCCTTGCCATCCTGCGACACCCGTGCAATTACGCTGCTTGGGTTGGCACTACTAATCTCATCGGCCTGCTCTCCGGTGGCAAAGGCTACAGACAGTTGGTACAGTTCTGGCAATCCTTCATTATAACTCACCTCTATCAGCAACAGCGAAGCGGCCTGTCGGCCAAATGGCATAGACAGGTTTCTGATGATCTGCATACGCTGTACCGTACGGGCCTTGCCTCCGAACCAACGACGCTGCAAAATGTAAGGCGGCAGCAAACGGTTCTCCAGCAATTTAACCGACTGGTTTGTAAGTGCCTGCTTTAAGGAACTGATCTGTACAGCTGGTTTTCCTTGCTGTTCTGCCCCCTCCTGTGGCGCCTCCTGCGGCTTAAGCTCTAACCAGTAGTAGCCATGTCCGCCAACTGTAAACAGGTAGTTATCGTCCTTAACACCCGGGAACTTGTTTTTGCTGAACACCTCTACCGGAACATGCCCTTTATACTCGTGCAGGTCCAGTTCCACTGCCTCCGGAAAACGGGACAGGTTAGCAATCACAAGTATGGTTTCATCTTCGTACTCCCTGATAAATGCCAGCACTTTAGAGTTGCTTGGGTTCAGGAACTTTATACTTCCGCGGCCAAAGGCTTTGTAGCGCTTACGCATGTTAATGGTGCGTCGCATCCACCAGAGCAAGGAGTTTGCATTATGGTTCTGTGTTTCCACGTTCACCGACTCATACTTATACTCTGGGTCTATGATAACCGGCAGGTATAACTTTTGCGGGTTAGCTTCAGAAAAGCCAGCGTTGCGGTTATCGTTCCATTGCATCGGAGTACGTACGCCATCCCTGTCGCCGAGATAGTAGTTGTCTCCCATACCAATCTCATCGCCATAGTATACCACCGGTGTACCGCGCATCGAAAACAGCAAGATGTTCATCAGTTCAATCTTGGTGCGGTCGTTGCCTAGCAGCGGGGCCAGGCGGTGGCGTATACCCAAGTTAATGCGCGCCTGCGGATCTTTTGTATATACTTTGTACATATAATCACGCTCCTCGTCTGTTACCATCTCTAGCGTCAGCTCATCGTGGTTGCGCAGGAACATGGCCCACTGGCAGCTTTCAGGTATGGCAGGTGTCTGGTTAAAGATGTCGATGATCGGGTAACGATCTTCCATCTTTAAAGACATGAACAGGCGCGGCATGATCGGGAAGTGGTAATTCATGTGGCACTCGTCACCATCGCCAAAGTATGAAGCAGAATCCTCTGGCCACATGTTGGCCTCAGCCAATAGCAGTTTACCAGTATATTTCTGATCTACGTGCGCGCGCAGCTTTTTCAGGAAATCGTGCGTTTCGGGTAAGTTTTCACCATTCGTACCTTCCCGCTCGAACAGGTATGGCACCGCATCCAAACGGAAACCATCCACCCCAAGATCAAACCAGTAATCCAGCACTTTAAACACCTCCTTCTGCACGGCAGGGTTATCGTAGTTCAGGTCTGGCTGGTGCGAGAAAAAACGGT
Organism: Pontibacter sp. H249; assembly: GCF_037892465.1. Classification (NCBI taxonomy): domain Bacteria; kingdom Pseudomonadati; phylum Bacteroidota; class Cytophagia; order Cytophagales; family Hymenobacteraceae; genus Pontibacter; species Pontibacter sp. H249. Next base: position 51,484 of record NZ_JBBKTR010000018.1, on the reverse strand, counting down.
GCCAGTAGTATTGCTCGGCCACCGGGTCCCAGGTCCAGTTACTAGGCTCGTAGTCGGTAAAAATGATGCGTACATCTTTATACTTGTTCGGGTCATCGCTCCATACATACCAATCCCTGTACTTAGAGCCTTTCTTGGCACGGCGTGCACGTTGGAACCACGGGTGCTGATCGGAAGTATGGTTGATGACTAATTCTGTGATCACCTTCAGCCCACGGCGGTGCGCCTCCTTCACAAAGGCCTTAAAGTCCTGCATGTTACCGTAGTTAGGGTTTATGCTAAGGTAATCTGCAATGTCATAGCCGTCGTCGCGAAGGGGTGATGGGTAAAAAGGTAAAAGCCAGATAGCTGTTACGCCCAAATCCTCGAGGTAGTCAAGTTTCTGCATCAGGCCTTTAAAATCGCCGATGCCGTCGCCGCTGCCATCTTTAAAAGCTTTAATATGCAGCTCATAAATAATGGCATCTTTATACCAATGAATGTTGTCGTCTAGTTCAAATTTCTCGTCTGCCATAGTGTTGGTACAGGGTGTTTTGCTTATTCGTTAGTTGTATGGTGATCGGTTGGTAACCAGGTATCGTCTAAATTATCATGGCCCATGCCGGGATTTGCGGCTTCTATACGGAATACGTGCACAGGCATTTCGCCAGGCCTCAGTTCTACGTAGTTCCACTCGTCATGCCAGGTATATTTATGCTCCGTCAGCAGGTCGTGCACCAGGTACTGCTGGCCTTCTGGTATTTTTAGTTTCCAGAGCGGCACTTTTACCCAAGCCGACTGTGTATGATGCGGGTCTAGGTTTACGACAACCATTATCTTGTTTGTGAAGTCGTCGTTCCACTTGGCGTAGCAAAGTATACTTGGGTTGTCAGTCTCCCCGAAAATGATATTCCAGGTGGTTTGCAGCGCTGGGTTTACTTTACGTATTTTATTGATAAGCGTGATAACCTCTCGGATCTTGGTTTGCTTACCCCAGTCCCAGTGTTTAATTTCATACTTTTCTGAATCGAGGTATTCCTCCTTACCGGACACAGGCGTGGCTATGCCGAATTCGTATACCGGACCGTACAAACCATAGTTAGATGACATAGTTGCCGCCATTACTACTCTTGTAATATGTGCAGCCTCGCCTCCCTCCTGCAGCGCTACCGGGTTAATATCCGGGGTATTTGGCCAGAAGTTAGGGCGATAATACTCTCGCAGGTCCGTTTGAGTGAGCTCCGTCATGTACTGCTTCAGTTCATCGGCAGTGTTGCGCCAGGTATAGTAAGTATAGGTTTGGGTAAAGCCGATCTTTGCCAGGCGCTCCATCACCCGTGGCCGGGTAAAGGCCTCCGATAAAAAGATGACCTGCGGATGGTTTCTGTGAATATCAGCAATAACCCACTCCCAAAAAGCAAAGGCTTTGGTATGCGGATTATCCACCCTGAAAATAAATACACCCTGATCGATCCAATGAAGCAGCACGCGTCTCAATTCCTTCCACAAGTTTTGCCAGTCTTCGGTTTCAAAGTTTACAGGCAGCACATCCTGGTACTTTTTTGGTGGGTTTTCAGCGTATTGTACTGTACCGTCAGGTCGCCATTTAAACCATTGCGGGTGCTCTTTTACATAGGGATGATCCGGAGAACACTGAATAGCAAAGTCAAGGGCAACCTCAATGCCGTGCTCTCTTGCCTGGTGCACAAATTCACGGAAGTCATCTAATGTACCGAGCTCCGGAAGTATGGCATCATGGCCTCCTTCTTCGGAACCAATGGCCCACGGAGAGCCAGGCTCGCCGGGTTCTGAGGTTACGGAATTGTTTTTACCTTTTCGGAAAGCGCGGCCAATCGGGTGTATCGGTGGCAGGTAAATGGTATCAAAGCCCATCTCGGCAACACGTGGCAGCAAACGCGCAGCATCTTTAAAGGTACCATGGCGGCCGCCCTCCTGCGCTGCCGACCTCGGGAAGAATTCATACCAGGTACTGAATAGTGCTTTCTGCCTTTCCACGTCCAGAGGGAGCACCTTTTCGTAGGTAGACATATTCCCACGTTCGCAGCAGGCATTCATCAGGTCGCTTACATCGTGGCCGGTAGCCAGTGTTACAGCGTCTGCCACAGAAGTAACGTTCTTAAGCTCCTCTGCCCATTTATGTAACCGTTTCTGCTGGCCAGGCTTGGCAGTAGCTGCCGCATTCTCAAGGTGTTGTGCTCCTATCAGCAACTCAACGGCAATATCCTGGTTAGCTTCATACTTTTTCTTCAGGCCCTTCTGCCACGAGTAAAAATGATCTACCCAACCTTGCACCGTATACTCGTAGCGGCCCATCGAATCCGGTGTAAAGGAGGCTTCCCAGCGATCGTTGCCCAAGAAAGTCATCGGTACTTCTTCCCATTTCTTTCTTCGGCTGTGCCTGTACACAAGTATGGCCTTTACTTCGTCGTGTCCGTCAGCAAAAACATCGGCTGTAACAGTTAGCTTTTCTCCTACCACACGCTTGGCAGGGTATCTACCACAGTTTATCTGCGGTTTTACATTTTCTATAACAACACGTTTGGTTCCTTGTACTCCTTCCATGTAGTAAGTTCTTCTTAAGTTATGTAGTTACTACTGTCGTAAAAATATGTTTCGGACAATATTCTAAAACACATTGGTTGCTTCGTAACTGCACTAAATGCACAAGTAAATACGCTTGCAACGCTACACTTGCTTGCATACGGTATTTGCTAAAAATCCACAACTTATTACCCTAAAAGCCAGTTAATACGTGCTGTAAAATACCGTGCGCGTATGTCTATATTAAGAGAGATTGGAGCAAACTTTAAGGCAGAAAATGGAACAGTGTTTACGGTGTGGGCACCGGAGGCAGAAGATGTAAAGGTAAAACTGCACAAAGCTAAACCGGAAGAAGTGCCGTTGCAGCGTGAGGCTTTTGGCTACTGGACGGCTCTGGCAGAAAATGCAAGGCCTGGCACTACCTATACTTTTGTGCTGGATAAAGAGAAGGAGCGACCAGACCCAGCCTCACATTATCAGCCAGACGGAGTACACAAGCCATCCGAAGTGGTAGACCATAGCAGCTTTGCCTGGACTGATAAGAAATGGAAAGGCGTACCACTGCAGCAGTATATTATTTACGAGTTGCATGTAGGCACTTTCTCAGATGAGGGCACTTTTGATGGAGTAATTGAAAAGCTGCCACAGCTCAAGAACCTGGGTATAACAGCCATTGAAATAATGCCAGTAGCACAGTTTCCTGGAAACCGAAACTGGGGTTACGACGGCGTGTTTCCGTTTGCAGTACAAAACTCTTATGGCGGCCCCGACGGGTTGAAAAGGCTGGTAAATGCCTGCCACGCGCAGGGCATGGCAGTAATACTGGATGTAGTATATAACCACCTCGGCCCCGAAGGCAACTACCTCCGCGACTATGGCCCATACTTTACAAATAAGTATAATACCCCATGGGGCGAGGCCATTAACTACGATGACGCCCACTCAGACCCGGTTCGCAACTTCTTTTTCCAAAACGCCCTGCTTTGGTTTAGGGAGTATCACATAGATGCCCTTCGATTGGATGCTGTACACGCAATTTTTGACAATGGAGCTAAGCACTTTTTACAGGAGCTACAGGAGCACGTGCACCAGTTGGAGGAACAGGAAAGCCGAACGTTTATACTTATAGCAGAAAGCGACTTGAACGATGTACGCCTGATAAACTCTATGAACCGTGGCGGCTATGGTCTGGCTGCGCAATGGAACGACGACTTTCATCATGTCATTCATGCCATGGTTACCGGAGAGCAGAACGGTTACTATGTTGGTTTCGGAACGGCAGAGCAGCTGGCAAAGGTTATGACGCACACGTTTGTATACGATGGTTTATACTCTGAGCATCGCAAGCGCACCTTTGGCAGTTCGGCTGCAAATAATCCGGCACAGCAGTTTGTAGTTTTCTCACAGAACCACGACCAGGTAGGCAACCGCATGCTAGGCGAACGACTATCTCAGTTGGTTAATTTTGAGATGCAAAAAGTTGTGGCTGGTGTAGTAATACTCTCTCCTTATCTGCCTATGCTTTTTATGGGCGAGGAGTATGGCGAGCAGAATCCGTTTTTATACTTTGTGAGCCACAGCGATAAAGAGTTGATCGAAGCCGTACGTAATGGCCGTCGTGAGGAATTCTCTTCGTTTGCATGGCAAGGAGAAGCCCCCGATCCGCAAAGCGAAGAAGCGTTTAACCAGTCTAAGTTGCAGCACAGTTATACTTCTGATGCGAAGCAACTGCACCTGCGGGAATTCTATAAACGCCTGATTCTTCTCCGTAAATCCTGCCCTACTTTTGTGGCACCTGACAAAAACAAGGTGCTCGCTCAGATGGACGATCAGGACCAGGTGCTGCACCTGATCCATACAACAAAATCGCCGTATATCTACTGTTTATTTAACATAAGTGATGCACCTAAAACAGTTCATCTGCAGCAAATAGAAAGCAAGGGCAAGTGGGTTATGCTACTTTCCTCTGCTGATAAACAGTGGGGTGGCCCAGGATATGAGTTTGCACAAGAATATGAGTCCGGTGCAGAAGTAACTCTTCCAGCAGCATCCATACTTATACTTCAACATCAAGCCTAACATGAACCGCTACATTTGTATACACGGCCATTTTTATCAGCCTCCGCGCGAAAACCCCTGGCTAAACGAGGTGGAGCTGCAGGAGTCTGCCGCCCCTTACCACGATTGGAACGAGCGCATATCCGATGAGTGCTATGCCCGTAATTCTGCCTCACGCATCTTAGATGACAAAGACAGGATTGTGGATATTACGAACAACTACAGCAACATGAGCTTTAACTTTGGCCCTACCCTGCTGGAGTGGATGCAGAAAAAAGACCCTGATACGTACCAAGCCATACTGGAGGCTGACAAGAAAAGTATAGAGCGCTTCTCCGGACATGGAGCTGCCTTGGCACAAGTATACAACCACATCATCATGCCTCTTGCAAACGAACGCGACAAGCATACGCAGGTGATCTGGGGTATCTATGATTTTACAAAACGCTTCGGAAGGGCACCAGAAGGGATGTGGCTGTCAGAAACAGCGGCAGATAACGCTACTTTGGAGGTAATAGCAGAGCATGGCATCAAATTCACCATACTTTCACCGTACCAGGCAAAGCAATTCCGGAAGATCGGTGAGAAAGAGTGGCACAACGCAACAGGCTCAAATATAGATCCTAAAAGGCCATACTTGTGCAAGCTGCCATCTGGTAAGGAGATCGTATTGTTTTTTTACGATGCACCTGTATCGCAGGGCATTGCTTTTGAACGGCTCCTGAACAGCGGAGAAACCTTTGCCAACAGACTGGTCAGTGCTTTTGATGAGAAGCAAAAGGAGCCGCAGCTAATGCACATCGCCACAGACGGCGAAACGTATGGGCACCATCACCGCTTTGGAGAAATGGCACTCTCTTATACCCTGCACCACATTCAGGAGAAAAAGCTAGCTAACATTACCAACTACGGGGAGTACCTGCAAAAATACCCACCCCAGTATGAGGCACAGATTATTGAGCCTAGTTCCTGGAGTTGTGCCCATGGCGTAGAACGCTGGCGCAGCAACTGTGGCTGTAACACCGGTGGCCACCCCGAGTGGAACCAGGAATGGCGAAAACCACTGCGAGAAACATTCGATTGGCTGCGAGATAAGCTTATCCAAATTTATGAAGAGGGATTAGCGCCTTTCGGTGCAGCCCCATGGGATACACGCAACGATTACATTCAGGTGATCATGGACCGCTCTGAGCTGAACGTGGCAAATTTCATCAACAACCATACTTCCCGGCAACTGAACGAGGAAGAAAAAATACGCTTCCTTAAACTGATGGAGCTCCAGTACCACGCCCTGTTAATATACACCAGTTGTGGCTGGTTTTTTGATGAAATTACGAGTATTGAGCCGATGCAGGATGTTCTTTATGCAGCCAGAGCCATACAACTGGCCAAAGAGCTGAGTGGAAAAGACCTGGAACCTGAGTTTTTAAGTAGGATTTCTCAAGCAAAGAGCAATAAAAAAGAATATGCCGACGCAGCAGAAGCGTACCGCAGTGTAGTAAAACCTACTGTTATAGACTTGCTGCGCGTGGGCGGCCACTATGCTGTTTCATCACTCTTTCAAAAGTATACCGACGACTTTGATCTTTACAGTTTCAGAGCCACATCAGAGGCGTACGAGTTTATGGAGGCTGGCAGGCAAAAACTCGTAACAGGCCGCGCCAAAATAAAATCAAAAATAACCTGGGAAGAGGTAAACATTACATTTGCGGCTTTTCACCTCGGCGACCACCAGTTGTTTGGCGGTGTTCGGGAGTTTATGAGCATCGAGAACTATGAAAGCCTGAGAGCGGAGCTGCAGTCGGCATTTGGCAAGGGCAATGTAAGTGAGGTGATTATGCTGCTGGACAAGCACTTTGAGTCGCATAATTACTCGTTCTGGCACTTGTTTAAGGATGATCAGAAAAAGATACTTGACCAGGTGCTGGCCAATACCATGCAAGGGGTAGAAAACGATTTTCAGCAGCTCTACGACAACAACTACCCGCTTATCGCAGCCATGCGTTCTATTAATATGAAGCTGCCGCGCCCACTGCAAACCACCGTAGAGTTTATCGTGAATAACAGGTTATTGCGCGAGTTCGAAAGCGAGAAACCTGATCCCGATGAAATTAAAAGACTGCTTGAGGAGGTAAAACGCATGCGGATAAGGTTGAACTACACGCAGTTGGAGTTTGCTGTTACCAACCGGGTAGATATACTGATGCAAAAGATACAGCAGGAGCCACAGAACCTGAATGCTATAAACCTGCTCATCAGGCTGCTGGAAGTGTTAGAGGGATCTAAACTGGAAACTGATTATTGGCAAGCCCAAAACATAGCTTTTTACATGCAGCAAAACGGCTACAAAGACTATAAAAAACGTAGCGAAAAGGGGGACAACGAAGCGCAGGCATGGTGCCAGCAATTTGAAAAACTATACCACAACCTCAACCTGAAATTATAGCATGACATATATACCATCGGCAACCTATAGGCTGCAGATTTCGCCGAACTTCACACTGAAACAAACTTTAAACCTGATCCCGTACCTGCAGGAACTGGGAGTTAACACAATTTATGCAGCTCCTATTTTCTGTGCAAGACCAGGCAGCGAGCATGGTTATGATGTAACAGCTCCCTACGATATTAACCCACAAGTAGGCACGCAGCAGGAACTGCAGCAACTTGCAGCTGAATTAAGAAGCAGAGGCATGGGTTGGTTGCAGGATATTGTGCCCAACCACATGGCTTTTCACCCGGATAACACATGGCTAATGGATGTGCTGGAGAAAGGGCCTCAATCAGGCTTTTATACTTTCTTCGACATCGATTTTCAGCACCCAGATTTTGCGGGGCAGGTCATGGTCCCCTTTTTAGGCGATAAACTGGATAAGGTACTAGCAGAAAAGCAGCTGCAGATAGCGCTTACAGAAGAAGGCTTAAAACTACAATACTTTGACAACACCTACCCTGTTTGCCTGGCAACTTACAAAAACCTTTTGCAAAAAGCGCTGAAAGACTCCGGCGAGCCTGATGTTACGCCCCTGTCAGGTAAGTATCTGGGAGACCTGCAGCACTTCGAAGAAGAAGAAACTATAACCCCTGCCGCCTGGACTAACTATAAAAAGAAGCTCTACCAAACCGAACCACTAAAGAACGCACTGGATGAAGCAATAGAGCAGATAAACCAGAACGAGGAGCAGCTAAGGGAGGTACTGGAGCAGCAGCATTTTATACTTTGCCACTGGCAGGAAACAGAAAAGCAGATCAATTACCGCCGTTTTTTCACGGTAAACGACCTGATCTGCCTGCGCATGGAAAATAAAGAGGTATTTGACCAGTACCACCATTTTATAAAGCAGCTGTGCCATAACAATACCTTTCAGGGGCTGCGTGTAGACCACGTGGACGGTCTTTTTGATCCGACTACTTACTTAAAACGGCTGCGCGAAATGGCAGGCCAGGAAAAGTATATTGTAGTGGAGAAAATACTTGAAGGGGAAGAGCAGCTGCCTGAACGCTGGCCGATTCACGGTAACAGCGGCTACGACTTTCTGGCCTGGGTAAGCAACCTTTATACTTCGGGTAGCGGCCGTAGAAAATTAACTGAAGTTTACCGCCGCCTGGTACCAGATGCCCCCACGAATTACGAGCAACTGGTGTACAAAAAGAAGATGTTCATCCTTAAAAACTACATGGAGGGTGAGCTGAACAACCTGTTGCGCGTACTGCAGGAACGGCGCCTTATTCCGCTGGAGAACGAAGATAACTGGCGCGAAGCATTGGCTAACCTACTGGCTGCTTTCCCGGTGTACTGTATTTATGGCAACCGCCTGCCCCTGTCTTCTGGCGAGATAGAGGTAGTTAATCAGGCTTTTGAACAGGCACACGAAAAAGCACCGGAAGTAAAGGCACAGCTGGAGCACCTGCACTCACTTTTTACCCTAACCCCTGAAGATACAGATGAGACAAAGCGCCATAAGTTATACTTTGTAATGCGTAGCCAACAGTTTACTGGCCCACTGGCGGCAAAGGGTGTAGAGGATACAACTTTTTATAACTATAACCGCCTGATCTCACTAAACGAAGTCGGCAACAGCCCTGATATTTTTCACCTGGAGGCAGATGAGTTTCATGAGCGTATGCTTTACCGGCAACGTGTTTACCCCCATTCCATTAACGCCACCGCCACCCACGATACTAAACGCGGAGAAGGTGCCCGCATGCGCCTGAACGTGTTAAGTGAGCTACCAGAAGAATGGGAAGCGCACGTAAAGCAGTGGATACAACAAAGCAAAAAGTATACTTCTGAACCTACGGAGAATGATTTATACTTTATCTTCCAGACGATACTTGGAGTGATACCCTCAGAGGGAGAGGTAGGCCACAAACTGGTAGAGCGCCTGCAGGAGTACCTGGAGAAGGCACTGCGCGAAGCTAAGGTAAATACCGACTGGGCCAACCCAAACGAGGATTATGAGAATGCGGTGAAAGACCTGGTGCACCAGTTGCTGCAGGAGGACCAGGAGTTTAAGCAATCTTTTATGCCTTTCTATAAAAAGGTTGCCCACTTTGGCTGGATTTACGCACTTTGCCAAACGCTGCTTAAAATAACATGCCCTGGGGTGCCCGATATTTACCAAGGCACCGAACTCTGGGACCTGAGCCTGGTTGACCCCGATAATCGCCGCCCCGTAGATTACCGCCTGCGACAGCACTACCTTCTTAATATCCGGCAGAAAGAAAACCAGAACACACAGGAACTACACCGCGAGCTGCTACAGCACTGGGAGAACGGGCAGATAAAGTTATACCTCGTATATAAAGCACTTAATGCCCGCCTACGCTTTCAGAAACTCTTCTCTGAGGGTGATTATATACCACTAACCGTTACTGGAAAACATAAAGCTCATGTGCTGGCATTTGCTCGGCATTATAAAGAAAGTTGGGCGCTTGTAGCAGTGCCGTTGCAATTAACTAAACTGGTTTCTGAGGACAACCTTCCGCTTGGCTCTGAAGTATGGGAAGACACAGCTGTAGCACTGCCTGAGAAAGCACCTGGGCAATGGGATTTTGTATTTGGCAAAGGCAGCTGGCAAGGCAGCGGTAGTATGCCGCTAGCTGAGGTTATAAATTCTTTTCCGGTGGCATTTTTAACGGCAACAACATCATGATCATACCAAAACGCAGCAGTGGTTTACTACTTCATATTTCCTCTCTCCCATCTCGCTTCGGGATTGGAGACATGGGGCCGGAGGCGTATAAATTTTGTGATTTGCTTGTGGAGGCCGGGCAGCGCTACTGGCAGATACTACCCCTGAACCCAACAGAACATGAGTATAGCAACTCTCCTTACAGCAGCCACTCTGCCTTTGCAGGTAACCCTTTGCTTATTAGCCCCGAACTGCTGCAGCAGGATGGTTTACTACATGCAAAAGACCTCCAGAGCTCTAAGGAATTCCCAGAGGACAAGGTAGACTTTAAAACTGTTGCCAAGTATAAAATAGCCTTACTTAAAAAATCGTATAAATTCTTTAAATCTGAGTTACCCGATGGTATCTGGAAAGAATTTACACTCTTCCAGAAATCAAACCAAACCTGGCTCGACGACTTTGCTCGCTTCTCTGCCTACAAGGCCCACTTCTCGCACAAAAGCTGGGTAGAGTGGCCTGAAGAGATAAAGTATCGTGAAGAAGAGGCAATGAAGCAACTTGACGTGGAACTGGAAGATGAGATCGAATTTGAGGAATACCTGCAGTTCCTGGTTTTAAGGCAGTGGCAAAAGCTTAAGGCATACTGCAACAACAAAGGAATTAGCTTTTTTGGCGACATGCCTTTTTATGTAAGCCACGATAGCTCCGATGTATGGGCGCACTCCAAGTATTTTAAATTAGATCGCGATGGCAACCCCACCGGAGTCTCTGGTGTGCCACCGGATTATTTCAGTGAAACCGGCCAGTTGTGGGGAACCCCAGTATTTGATTGGGAAACGATGGAAAAACACAACTTTGATTGGTGGATTGAGCGCATTGAGTACAACCTAAAGCTTTTCGACCTGTTGCGCCTGGATCACTTCAGGGCTTTCTCAGCTTATTGGGAAGTGCCTGCCGGCGATAAAGATGCCATTAATGGAGAATGGGTAAAAAGCCCGGGTGACAAGATTCTGCAACTGATCAAAAAGAAACATCATCCGATGCCCATAATTGCTGAGGACCTGGGGGAAATAGACCAGCCTGTGCGCGACCTGATGAAGAAGTTTGACCTGCCGGGCATGTTGGTGCTGCTTTTTGCATTCGGAGAAGATATTTCTTCTAACCCTTATGCGCCACATAACCACAGCGTAAACAGCATTGTATACACTGGCACCCACGATAATAACACCGTTCGTGGCTGGTACGAAAAACAGGCCAGCGCAGGAGACAAACACAGGCTAAGCGAGTATAGCAACCACAAATTAAGCTCAAACAATGTGGCCGATGTAATGATGCACCTGGCGCTGGGTTCGGTGGCACAACTGGCTATACTTCCGGTACAGGATGTGCTGAGATTAGGCGCTGATGCTGTAATGAACGTACCATCTACCTCTAAGGGTAATTGGGAGTGGCGCCTAAAACCAAAGCAATTTACCCAGCAGGCTATAAAGCACTTACATGAAATGACCGCTTTATATGGCCGCTGCGATACAGGCAATACCAGCATAAACAATCTGTAGGTATAAATGTTGGCAATGTAGATTTAAAACCATACTTTAGAGATAGTATCCCACCTTAACCCTAAAACTATGGCACACTCTACCACTCAGATCGAACTAGGTGCAAAAGCCCACCACTTTGCCCTGCTGGACACAGTTTCGGATAAGCTTGTTTCCTTAGACGATGTGGCTTCTCAGAAAGCGACTGTGATTATGTTTATCTGCAACCATTGCCCCTATGTAAAGCATATTCTGCCGGAGCTGGTAAAGCTTGCCACAGAATACCAGGAGAAGGGAATAAGCTTTGTTGCCATCAGTTCTAATGATGTGCAGCTGCAGCCACAGGACGGGCCGGAGGAAATGAAAATGCTGGCCGATGAGATGCTGTTCCCGTTTCCGTACCTCTACGACCAGACCCAAATGGTGGCGCGCCACTACATGGCCGAGTGCACTCCTGAGTTTTTTGTGTACGACGGCAACAAGCGGCTTGCCTACCACGGCCAGTTCGATAGCTCAAGGCCGAACAGTGGTGTGCCGGTAACAGGCCAAGATTTGAAGCAGGCATTAGATCTATTGCTGGATAATAAACCTGCCCAGGCACAGCAACATCCAAGCGTAGGGTGCAGCATTAAGTGGAAGATGCAGTAGCCGGTATGTCTTTCTTATTCTCGTTAATTAATTCTGCCATGGCTGTTACATGATCCAGGTATTGGGAAGTATAGGCATCGTGGGCAGCGTGTATGTACATGGCTGTACCTCCTACTACTGTTTTGATGATATCTTCGTGTTCCTCCATGGGTATAGCAGGGCAGCCTAAACTACGACCTAATCTGCCAGCTTGTTTTATAAAAGCTTCGTTAGCATACTCTGCTCCGTGCATTACAATACAACGGTCCTTGGCATTCGTGTTAAAACCCTGGTCAAGCCCCTCCAACTTAAGGGAAAGGCCATGTTTGCCTTGGTAAGTATATTCAGTTACATAGAAGCCAATGCTGCTCATAAAAGACTTTTCCTCATTTGAGAAGCTCTCAGCAAACTCGTCTCCTGAGTTGCGCCCATGCGAGACGTAGGTGTTATGTAGTATCTCCTTCTTATCCAGATCCACCACCCAAAGCCGTTTTTCGTTTGATGACTTTGTGAAATCTACAATGGTAAGTACAGGCTTTTCAGAAACCTCATCCCGGTGCCTCATGTTATAATAACCAGTGAGCGCCTTATCAAAAACTTCAAACCTAAGGCCTGTTTCCTGTAAGCCCATGTGGTTGTACAGGTTATAAGCCACTTGGTTAAACTTCATTACCTTATAATCTGTAATGCGCGATTTAACCCGGTTAAAGTCGTTGTTAGGTGCCGATGTTGAAGCGCCTATTGGTGTTGCCAATGGGGTGAGCGCAAGCGGCGCAAATAAGGGAAGTACTCCTTTTGCTAACCTTCTGCGAATGTATCTGAACCTGGGCTTTCTCATATGCTTTGCAGTTTGAACTAGTATTTTCTACGAAGCAGCGCCCGCTCGGTTAAGTTTTACACCAGCGAAGCTCAAATAAGCATGCAGCAGATACAAAAGGCACTATTTTTGTTTATCTAATTGTTTATCAAGTTAATCCGAATATAAACTTCACATGCTAAACTTTAGTCGAGGTAGTATAAATTTCTTTTTGTTTTCATTGCTTATACTCTTTGCAGCAAGCTGCGGTGCTCCGCAAACACTGCGTACAGTATTTAAAAACCAGACGCCATACGAGGCTTATGTAGCCAAAATAAAAGATGCCAAACTAGACCAGACTGCACTCGGCCAGGACTGGATCAGGGCCGGAGAAAAGGCACTGCAAGACTCTATTACCGTAACCTTACCTTTTAAAGAAACAGGCTACTTTTCTGCTGATAAGCCCAGAGCTTTGGGTTACAAAATAGATGCAAAACGTGGTGAGCGTATTGTGGTAAACCTAGAGGTAAAAGCACGACAGGCGATGTTGGTTTTTATGGATATGTTTGAGGCAGTTGGTAACCCAAAGCACCTTGCCTTTGCAGACACAGTAAGCAATACACTGGTATATGAGGTGGAGGATGACGTACAACATGTACTGCGTGTGCAGCCAGAGTTATTGCGTAGTGGGCAGTACACATTAACTATAAAGTCTGAACCAACATTGGCTTTCCCGGTGGCAGGTAAAACCAGCCGCAACATAGCCAGTATCTGGGGCGACCCGCGTGATAACGGAGCACGCTTACACGAAGGAGTAGATGTATTCGCAAAGCGTGGCACTCCGGTAATTGCCTCCAGTCCAGGTGTTATCTCTAGGGTACAAACAACGCCTAGAGGAGGTAAGGTAGTATGGCTGGCAGATCGCGATCGCAATCAAAATTTATACTATGCCCACCTCGATAGCCAGGCCGTAACAGCAGGCCAACGCATACAGGTTGGCGATACATTGGGCTTTGTTGGCAACACGGGGAATGCAAGAGGCACTGCCCCACACCTGCACTTTGGCATTTACCGTTATGGCCAAGGCCCTACCAACCCTTACCCTTACCTGCACGACAGCAACAAACCAATACCCGCTATACAGGTAGATGCGGAAAAACTAGGTAACTGGGTACGTGTATCTTCTAAAGCAGCCAATGTACGCCAGCAGCCATCTACAAAATCGAATGTGTACAGGCAGCTTACACAACACACTCCCCTACTGGTTACAGGTGCCTATGCCAGCTGGTACAGAGTAGCGCTGCCGAATGGATCGGAGGCTTATATCGCCAACAACTTAGTAGAGGCTACCACCAAACCCATCAAATATGAAAAACTGGCTTCCACCACCGACCTGTTAGACGGGGCAAGTACACTTGCTCCTGCCAAAGACAGTTTAGCTGCCGGTAGTAAAATTGCCGTGTTAGGTGGTTTCAATGGCTATACTTTTGTGAAAGCCGAGAACGGCGAACTAGGTTGGGTACAGGATAATGTTGTGTTGGGTGTGCGATAAAAAGCTATTCTAACAGAACAGCCCCTACTCACAACACTCAACTAACCTATCTTGCTGATTACAAACCGTTCGGGATGGTTGCGTTCGTAAAGGGCGTGCATGATACCGTCTTTTAAGCCAACAGTTGGCACGATCATACTTTCTAATTTAGCCCATTTCATGGCAGAAAGGTAAATCTCAGCGGCAGGAAGTATAACATCGGCACGGTCTGGGTTCAGGAGCAGGTTTGTGATACGCTCTTCCATGCTCATACTTGCCACCATCGCCGATACTTCTTCTATCTGTTTACGGTAAATAGGCTTTCCTGCTGCTTTGCCAGCCAGTTCGTAGATCTTGTTAATGTTGCCGCCTGTACCAATGGCACGGGATAATTGGTATTTTCTGGAGTTGGTTTCAATCCATTCGCGCATGCTGTTCCAAAGTTCTTCAGAATCTCTGCCGTGCATGTGTCGGATCGTGCCTTGCTCAAAAGACTGTGAAGCTATTTTCTCACGGTTCACGTAGATATTGAACTCCGTACTCCCGCCACCCACATCAATGTGAAGGTAATTGCGCTCGTCAAGGTAGTTTATGATAACTTTATTGATAAGCTCTGCCTCAGCTACCCCGTCTATCACATTTATTTCCAAACCTGTTTCCTGGTACACACGCTCCAGAATCTCAGGTGCGTTCAGAGAGTTTCGCATGGCAGAGGTAGCGCATATCATGTAGTGGTCCACGTCGTGCACATCTATCAATAGTTGCAGCGCACGCAGCAGTTTGATAAACTTCTCTACCTTGTATTCGCCGATGTAGCCAGTGTTAAACACATCCTCGCCGAAGCGGATGGCATAGCGGATATACTCTATCTTCTTGAAAATGACAGTACCGTTTTGGTTTAGTACACTCGAGATCTGGCATCTCACAGCGTTTGAACCAATATCAATAGCAGCTAACTTCAATAAACTGGGATTTTAATGTTAATGATATGCCTGTAAATATACGCATAAATGCCGGAGAGTTTGGGCGAAAAATGAACTGAATGAGTTATCAGACTTACTATTTATTTGTTCTTTTTTGGGAATACATATTTTGCATGTCAGATAAAAAATAAAAGCCGGAGCAAGTATGAACTTCCCCGGCTTTTACTGATTTTAGTTATACTTCGCTATACAATTTCCTCTACTGCTGCCTCAACAAAATGCTTGTGGTAAAAGATCTTGTGAACATCTATCACTTCATCGCTGGCAAGGGCTCGCTTCTTTACATAGGTACCGTCTTCACGCATGATGTAAGAGTTTTGGTTATCCAGCAAGTTGTAATGCAGAATATTAATAGTCTCACGCTTTAGTTCTTCGTTGGCAATCAGGAACAGGGCTTCTATTCTGCGGTCAAAGCTGCGCACCATACAGTCTGCGCTGCCGCCGTATAATTTAGGGTCGCCGTTGTTATGGAAGTAGTACAAACGTGCGTGCTCCAAGTACTCTCCTACTATACTTTTAACTGTGATATTCTCACTCAAATCTTCACGGCCCGGACGCAGACAACAAATGCCACGCACGATCAGTTTGATAGGTACACCTGCTTTAGAGGCTTTATACATCTCATCGATGATTTCCTTATCCTCCAGAGAGTTGATCTTGATGACGATGCCACTCTTCAGCCCTTTCTTTGCGTTCTTTGCCTCATGGCGTATCAGCTCGATCAGCTCGTGGCGCATGTTTTTCGGCGAGGTCATCAGGTACTTGTACTCGTTTGGCCTGGAGTGGCCTGTAATTACATTAAAGAACTCTGATACATCGTGGGCATATACTTCGTCGGTAGTTAGCAAGCTAACGTCGGTGTACAGCCTGGCGGTTTGCTCGTTGTAGTTGCCGCTGCCAACGTGCACGTAACGCGTTACCTTCTCCCCTTCTTTTCGGATGATCATCATCATTTTGGTATGCGTTTTATACTTGCTGATACCGTAGATAACGAAGCAGCCGGCTTTTTCGAGCTTCTCGCCCTCTCGCAGATTGCGTTCCTCGTCAAAGCGGGCCTTTACCTCAAACAACACCGATACGTGCTTCCCGTTTTCAGCAGCTTTTAACAGGGCCGCTGTTACCCTGCTCTGGTCGGCAAGGCGGTAAATGGTTTGCTTTATACCAAGTACGGATGGGTCTTCGGCGGCACGCTCCAGTAACTCCACCACGGGCTCCATACTGTTGTAAGGGTGGTGCAGCAACACATCGTGCTCCTTCAGGTACTCAAACAGATCTACGCCATCGCTTGGCAAACTAAGCGGTGCCACCGACGACGGTTGCTTGAAGCCCTTATCCTTGAACTGCCGGTGGTTTATGATCTGCCACAGGCTGCGCAGGTCTATCAGGTTATTGATCGTGAAGATGTTCGCATTGTCAATCGTCCAGCGTTCTTTTAAAATGCGCAGCATAAACTGCGAAGGGTTACGCTCTATCTCCAGCCTTACCACACGGCCTTTTTTTCGGGTCTTTAGCTTAGACTTGATTTCCTGCACAAAGTCAGCCTCCAGATCGTCGGACTCCTCCAGGGTAAAGTCGCCGTTGCGGGTAATGCGGAACAGGTTAACCGATACGATCTCCACATTTCGGAAAAGCTTTTTGATCTTCCAGCGCACGATCTCCTCTATCGGCACAAAAATAATCTTGTCCTTACGGGTAAGTTCGTAAAATCGGGCCAGGTTCTGCGGTATCTGTACAAATGTTACCCTGTCCAGTGCTTTTTGCTCTTCGGTGGTGCGGGTTACTACGCCAAACGTAAGCAGCTGGTTCATCAGTAACGGAAAGCCGTGGTAGTTATCAAACACCATCGGGGTTAGCAGCGGGTAAATCGTGTTCTTAAAGTATGAATCTACTTTCTTCTGCTCGATCTCTGTCAGCTCACTAATCTTGAGTATGTCGAAGCCGTGCTTTTCGCAGAGTGGTTTTATCTCGCTGTTAAACGTAAGGTACTGGTCGTTCACGAAGCGGTGCGCGTAGTCGAGCAGCTTTTTACGGAACGGCAACTCACGCAGCCCTGAGTAGTCGAGGCGCTCCTTGCCGTAGTCCAGGTAATTGTACAAGCTGCCTACCCTGATCATGAAAAACTCATCGAGGTTAGACGAGGTAATGGCCAGGAACTTCAGCCTGTCAAAAAAACTCTTGTTTGTATCGCGTGCCTGGTCGAGTACACGGTAATTAAAACGCAGCCAGCTAAGGTCGCGGCTGATGTATTTACTTTTCTTTATCTGGTCAGAGACCTTATTGATAAGCATGTTTTCTGTTATTATGAGCGTATAAAACGCGAAAAACCTAAGATACTATTAAACTCAAAATATAAGCAGAAAGTATAGGTATTCCTTCATATAAGCTAGTTTTATTTAATCTTACATCACTCAGCATATATTTTATTACTTTAGATACCTTGTTCTAAATTGCACTGCCAGTAGCTGGTTTTTTATGAAATTGAATCCCAACAAAGGTTTAAAGTATACTAAACGCTTGGTTGCGGTAAGTATGGCTGGCTCTATACTTTCTGTTGTAACAGGTATGGCCGGATTTGGCGAGTTATATCCCTTTGCTACCTGGAAACTTTATACTCAGCCACTTGGCAGCAAAAACATTTATGAGGAATACAGAATTTATACGCTTGCTCCTGATAATGCCATGTGGCAGCGCCAGTCTGTGATGAACAACCCTAAAGATTTTACTCAGGACGAATACGTTTACACCTTGAATAAGTTAGTGGCCGGAGCGCTGTCAGATGCTCCCGATTCTGTGATGTTCAGGAGTCGGCTGCAGTCTTTTGTAAAGTATGTTGCCCCGCCTGCGGCAGCTTATAAAATTGTAAAGGAAACCTATCACCCACTGGAGCACCTCCATCACCCGCAGCACTATGACACGCTTACTGTATTACGTTTCTGATAGATTGAAGGGAGTGGATATTTCCGGCGACCGGGAGGTTAAGTACAGGAATGTGTTTAGCTTTTATTATGCTGTGCTGGCCCTGCGCCTGTTCAGCTTTCTGTGGCTTTACTGGACAGCAGCCAAATACCTGCAACTGCAGCAGCGCCCCACTGATATATTTTGGTTCGACCATACGTTGGTAAAATGGTTGATGCCTTCTTTACCTAATGCACCGTTGTTTTTTGGTGTACTGGCCTTGGCTGTAGTTTGCAATGGCTGGCAGTTGATCAAAAGCAAATCATCCTTCGTGTTGCAGCTTCCATTGGCACTCAGCCTGCTTTGGTTAAACCTGCCGCAATGGGGCTATGGATTTTTAAGCCATGTAAATCATACTTTCCTGCTCGCGCACTTGTTCCTGGTGTTCATCCCCATCAGCAAAGCATCGCTGCAGCACCCCGGGCAGCAACTGCATAAAAGTATAAACTGGTTTTATGCTGGTATACTTTTCACCTATACATTAGCCGGACTCTGGAAAATACCATCTCTGCTTTATAAGCTGCTCTTAAATACAACTGATGTGCATTGGCTGCACCCGCATGCCTCCCTTTACAATGCTTTTGTCAGTTTCCGGAACTACGACCTGCCATTTAACCTGGCACCTGTTTTTACAGATTATGCACTGTTCTGGCAGCTAAGCTTTCTAGTTGTCGTGTATCTGCAGAGTGCAAGTATAGTTGCTGCCTTCCGGCAGGAGCTGCGACCGCTTATGGGTGTTTTGCTGGTACTGTTTCATGGTATGAACATGCTTGTTTTCCAGACATACTTTGTGGTAGCCACACTTGTTCTCTTATGCCTGCTGCTGCCATACGATGTGCTTCTAGGTAACAAATTCAGGAAGCTTGCAGCTGATCTTCAAACAAACTTCACAGAAGCACAGCCTGCCATAAGTACACTCACTCCTTTCGAGTGTTTTAGGCAGCGTGTTAAATCTAAGTCTTTTTATCTTTCCGGCATTTTATTTTTGCCTGGAGTCCGGATGCTTGCCAATGGTATTACCAGGATAGCTGGCAAACTTTGAACACAAAATGTAGCCAGAGCTCGTAACATAAAGGCATACCATCTTACCTAAAGTTATGGCTAAAGCAGAAACTACAGCAGCTAAAAATCCTGATTTCCCGCCACTGCCCCTTAAGGATTGGGAGCCGACAAAAGACACTCTGATTTTATACTTTCAGATAATAGGCAAGATCAGGTTAATGCTAATGCCCCGTCGCAACCACTGGTGGAACGTTACACTATATGTTACTTCGCGCGGGTTAAGCACGGGCCCTATCCCTTATAAGTTTTATACTTTTGAGATAGACTTTGACTTTATAGAGCACCAATTAGTGTTACGAACCAGCACAGGTGCAACAGAAAGCATTGCGTTGCAGGATGGTTTAAGTGTATCAAACTTTTATACTTCCGTGATGAAGGCTTTAAAAGTGTTAGGAATAGAAGTAGCCATACTTGCTAAACCATACGACAATAAAAGCAAGATACCTTTTGCAGAGGATTACACACATGCTACTTATAACCCGGAGCAGGTACACCGCTACTGGCGCGTGCTGGTAACCGTAGACCAGGTATTAAAAGAGTTCAGCGGGAGGTTCTACGGTAAGATATGCCCGGTGCACCTGTACTGGCATCACATGGACTTAACGGTTACCCGCTTTTCAGGAAAGAGTTTACCTGTGCCTATAGAGAAAAGTGTGGTAGAGAAAGATGCATATTCGCATGAGGTAATCAGTTTTGGCTTCTGGCCCGGAGACGATCAGGTGCCTTACCCAGCCTTTTACTCATATACTTTTCCGTCGCCAGACGGTATTGAGCTGGAAAAGCTTTACCCAAAGCAAGCACAATGGGCAGACGCAAACGGTAGCCCTATGGCCTTATTAAACTATGAAGAGCTACGCCAGCTAGACAACCCGCGCGAGAAGCTGCTAAGCTTTTTAGAGAGTGCTTACATTGCCGGTGCACAGTTAGCCAACTGGCCTGTAGAAGAGCTACGGGTTATACCGCTAAATGAGTTATAGCTTATACTTCCGAGGATTTTAATTTTATACTTTAGTTATTTTCCTGTTTGGATATAAAGTATGGCCCTGTCTAGCACTTCATCTTTTCCGTCAATAATACCTTGTATTGTTGGCTTGACTTCTATGTCAATTTTCACTCCTTTTCTTTGTGTTTCTGTGCTATCCGGGTAAAATATACCTATACCTGTTATCACTGTTTTATGGCCATCTACCATTTCAACTGTGCTTATATTCCCGTCGGCTCCTGAAGTCTGACTTCCTAGCGTGGTTACGTTATCGCCTGTTTGCAAAGCCATTACAGTAAACTCCGCATAGCTTTGCGATCTTTCATTTGTTAATAAAACCACTTTGCCCTTATATTTTAAATCACCGCTTTGTCCGCATTGTCGGCCGTTTTTCCAGATGAATTTTCCAGGATAATTTAAGTCAGGATAAGTAACCTTATAAAAGTCATTTCTTTTGGAGCTAATGTAGTCGGCTACTGCGTATAAAGTTCCTTTCGGATAATTTCTGATATCGAAGACAACAGCTTTAGTGCTTTGCAGTGCTTCCATTATCTCGGGAACGTCTTGGGGAACGATCACGCCCATGTTGACGTAGCCGATATTTTCGTCTAGTATCTTGAATTTCTTAGCTTCTTTAGCTCTGGATTTGAGCTCATTTACCAAATACCTTTTGATGGTTTTAGTGTATACTTGGTTATCTCTGATAAATTCAATTTTCAATGAGTCAGAAGAGCCGTTGAAGATAAAACGTAATGCATTAAGCTTTTTTCTTGAAATGTTTGAGCCGGTTATATATTTTGCTTTTTCTTTGAAGATGGATTCAACTTCCTGATCATTGACCTTGGTGATAGCATCGCCTATTCGTATATCGTCTATTCTTGCCAAAGAATCTATGTAAAAGCCGGTAATTACTGCTTTATTCTCTATCAATTCAAATTTTGCAGGAATTAGATACTGGCCGAAGAAGAGATCTAATTGGTCATTGTGGTATCCGGCGTGGCTATCGTCTATACTTACTACCAGTTCAAGCATTGCCAACTGGTACTCAAGTTCAGTTTTGGGATACAGGAACTTCGGAAGCATGGTTTGCAGTACTTCATCCCAGTCTGTTTCAGTTTGGTATTTATATGGAAAGAAATACTCCACTATATTCCAATACCGAAACAAGGCGAGTAGTCTTATATTTTCATTATTCCAATTAAAGTCTTTGTAGATAATTTCATTGGTGACTTTGACGTTGTTGGCTTTTTTGATGCTTTTGTTGGCAGACACATAGTATTTCTTTCCTTGATGCCTATTCTGTTCAATAAACTTAAGCCTTTCAGAGAGTTCGGCTGTGAAAGTATAATTGTCGTTAAACCAAATTAAATCGAAGTTCTTATCAAAGTATTCTATACTTGTATTTTGCTTACAAGTCCTACAGTCTTTTACTTTTCCCAGAGTGTCCAGCCACTTTATGTAGACCTGGGATAACTCTTCTTTTGTAGAAGCAGTCCTGACATGTGGCAGAATCTTGAATAGCTCTTCGTCCCAATTATACTTACCATCAGCCACTTTCGGGTGATAATACTTCAGGAAGCCCCATACTTTGGCAAGGCTTTCCAGCTTCTGATTCTCGGTTAACTTAGGTGTGGCAAGGGTTGTAAAGCTGTAGAGCAGTAGCAAACATAGAATAATTTTTTTCATAGGTTATTGTAAGGGGAAATGCGATTTAATTCGTCTATTTATCTTAGAAGTAATGCAAAAACTTTTTCATTTCAAGTTTAGTTGCCTCCCCTTTTTCCAAATGCGACTTATATTATTTAGTGCTGCCAGATCAATGGTAGGATCACCTTTTACAAGTAAAAAATTAGCTATTCGGCCTTCAGCGGGAAGTGAATTTTTATCCAGCTTATAAACTCTGACAGGATTTGCCGTGGCAGTTTTCAGTGCTTCTACCTCGCTTAAGCCCGCAGCAGATAGTAACTTAAGCTCTTCCACCAGGTCCGATCCAAACTTTAAGTTAAGATTTGGCGCATCAGTACCGGCTAAGAGTACAATACCAGCTTTATGCAGCCTTTTCACCTCTGCCTGCACCTCCTCTAAACTAAGATATTGATTAGACCGACCACTTTTTTGCCCGTACTCCAGCAGCCCTTTTGTGGCCAGCAGTGTGGGAGTTACAAAGGGCTTTTTCTGCTTCAGCAACTCTAACTCCGATGGTGTTATACTTCTATCAAACCAAACATGGGCAAAGCCATCAACGGATAGCTCTGCCAGCTTTGCAGCATCGGTGGCTGTAGATACATGTGCTATGGCTACTTTATTAAGTTGATGTGCACTCTGTACAAGAGCATTTATACTTTCGTAACTCAGGCTTTGCACCATTGGCTCCCTGATTATTTTGATGACATCTGCGCCCTCTTCTGCTCTTTCTTTTACAAAAGTATAAGGATCCGTTTCTGAGCTAACTGTTGGTATTTTGTAGCCGAACTGAGTGCCATGTCCGCCTGCAACTGTTATGGCAGGACCCGAAGATAGTAGTGTGGCAAAGTATAAAGAGTCTGAATATGCTTTTAAACTGTTGGCTACCCCAGGAGCAGAATGCAGATCAAGTAATGTAAAAACCCCACCGCTTAGAGCATCTCTTAACTGATTTTCAGAACTGATATGTACATGGGTATCAATCAGGGACGGCACAATTGTGTATCCATATGCCTCTATAATCTCCGCTGCATTGTACTTTGCCGCATCCGGTGCGATAGCTACAATCTGGCCTTTATTGATAACAACATTAGTCTTTTCATACACTTCTTCCCCATCAAACACCCTAACATCTTTAATTATTGTATCAACTTTCTGTTTAGGTGTGCATGCAACAGAACAAAAGATCATTAACGTGAACAGTAGAGTACCTCTGCCTTGACGCATACTTTTGTTTTAAGATAGTGTGGCTGATTTCGACTAAAAAGATTTCCTGTTTTTAGAAATGATATAGGCAAACTGAAGGCCTGCTGCAGGGTAAATCGTTTTGCTTCCAGAATCAAAGTCAGCACCAAAGCCTAAACCTATGTGCGTGTTAAATATAAACCGCTGTCCAAGCGGCCTTTGTATCCCCCAATGCATCTCGTTCAAAAGCGTCTTGTTCAATGGATCAAAGTCTTTTCTTCCGGAAATTCTGGCTGTGGTATACTTTGTCTGAAAGGCAACATAATTACCGGAGTTGTTTAGCATCGCTTTGCCTTTGCCGTATCGCTTCTCCCGGTTATAAATATACTTTACCTCTGATCTGAAATAAGCCACCGGGTCGTTTATGACCCAGGTGCTACGAAAGTCATTACCGTAAATGGAATATCCCCCACCCAGACCGGCACTAAGGTTAACAGTAAACTTTTTACTTATCGGTATTTCGTAGCCTGCGCCAACCCCATGAAGCCCCAACTCCAACTTGGTTATGCTTATTAATTCTGAGGGTTCTGTAAGAGGTTTTATAGACTGTGCGGATACTTTGAAACACAGTGTTGCAAAGGCTAACAATATAAGTTTTGTTTTCATAAATGATGTTGGTTTAGAATGTGGATGCAAAGTATAACTTTAGAGCTTAAAATATACTTTATGACTAATATAGTATAAATTCTTTACATACTTCATCTGTTACAGAAACTAAAAAGCCATACCCCCAAAAGAGATATGGCTATCTTGTACTTAAAATTAGATTATACTTATGCTTCCGGCATTAGCCTTACAACCAATCCGTCCAGTTCAGGTTTTACCTTTAGCTGGCACGACAGGCGGCTGGTGGCAGTAGCATGCGGCAATGTTTCCAGCATATAAGCTTCATCATCGCTGGGCTCTGGCAGCTCTGCGCTTTGCAGCACCTCTACGTGGCAGGTAGCACAGATGGCCATACCGCCACAAATTGCCGCCACGTCCAGTTCATTGGCTTTCATCACTTCCATCACCGAGAGGCCCATGTCTGTAGGCGCCTCCAGCATTACGCGGCTGCCGTCTTCCAGCTCTACGTGTATGTTTATGGTATCTTCCATTAGCTGAGTTCCTGTATTCCGTTAACTGTTGTATACTTCAGTACAAACTTCTTGTCCGGGTAAATGATGTTGTAAGCACTTTGTGCCATTAGTGCCGCCTCATGGAAGCCGCAAAGTATAAGCTTCAGCTTGCCTGGATACGTATTGATGTCGCCGATTGCAAACACGCCCTCTATGTTGGTAGAGTAATCGAAGGTGTTTACCACAATAGCGCCCTTCTCCAGCTCCAGTCCCCAGTTCTCAAGTGGGCCCAACTTTGGTACTAATCCGAACAACGGAATAAAGTAATCCGCCTCAATCTTGTGTTCTGTATCATTATCGATCAAAACCGTAACAGAGTCAAGTTTACCGTTGCCGTGTATATCAGTTACATTAGATTTCAGGAGCAATTTTATATGTCCTTCTTCGGCCATACTTAGCACCTTCTCAGCAGACTCTGGCGCACCTCTAAAGGTAGAGCCTCTGTGTACCAATGTCAGCTCCTCGGCAAGGCCTGCCAGGTAAATAGTCCAGTCTAGTGCGGAGTCGCCGCCGCCGGCCAGTACAATGCGCTTGCTACGGAACAATTCCGGGTCGCGCACCATGTAGGTTACGCCTTTGCCTTCAAAACCTTCCAGGTTTTCAATGGCTGGTTTGCGTGGCTCAAATGAGCCAAGGCCACCGGCAATCACCACTACTTTACAGGCAATTTCTGTGTTATCAGATGTTGTCACGATAAAAGAACCGTCCTCCTGCTTGTCCAGCTTCTCTACACGCTCACCGAGTGTAAACGTAGGGTGGAACGGCTCAATCTGCTTCATCAGGTTATCTACCAGCTCACCGGCAAGTATACTTGGGAAGCCTGGTATGTCGTAAATCGGTTTTTTAGGGTATATTTCGGCCAGCTGGCCTCCTACTACCGGAAGGGCATCCACAACGTGGCAGCGCATCTTCAGCAAACCTGCCTCAAACACCGCAAACAAGCCCACCGGACCTGCCCCTACGATACATATATCTGTTGTTATCATTTAGGTATTAACTTTTGTGTTTAACACTAACTGTCGCGGTAAATTTACAAGCAACAGTTTAGCATCCATAGTTTTTTCTGTTATTCTTGTTCATGATTCTCGTCATTAAAACTTAACAGGACTATGCTCATACATACTCTGATACGACAACAACCTAAATCCATTTAGGTTGTGATGCAGCGAAGATTTAATGTTACAACATGGTACCGCAGATTAAGGGGGGGGGATTATATTGACTTTTGGGATTTCTCTGCTGTACGTGGTCCAACCACCCCTGAATGTTTACCTCACCCCAGCCCTCTCCTAAAATCAGGAGAGGGAGTTTTGCTATTACTCAAGAATTATAAAGCCTTGTGGTTTATGCCTATCAATAGAACCCAAACTTGAACTATGAGCACAAAACTCCCATACTACAAATTGCTATTCTCCCTTTCAAAAGGCTCTTTCACTTCAATCTATTCATTTAGAGATATGAGATAAAATGAAAAACGTAAAATCATAATAACAACCTTAAACTTTACTATTATAAAATTTAAATATAACACTATGATAAATTGAATAAGCTATGAAAAAAAACTTAAATTACAATTTGAGAAAGTTTGTACTCCTTCTTTCTTTAACTTCTATTTTTCTTTTCTCTTATAATTCTTTTGCTCAGAAGCAGCTAGAACTCAACAAGTCCAATCAACCTTTTTGCTACACCTCTGAAGTAGAAAATTTATTGAGAAAGCAATATCCTGAACTTGGCAGTCAAGACGCCTTCGAAAAAGCTTTACAAGCAAAAATTATCGAATACAAAGAAACCCTAAAGACAAAACGTATCAAAGATGAAGTATTCATACTACCTGTAGTTTTTCATATCATCCATAATGGAGAACCTGTTGGTACAGGGGTAAACTTAAACGCTCAATATATTTATGAAGAGTTAAAAATTGTCAATGACTTTTTAAGACAGAGGGTCGAAAGCGTAAACCCTGCGTCTGCCGATATAGGTATAGAATTGGCTCCTGCATTACGTGACCCTAAGGGAGTATCTCTTTCAGAACCGGGTATACATCGATATGAATATAATATATATACACCAGGGATGACGCTGTTGGATGTATATAAGAGTATTGAAAACGAATTAAAACCTACTACAATTTGGGATTCAAATAAATACTTAAATATCTGGATAGTAGATCATAAAGATGGCCCTCTTAGCGATAGATCTTACGCCAACTCCCCAATAACTTTAACGGAAACTTATACTATTAGCGATCTTACCCAAAGAGATGGCATCGTCATTGATTACTTAAGTTCATCTATTAATAATTTCAGCGAAACTGTAGCCCATGAATTTGGCCATTGGTTAGGGCTTCGTCATACATGGGGACCATCAGACGAAGAAATACCCGACTGTTCAGGAGATGATTTCTGTGAAGACACCCCTGCTCACAAAGGGCCAAACTTTGGATGCCCTACTGGTATCGATACATGTCCAACCCCTGGTCTGGACCCAATTGACAATTTAATGAACTATTCTGATTGTAGTAATATTTTTACTAATGATCAGAAGGTAAGAATGCATACAGTATTGATGAACCTTACCTTAAGAAAATCCTTGTTGAAATCAACTGTACATCTTCAGGATAATGGTAAGCCCACAGCATATTTTGAAGTTGACCGAACCTTTGCATGCGCGTTGTTTACGAATTTCAGACTTACAGATCGCTCCACAAATAACCCTACTTCCTGGCAATGGTCAATCCTTGACAGATCTGGAAATCTTCTGAGTACTTTTACCCAGCAACATCTTACGGTCTTCTTTAATGTTATAGGCTCTTTTGGAGTACAGTTAGTTGTGCGAAACAACATAGGAAGCGACACTTTATATATACCCAACCTCTTAATTGTTAAGTCAAATACTTTTCTTACACTACCAATGAGGGAAGATATGGAAACAGCTGCAATATTTCCTAATTGGCTTAGCTATAACAAAAGTAATGATGGGTTTAGTTGGATGCTTGTACGTCAATTTAATGCTCCTATAAGAAATATCATAGGGTCAGATGGCAAACCAACAACTGCTTTAAAATGGGGTAGAGTGGAACAGTACACAAGTATTGTTTTCGGGGAAAGAAAAGAGGATTGGTTTTTGAGCCCTTTATTAAATCTTGCGCAATATAGGAATGCCGAAATTAGCTTTGATGTGGCCTATAAACCCATACTTGGTTCTGGGGACCCATTATACGATGATCGTGTGGTCAGTGCTAAATACTCTTCCTTAGATACAATATCTCTAAAGTACACAACGGATTGTGGCTTAACATATACTACATTATGGAAGAAAGGTGGGGAAGACCTTGCTACTCTCAAACCTGAAATACAGGAGCAAATATTCATACCAACTGCTGCTACACAATGGAGAAGAGAATCAATTTCTTTAGCGGGTCTAAATGGTTTGTCAAATGTTAGTCTTGCTTTAGTAATATCAGCAGGATCTTCCGGGCAAAATATATACATTGATAATCTGGAGATAAAAGTTCCTCCTGTTATGAATGTGCCTGTTTCTAATTTTAATGTTAAAAACACCTCTGTTTGTGAAGGTTTAAATATTCAATTCTCCGACATTTCCACAGGAGCTCCATCATCTTGGAATTGGTCATTTCCTGGTGGAGTTCCATCATCCTCTAAAGAACAGCATCCTTTTGTCACTTATTCCACTCCTGGAACCTATACAGTTACACTTACTACCTCCAATGCTTTGGGTAATAACACAATTAGTAAAAAAGACTTTATTGTTGTGAATGAAACAGGTCTTAAAGCTGCTGCATCCCTGAACACAGTTTGCTTGGGAGATACTATTTTTTTGATTGCTCAAGGAGGTGTTCCAAATAAACCATACTACTGGGAGGCCTCAAATGGTAAAAGCTTATTAGGGGCAGGTTATTTCATAAATCCATATATAATACCTGCAGAGTCTGGTACCTATTCATTTCGACTCTTCGGTGAAAGCGAGGCTGGATGTATAGTGCGCTCCTCTGTTGAGGTAGAAGTAAAAGATATTCCTACCAAACCTACTATTACACAAGGTGCTCCTTCTGGTTCAGGCATCGCCAAACTTACCTCTAGCAATACTAGTGGTAATCAATGGTTCAAAGATATGCAGCCAATTGTAGGAGCTAAAGAGCAAGTATATGAGGTAATGACATTCGGCTCATATGCTGTACAGGTAACATCAGAAAACTGTTCGTCTTTAATTTCAGATGAGGTAAATATAGGAGTTACAGCCTTAACTCCTACTCATGTTCTTGAGAAATCAATTGAGATATTTCCTAATCCTGCTACACAGGAAATAGTTATTCGGACAGCATTACATACAAGCAAAAATGAGATTAACTATGTAATTTACAATATTTTAGGAGTTAAACTTGAAGAAGGTGTAATGAACAAGCGGGCAGAAAACTGGGAGCATAGAGTAAATCTAACAAATTGGAACTATGGACAATATGTTGTAGTGATTTGGTATGACCAAACTCGCGTTAGTCGTTCATTCGTAAAACTCTAGCCGCGGTTAACTAACCGCGAAGAACTTCAAGGTCCTAATCCCGATCAAAAAAGGCCAGCTGGTATGGCTGGCCTTTTTTGAAGTATAAAAATGTACGTTGTATTACACGTCTACACGGGCATATTTTGCATTGCGCTCAATAAAGTCACGGCGTGGGCCTACCTCATCACCCATCAGCATCGAGAACAGGTGATCTGCCTCAGCAGCAGACTCAATAGTTACCTGCTTTAAGCTTCTTACATCCGGGTTCATGGTAGTAGTCCAAAGCTGCTCCGGGTTCATCTCACCAAGACCTTTGTAACGCTGCACGTTTACGCTTTCCTCTCTGCCTTTGCCAAGCTCAGCAATGGCATCCAAGCGGTCCTGCTCACTCCAGCAGTAACGCTCTTCTTTGCCTTTCTTAACCAGGTATAGCGGAGGCAAAGCAATGTACACGTAGCCATTCTCGATCAGCTCTTTCATGTAGCGGAAGAAGAAGGTAAGGATTAGCGTACGGATGTGTGATCCGTCTACGTCCGCATCCGTCATGATGATGATTTTGTGGTAACGAAGCTTCTCCATGTTCAGGGCTTTCTCACCATCTGCCGTACCAAAGCTCACGCCAAACGCCGTGATCATGTTCTTGATCTCTTCGTTCTCGTAGATGCGATGCTCCTGCGCCTTCTCTACGTTCAGGATCTTACCACGCAGGGGAAGTATGGCCTGGAAACGACGGTTACGGCCTTGTTTGGCAGAACCACCCGCAGAGTCACCCTCCACCAGGTATATTTCGCAATTTGCAGGCTCGCTATCAGAGCAGTCGGCTAATTTACCGGGTAAGCTGGTGCTGGAAAGTACGCTCTTACGTTGTACCATTTCGCGGGCCTTACGGGCTGCGTTACGAGCTTGTGCTGCAAGTATAACTTTCTGCACAATCATACGCGCCTCCTTCGGGTTCTCCTCCAGGTACTCGTTCAGCATTTCGCCTACAGCCACATCTACCGCACCACCTACTTCGGAGTTACCTAACTTAGTTTTGGTCTGGCCTTCGAACTGCGGTTCCTGTACTTTTACGGAGATAACAGCTGTTAAGCCCTCTCTGAAGTCGTCACCGGCAATATCTATCTTCACCTTATCCAGCATACCAGATTTATCTGCGTAAGCCTTCAGGGTACGTGTAAGCGCGCGGCGGAAACCACCAACGTGCGTACCACCCTCTATGGTGTTAATGTTGTTTACATACGAGAAGATATTCTCGGTGTAAGACGTGTTGTACTGAAGCGCAATCTCTACGGGAACACCGTTCTTCTCACTCTCAATATGGATTGGCTCCGGTATCAGGTTCTCACGTGTTTCATCCAGGTAAGCAACAAACTCCTTCAAACCACCTTCCGAGAAGAAAGAGTCTGAATTAGTTGGTTCGCCCTGTTCGTTTAGCTCGCGCAGGTCCTGCAGGTTAATACGAATACCTTTGTTCAGGAATGCCAGTTCGCGCAAACGGCTGGCAATGGTATCGTATTTATACTCTGTGGTGGTAAAGATAGAAGCATCCGGCGTAAACTGTACGGTTGTACCTGTTCTGTCGGTTTCGCCGATCTCACGCACAGGATAAGCAGGAGCACCAATGTTGTAGTGCTGCTCATAAATTTTACCGTTGCGGTGCACAGTTACGTGCAGGTCTGTGGAGAGTGCGTTAACGCAGCTCACACCCACACCGTGCAAACCACCTGATACTTTGTATGTGTCTTTATCAAATTTACCACCGGCGTGCAGTACCGTCATTACTACCTCCAGGGCAGAGCGGCCTTCTTTCTGGTGAAAATCTGTAGGAATACCACGGCCGTTATCAGATACCGTGATAGAGTTGTCTGGATTTACGGTTACATTGATCGTATCGCAGTGGCCGGCAAGTGCCTCGTCAATCGAGTTGTCTACTACCTCCCAAACCAGGTGGTGCAAACCTTTTATACCGATGTCACCGATGTACATGGCAGGGCGCTTACGTACTGCTTCTAGCCCTTCAAGTACCTGAATACTATCTGCTGAATAATTATTATGCAATTGTTTTTCTTCCACTTCACTCATGTGTATTAGGGTAGATTGAATAGGTAAAACTAGCATTTTTATTTGGTTAATGCTATACTTTTTGAGGGCTGAAGTGCAGCAATAACAGTCGCTAATTACTACCTGCTATTTTACTGCGTTACAATCCACTTAATTTTAACAAATTAGATGCCCCGATAGTGCCTTAAAATGTAGCCTTAAGCTATAAAAAACACAAAAAGGCTACCCACTTTCGCAGGCAACCTTTCTGAGGTATTAAACAGGAAAAGAATACAAATTTTACTACTGTCTGCGCCTAGAAAATACCGCTTATACTATACTGCAACCTAGGCAACTTAACGTGAAGTATGTACTGATATTACCAGCACTATATAGTATTTCTACAACGATAATTGTGCCATAAAATTGGTAACCTTTAAAAAATTAATATCTGTTCTCAAATACTACCCTATGCTTAAGCAGCTTTTACATACCTTCTTAAAGTATAAAGCGGTTATTCCGCTACTCCAAAAAAACCTGTAAATTATGATTTTGACAGCATTATTTTTCCCCTCACCCTATACTTACCCCTCTTCCCGGTTAACCCATAACCCTGCTCTGTGTGCGTCGTTGATAAGTATAGACATCTTTAAATCAAAAAAAGGAGGTTAAAAATGGCTATGAATTTTGAGAATTATGTAAAGGACGCAAACACTTGGACGAATCAACTGTGTAACTACCTGGGCATTGAAGATGAGAACAAGGCTAACAGGATTTTCAGGGCGGTTCTTCATGCCATCCGCGACCGAATTCCTACTGCCGAAGCTATTCATTTAGGTGCACAGTTACCTATACTTTGGAAAGGCGTGTACTATGATGGCTTCCATATGCACAGCCCGGTACGCATCCGCCACGAAGACGAATGGCTGGAGTTTATCCGCACAAAAGACGCTTTTGCCGATAAAGCTGATTTCCCTACCCTTGATCACACATACTATGCTTTCCAGGATGTGATGACGTTTCTGCGTGACCATATTTCCGAGGGACAGTATAACCAGGTAGCACAGGCACTACACTCAGATATTACTGTTCCGGTATAAACGAAAACAAACCCCAAAACCAGGAGCCCGGCACATGTCGGGCTTTTTTTATGGCAAGTATGCTATAAATAATTTTTGGTGGCTGCAAACCAATCGGGCAATGTATATCCTGCTTAATCAGTTATCTTTACACTATTAAACTAGCCACCTGAACTATGAAAAAGTACCTATTACTGCTCTGCCTGCTGATTATACTTTGCGTAACGTATAAAGCAACCGCTGCACCTAAACCTAAAAAAGAACTTGTTGTAGCCACCTATACTTACGGCGACAACGACCGCCTTTCCAACATACAACCCATTGCCCTGGACATGGCCAAGGCGCTAAAGGCGACGCTACGCCTGAAAAGCTACCCAACCATTGGGGAGCTGGTGGAGGCACTGCGTCGTGGCGAGGCCGATGTGGCTGTAATGAACACCTTTGGCTACCTGCTGCTGCAAACCGACCCTACCCCACCCATTGTACCGCTTGCTGCCTTGGAGGTACCTGCCGATGCGCTTAAAGCTTATACGTCGTGCCTTATCGCCAGCAAACAATCAGGCATCAAAAGTATAGAAGAGTTGCGCAGCAATTCACAGACTTACTCGCTGGTATTTGCCGGCAAGCACTCTACCTCCGGCAACCTGATTCCGAGGTTATACCTAAGTTCTTTGGGCATACTTAACCCCGAAGAGCAGTTTGGGCAGGTAGACTTTCTGAACAGCCATGCCAGCGCCTTGCAGGAAGTAATCAGCGGCAATTCTGATGTGGCTGCACTTGGCACCGGCGAGTTTCACAAACAACTTTTGAATGGCAACCTGAAAGAGGGTGATGTAACTATACTTTGGCAGTCGGAAGGCATACCGCAGGGGCCCATAGTTTGCAAAGCCTCTATGCCAGCCCGGCAACAGAAAAAACTGCAAAAAGTACTGCTGCTTGCACATGAGAAAAACCCCGAAGCTATCACACAGCTAAAACGTGCCTGGACCGAAGCCTACGAAGCCGATCATTTCGAGCCTGTGTCGGAGAGTTACTATAAAAGCATCATCGATCTGGCCGGCAGCCGGGAGAATCTGAGAAAGGTGCTGGAGCAGCATTTGTAGTATACTTATCCCCTTTGTTAACCTCAGTTCAATACTTATCTCCAATTAAGGAAGCGTTATGAAACTCCATGTTCTGGACGTAAAATTTAATTTTAAAGGCAGAGAAGAGGTCATATACCCTGTAATTCTTCATCACGAAGACCAGCTCCTGCTTATCGACTGTGGCTATGCTGGCTTTATGCCATTGATAGAAAATGCAGCCAACCTTCAGGGAATTACTTTAGACAACCTTACTGGGGTTATTGTCACACATCATGACATAGACCACATTGGTGGGCTCTATGAAATAAAGCAGCACTATCAGGCAATAAAAGTATATTCCTCCGGGCTTGAGGCAGCTTATATTAGCGGAAAGGAGAAATCTCTCAGGCTTGTACAGGCGGAAGGCATTTACCAAGAGTTACCTGAAGATCAAAAGCCTGGAGCCAGGGCTTTTCAAAAAATATTGGAAAATGTAAGCCCTGTGGAGGTAGATTATGTCTTCCCTGAGGCAGAAGAGTTTTTGTTCTTAAAAGGAGTGAAGATAATTCCTACGCCCGGACACATGCCAGGGCATATATCAATCTACATGGAAGAAAGCAAAACACTTATTGCCGCCGATGCGCTGGTTTGTGAGACTGGGAAACTGCAAATAGCCAATCCTGCTTATACGCTGGATCTGCCTCAGGCTATAGAGTCGGTTAAAAAACTGTGCCATCTAGAAATTGATAGAATTGTGTGCTACCATGGGGGAGTTGTTGAAGGCAATATCCGGGAGAAGTTAAACAGCCTGGTTTATGACTACTCGGATAGCAAAGTCAGTTAAACTCTTCCCCACTCCTTTGCACATCCCGAAAGGCAACCGTACCTTTGCAGTAAGTGATGCTGGTAAAGCCTAGGTTATACTTTCAAAGCTATAGTAAAGCGGCCTGTCATCACGCGTTTATACCTTGAGGAACAAATAAAACCTGTGCCTGTTAGGACAAAGTATGGCTCCTCATTTCATCTAAAGTCATGAAATACCTTATACTATCCATCAGCTTTGCACTTGCTATACTTTGTAGCTGCAGCCAGGGCCAAAGTCCCAAAGAACAAAAAGAGGCACTGGAGGAACGCGTGCTGGCCGTGCACGACACCGCTATGGCTAAAATGGGAGACATCTATAAACTCCGTAAAGGCCTGCGCACTCTCCGCGACACTTTGGAAGTTCAGCAAGCCGATTCTTCTACGCTAAACAGCCTGCAAATACAAATACAGCTGCTAAACCGCGCCGACGAAGCCATGATGGTATGGATGCGCCAGTACAAAGCCCCTGCCAAGGACATGCCAAATGAGCAGGCTCTGAACTACCTGCAACAGGAGTTGGTTAAAATAGAGAAAGTACAAACCCTTATGGACAGCACCATCAACGCTGCCCGCAATACCTATACATCTTATGATCAAGATAAGTAAAGCACCCTTTAGCAAGTATACTTTACAGCTGGCAGTTATACTTAGCATTGGCTTTTTCTCAGCCTGCAGCAGCGACTCTGCCGATAAAACCTTGCCTATACTTGGCCATCGCGAAGCCGTGGAGCGTGTAGTTGATGGCGAAACGGTAGTAGACACCTTTTACCACCAGATACCTGACTTCGCTTTTATAAACCAGGACAGCCAGCAAGTAACCCAGGAAACCGTAGCCGGAAAAATATACGTAACGGATTTCTTCTTTACCAGCTGCCCTTCCATCTGCCCTAAAATGAAAAGCCAGATGCTGCGCGTGTACGAGAAGTTTAAAGACAACCCGAACGTAGTTATACTTTCGCACAGCATAGACCCACAACACGACACAGTAGCAGTACTACGGGATTATGCTGATCGCCTGAATGTACAAACTAATAAGTGGCACTTTTTAACCGGCGACAAAGACAACATCTACGCTATGGCCCTGCAGTACTTTACAGGTGTACAAGAAGATGCCCAGGCAGAAGGCGGCTTTGCGCACAGCGGAGACTTTATGCTGGTAGACCAGAACCGCCACATACGCGGCCACTACCACGGCACAGAGCAGGAAGATGTGGACCGACTGATGAAAGACATGGATGTACTGCTGAAAGAAAAGCAAAATGGCCAGAAATAAACTTATGGTAGTAGCACTGGGCGGCTTAATGCTTACCACCCTTACCCAGTGCTTCACAAATAAGAAGAACGAAGGCCAGCGCCTGTACGAAGTCAACTGCCAGAGCTGCCACATGGCAGACGGTAGCGGTCTGCGCGGCGTTATCCCTCCTATTGCCGGTGCCGATTACCTGGAGCAGCACCGCGACCAGTTGGCTTGCCTCATACGTCATGGTATAGATGGCCCGATAACCGTTAACGGCATCGAGTATAACAAACCAATGCCCGGCGTAGACCTGCGCGAAGACCAGATAACCAACCTGCTAAATTACATCCAGACCAACTTCGGCAACAACAACCAAAGATATACTATGCCGGAAGTAGAAAAACAGCTAGAGGCTTGCCCGCCGCACAGGTAGTAACAACCTTTGTAGAGGGACAGGTCGCGACCTGTCCGCGCGATGACAATAGCAATGAAACGGCAACAGTACATGCAGCAATCAAATCCTGCTTACCCTTTTGAGACTTAATAATCCTGATTCAGACAGATGGCCTGTGCACGATTCGGACAGGTCGCGACCTGTCCCTACAAGTAACTCAACTAATCCCAAAGTATAAAACCTGTAACCTCCCCTACCCTAATTCAGTTAAAACTGAAATTCCACACCTATGCAGCCGCATCCTTGACAAGCGGTTGTTTATTTCATATACTTAGCCTGACATTAAAATAAGACTATGCCCAAAATTCTGATTATAGACGACGAAAGGGCCATCCGAAGCACGTTAAAAGAGATTCTTGAGTTCGAGGATTATATTGTAGACGAAGCCGAAGACGGAGAAAAAGGACTGCAGCACCTGAGCAAAAACAAGTATGATGTAGTGCTCTGCGATATTAAAATGCCCGGCATGGATGGCATCGAAGTGCTGGAAAAAGCCATGGAAATTACGCCAGACACGCCTTTTATCATGATTTCGGCACACGGCACGATTGATACTGCCGTAGAAGCCACTAAAAAAGGCGCCTACGATTTTCTGCAGAAGCCACCAGATCTGAATCGCCTACTGGTAACTGTACGCAATGCGCTGGATAAATCGACACTGGTAACGGAAACGAAGATCCTGAAAAAGAAGATCTCCAAAGCCTACGAAATGGTTGGTACCTCGCCAGCATTGGGTCGTGTAAAGCAGGCCATAGAAAAAGTAGCCCCTACCGATGCCCGCGTGCTGATTACCGGGCCAAACGGATCGGGTAAGGAACTGGTTGCACGTGCCATACACGAACACAGCAACCGCAGCAACGGCCCCTTAATAGAGGTAAACTGCGCCGCTATACCAAGCGAATTGATCGAGAGTGAATTGTTTGGCCATGAGAAAGGCTCTTTTACTTCTGCGGTAAAGCAACGCATCGGTAAATTTGAGCAAGCTAACGGTGGCACACTTTTCCTGGATGAGGTAGGTGATATGAGCTTATCTGCCCAGGCTAAAGTACTGCGTGCGCTACAGGAGCATAAAATCACACGTGTAGGTGGCGATAAAGATATTCAAGTGGATGTGCGTGTGCTGGCGGCTACAAATAAGAACCTGCTGGAGGAGATTGAGGCCAAGAATTTCCGGGAAGACTTATACCACCGCTTAGGGGTTATACTGATACATGTGCCGCCGCTAAACGAACGCCGTGAAGACATCCCAGACCTGGTAACCAAGTTCCTGAATGACATAGCCAACGATTACGGCAACAAACCAAAAACCATTACAGCTGATGCTTTAGAGTATCTGAAAGGCTTAGACTGGCGTGGCAATGTGCGGGAGCTTCGAAACGTGGTGGAGCGCCTCGTAATTATGAGCGGACCGGAAATCACAGCTGAGGATGCCAAAGCTTATGCAAGGCCGGTTGTTTCGTAAAACCTAAATTGACTTAAAAATTAAGCCCCCTGCAGCGCTTGTTGCAGGGGGCTTAATTTTTATCCTCTTGTACATCTTTATCAGGAAAGTATAAATACCGCACTAAGCTGCCTGCTTTTTGCCTAAACAGCAGTTTTTATACTTTTCGCCGTTACCACAGGGGCACGGTTCGTTGCGACCAAGGCGCTTGCCATAAGGGTTTAGCAACTCCCTGAAGTTTATCCGGAAACGGCGCTTCGGGTTTTGCTGAAAAATCTTTGTAAGTAAAGTATAAAGCCTAGGGTGCTTCTCTGCCAGCTGGTCCGGCTTCTCAAAAAAATACTCGGTTACAACTGCAAAAAACTCAGCCTCGCTGGTAGCACCGTAGTCATCAATATCAGACTCCCCTTTCTTTATACTTTTGATCTTACGGTACATGAGTTCCTGCCACGGCTGCACCAACTCTGCCGGAAGGTATGCTTCAGGAGTTCCGTCTATCTCACCGTCAGCCTGGTCTAGCATGTGCGCAAACTCATGAATGCCTACGTTTTTACGATCAGCCATGTCGTTAAACCCACGCTCCAGGGCAGGTTTAGACAGTGTTACATAATGATCGTTCTGGAAAGGATTTACACGGCCCAATATCTCTGAAACGGCCTCACTTTCTTGATCTTTAAACTTTTGGATGCTCCCCGGGAAAACAAACACCTCGCCCAGATTTCGGTACTCCCAGTCACGGAAACCATAGATGGGGATAATGGCACTGGCGGCAACAAGCACTTTGGTTGTATCGTCTACCTCTACCTGGATGCCTGTTATGCGTTTCTCAGACAGAAACAACTGCAGCATTTTCTCAAAGCGACCTCTATCTTCATCTGTTTTTAAAGTATGGTAAAAGCCTACTCTATCTGTTAAGATTTTGCGCCATTCCGCAGGAAATTCCTGAGCAAGCACTTGTTTACGGTGTCGATCCTTCCGGGTAGCCCATCTGTAGAACAGCAGCACCGCCACTCCTACCAAAACAATAAATACTATGTATCCCATGCTCCCGTTAAACGTGCCGTCATTAAAAAAGTAGTGTATACGCCCAGCAGCACAATAAAAATTCTACTAAAGGTGCCAGTGTCGGTTTGCTTATGTGGTATAACAGAGCTATATACGCACATGAAAATGTATCCGAATAATTTAAAACAATTCCTATATTGTATGCGTTTGATTTAGTAAATTTAGCTTCATTTCCTTCATTCCACATGAAATACCTGCTAAAGTACAGTACAAGCTTATTGCTACTGCTGCTCGTGTTAAGTTCCTGCCGCAAGGAGCCTAGTTATCCTGATACTCCTGAAATAGAGTTTCTGAGGGTAGAAACTGAGTATAGAAAAGAAGTAAATGATAGCAACCAGGAAACAGGCATCACCACTGCCATACTAACCATGATAGTCGGCTACCAGGATGGTAACGGTGATTTGGGGTTAAGGCCATTAGATAATACTCCCAACACTTCAGACCCTGATAGCCAGGCACCTTTCCAGCCTGGTTCTATTTATGAAAATAACTTTATAGCTGAGTTATTTATAAAGCGTCCGGTGCCCGGCAACCCCACCGACTCAGCATTTGTGAAGTATGAGTTACCTGTGGCCGGCTTCGATTTTAGCGGCCGTTTCCGCAGACTTACTTCTGATGATCGTACTGAGCCACTGGAAGGCGAAATCAGGTATACTTTGTCGAGCATTACAAGTGAGTTCTTCAAGCCGGGAGATATTATCAAGTTTCAGATTTACATCTACGACAGGAACTTACCTGTTCCAAACAGGAGTAACATTGTAGAAACCACACCTATAAAACTTACATTTTAATAGCCATTGATTAAAGTATAAAAGAAAACCCCGGTAGCTTGCGCTACCGGGGTTTTCTTTTATACTTTAATTATGTTTACTACTTAGTAAATCTTAGGGAATGCCTGCGGATCTGCCTCGTTTAGTATCTCATAAACTGTTTCAAATACGTCTTCTGCGTTTGGCTTAGAAAAATAGTCACCATCTGATGAATAGGGAGGGCGGTGCGCTTGTGCTGATAAGCACTGCGGCTTAGAATCCAGCCATCTCCAGGCTCCTTGCTCATCCACTACCTGCTGCATCATGTAAGCAGTTGCACCACCCGGTACATCTTCGTCAGCAAACAACACACGGTTTGTTTTACGAACAGAGTCTGCAATCATGTGCTCAATATCAAAAGGCAGTAGCGTCTGCACATCAATCACTTCAGCAGAAATACCAAACTCCTCTAACTGTTTGGCGGCTTCCATTACGATACGGCACATAGAACCATAGGTAACAATGGTGATATCTTCTCCCTGTCTCAAGATTTCCGGTTTACCAAGCGGCACTGTAAATTCAGCGATATTGTTCGGAATGCGCTCTTTCAGGCGGTAACCGTTCAGGCACTCGATGATCAATGCCGGCTCATCAGACTTCAGCATAGTGTTATAGAAACCAGCAGCCTGTGTCATATCGCGCGGCACCAGCACGTGCATACCTCTAATGCTGTGCAGGATCATGCCAATCGGAGAGCCCGAATGCCAGATACCTTCCAGCCTGTGGCCACGTGTACGCACAATAAGCGGAGCTTTCTGGCCGCCTTTGGTACGATACTGTAAGCAAGCCACGTCGTCAGACAATATTTGGATCGCGTATAACAGATAATCCAGGTACTGAATTTCAGTGATCGGACGCAATCCGCGTAAGGCAGCGCCTATACCTTGGCCAATAATGGTACACTCACGGATACCGGTATCGGTTACGCGTAGTTCGCCATACTTTTCCTGTAATCCTGCAAAAGCCTGGTTCACGTCACCTATAAAACCTACGTCTTCGCCGATGGCAAACACGCGTGGGTCGCGGGCAAGTATGGCATCAAAGCAAGCCTGCAGTACCTCACGGCCGTCAACTACAGGCGAGTTATCATCAAATTCTGGCTTTACCTCCTCTACCAGCAGCGCAGACTCATCGGACTGGCTGAACAGGTATGAGTTAAATCTATCTGAATTTTCGCCTAGCGTCTGCTCCA
Source organism: Pontibacter sp. H249 (assembly GCF_037892465.1). NCBI lineage: Bacteria > Pseudomonadati > Bacteroidota > Cytophagia > Cytophagales > Hymenobacteraceae > Pontibacter > Pontibacter sp. H249. The sequence goes on along the minus strand of NZ_JBBKTR010000018.1, from coordinate 11,467 downwards.
GCCACTCCACCAACTCACGTTTGGCTTGGTTGCGCTCGTCACGCACGTAGCGTAGGGCGCGGCGCGCGGCTCTAACAGCATCGCTACGGATCGGGGTACCTACTTTGCGAAGTTCTTCGGTAATTGTAGCAACTTCAGTGATGTGCTCACTGGCAGCAGCTAGGTTAACCAACAGGCGGAGCGCCTCTTCGTGGTCAGCTTTGATATCGCTGGCAAAGGCATTCCAGGCGCTGCTTCTAGCGTTTCTAACTGCCTCTTTCGCCTCATTCTCTATACTATCTAACTGCTCTGTGGTAGCAATTTCTGTGCTCAAGATCCACTCGCGCATCTTTTTAAGGCAATCATACGCTGCCTCCCATTCCAAACGCTCTTTAGACTTGTAGCGCTCATGCGAACCAGAGGTTGAGTGTCCCTGCGGCTGCGTAAGCTCCTCTACGTGCACCAGTACCGGCACATGCTGCTCACGGCAAACACGCACAGCAGCCTCGTAAGTCTCACATAGAGCGGCATAATCCCAGCCCTTCACTTTAAATACCTCGTAGCCCTGCTCCCCTTCCGCATTGCGCTGGAAACCGGCTAGAATCTCAGAAATACTTCCTTTGGTAGTCTGATACTCCGCTGGCACAGAAATACCGTAGCCATCATCCCAAACCGACACCAGCATAGGCACCTGTAATACACCGCCGGCATTTATGGCCTCGAAGAACATACCTTCTGAGGTAGATGCATTACCGATGGTGCCAAAGGCAACTTCATTACCATTTACTGAAAACTGATTCAGGCTTTGCAGCTCAGGGTTTTGGCGGTACAGTTTAGAGGCATAAGCCAAACCTACCAAACGCGGCATTTGCGATGCAGTAGGCGATATATCAGAACTTGAATTCTTTGAATCAGTAAGATTTTTCCATTTGCCTTCGTCGTCTAACAGGCGGGTACCAAAGTGGCCGTTCATGGCACGGCCAGCGGTTGATGGCTCTGCCTCTACATCGGTGTGGGCATACAACTGAGCAAAGTATTGTTGCAGCGTTAATTCACCAATGGCAAACATAAAAGTCTGGTCGCGGTAATAGCCGGAGCGGAAGTCGCCGTTCTGGAAGAACTTGGCCATCGCCAACTGCGCCACCTCTTTGCCATCTCCGAAGATGCCGAATTTGGCTTTGCCCATGAAAACCTCCTTACGACCAGCTAAGCTGGCCTGACGGCTTTCCCACGCAATACGATAATCGTTTAATATTTCTTCAGCTGTTAATCTCTGAGTTATAGATGCTTCAGCAGTTTGCATGATTTCTTGTTTAAACCAAATGATTTTATTCTTGTCAAAAGTACAGAAGATTCACCTAAATTCAAATTAGGCGCTTTTCTACAGTAAACTGGCACAATAGCAGCCTTTCTGTTTTTGAAAAAAGATTTTATATATTTGTCTTGCCCGGTGTAGTATGGGCACTTTTTACTAAATTTTTGCTTTCTTTAAGCATATGAAAAGAAATCTTTACTTATTATTGCTACTTTCCTTTATATTTGCTGTAGGTACAGCCAATGGGCAAGGTGCGTTAAAATTTGAAAAAGAGACACACGATTTCGGTACAATTGCCGAAGGTACCCAGGCTGCTTACGAGTTTAAGGTTAAAAATGTAGGCAACCAACCCGTAATTATTTCGGCGGTACAGCCATCTTGCGGTTGCACCACTCCGGATTGGACCAAAGATTCGATCCTGCCAGGTAAAACTGGCACGATTAAAGCAATGTATAATAGCACAGGCCGGCCGGGCCCGTTTCATAAGTCCATCACTGTTACGTCGAACGCTGCAACGCAAACGCAGGTTTTGTACATAAAAGGCGAAGTTGGACCAAAAGATTTGAAAACAAGTTACACGCAGGAACAAAAAGCAAGGTCGCCGCGTTTGGCAGTTGGAAGCACAAGCTATAACTTTGGAAAACTTGAAAAAGGACAAAAAGCAGTAGCTAAATTCACAGTAAAAAACACTGGCCGGCAACCACTTGTTATACAAGGTGTAAAGGCCTCTTGCAACTGTGTAAGCTTTAAGGTTTCCGAACCATCATTAAAGCCCGGACAAACGGCAATTTTGGAACTTACTTACGTTCCGATGATGTTGAAAGAGCAAAATGAGGTGGTTACCATCGTTTCGAATGATATTATAATGCCGGACCTGAAGCTAACGCTGAAGGCAACTGTAGTAGAGAGTCTGGCTTCAAAAAATATGTTAAGGGAGGGCGCACAGCCGGTACCTTTCAGATAGTTTTTTTCATAGTTTTATTTTGTACTAATGGCAGTGATTTTATCGCTGCCTTTTTTCATTTAAAGGGGTTTGTACATCCGCATACTTGGCACGAAATATTTCACTCATTTCAGGCATTTTCAGCCTTAACCTCAGCCACTTAACAAGCTCTGTTTAATTACCCTTTTATTTCCATTAACTTATGGTATATTTGCGCCAACTTTAACAAAAACTAAACACATTTTACCATAAATTAAGAACGACATGATTATTGGTGTTCCTAAGGAAATCAAGAATAACGAGAACCGTGTAGGTGTTACTCCTGCTGGTGTGGTAGAACTGGTGCGCAATGGCCACACAGTTTATGTACAGTCTACTGCCGGTGAGGGTAGCGGATTCTCGGATGATTTATATGTAAGCGCTGGTGCAACTATACTTCCTAGCATTGAAGAGGTTTATGGCATCGCCGAGATGATCATCAAGGTAAAAGAGCCAATTGAGTCTGAGTACAACCTGATTAAGGAAGACCAGTTGTTGTTCACGTACTTCCACTTTGCTTCTTACGAGCCGCTTACGCACGCCATGATCAAGCAGAAAGCTATCTGCCTTGCTTACGAAACAGTAGAGCGTGCCGACAGAAGCCTTCCTTTGCTTGTTCCGATGTCAGAGGTTGCGGGCCGTATGTCTATCCAGGAAGGTGCTAAATACCTGGAGAAGCCACTTAAAGGCCGTGGCATTTTGCTAGGTGGCGTACCAGGTGTTCGTCCTGCTAAAGTTATGATTTTGGGTGGTGGCGTAGTAGGTACAAACGCTGCTAAAATGGCTGCCGGTATGGGTGCCGATGTAACTATACTTGACACAAACCTGGCAAGACTGCGTTACCTGGATGATATCATGCCTGCTAACGTGAACACGTTCATGTCGAACGAATATAACATCCGTGAGCTGCTTCCGACACATGACCTGATCATTGGTGCTGTACTTATCCCTGGCGCTAAGGCTCCACACCTGATCACAAGAGAAATGCTAAAGGAAATGCGCCCAGGTACTGTAGTAGTAGACGTTGCCGTTGACCAAGGTGGCTGTATCGAGACGTGTACACCAACTACGCACGAGAACCCAACTTACATTATCGATGATGTGGTTCACTACTGCGTGGCTAACATGCCAGGTGCTGTACCTTATACTTCTACGCTTGCCCTTACAAACGCTACGCTCCCTTACGCTATCCAGATAGCGAACAAAGGCTGGAAGCAGGCTTGCGCCGACAGCAACGAGCTGAAGCTTGGATTAAACGTGGTAAAAGGTAAAGTTGTGTACAAAGGTGTTTCCGAGGCATTTGGCCTTGACTATACTCCAGTTGAGACTGTACTAGCGTAAGCTAAAATTTTATACTTATAGAGCGCCTTTCTGACTTCGGTTGGAAAGGCGCTCTGCTTTTGTACGGAATTTTGGTTGTATCTTTGTGATTGGGTTATAGGAGGGTTCAGTAGATGTAAACCTGCCCCTCCCGCTCCCAAGAGGAGAATCTCTATTTCTGACGCGGAAATTATTTCCGTACCTAACGATGATGTTGAATCTGAGATTCGACTGGTCCAGATTCCCAGTTATAACAGGTCCCGAGGATAAACTCTTGCACCATATTTAGAAATTGCCCTTTTAAGGGCTTAGGAGTGGGTAAAATTTTCCTTATAAATGTAAAAGCTATTGCAGCCATACTTTAGCTGCAATTTAGATAAGATTATACTTGATGTTTGATAGTTCATTTAAGCTGTTGCTGCGGCGGCTGGGTTTACTCCTGGTTTTGTACATGCTACTTCGGCTGCTATTCTATACTTTCAACTACAGCGCTTTTGCTGAGGCATCGGCTACAGATACTTTTTTGGCGTTCCTGTATGGCTTACGGTTTGATTTTGCTGCTATTGCCATTATTAATGCTCCATTTATACTTGGCTCGCTTTTTCCGTGGGGAAAAACCTTGCACCCAACTTACCAGCGAGTGCTTAAAATATGGTTTATACTGACCAATGTACCTTTTATTGCGCTGTCGTTAGTAGATGTAGAGTTTTTTAAGTTCATCGGCAAACGCTCCAGCAACGAGGTAACCACCATCACAGCTGATATCATGGACCAACTGGGCCAATTGATACAGAACTACTGGCTGATTGTACTGGGTTTTATAGTGGTGGTATACTTGCTGGCAAAAGTATATCCTAACGTAAGAGAGCCTTATACTTTCCAGAAGAACATCCTGCTGCGCTCTATGCGGCTGTTATTTGTAGCTGCACTTGCTGTACTGGCAATACGTGGCGGTTGGCAGCTAAAGCCCTTGCGCGTGAGCCATGCTTTTATACTTGAACCTGCCTCTCTTGGGCATTTATCGCTGAATAGTTCGTTCACCTTTATCAAAGGCATAGGCAAGCCCCAACTGGAGCAGAAAAATTACTTCCCCGACCAGGAAAGCCTATTAACTGCCTTAGCTTTCAACCCTGCCAAGTATAGCCAGCAGGGTGAAAAACAGCTAAAGGAGAATGTGGTGATCATCATACTTGAAAGCTTTGCAGCTGAGTATGTAGGTGCACTTAACAACGGTAAAGGTTACACCCCTTTTCTGGATTCATTGAGTACGCAAGGAGTGCTCTTTAACAATGCCTTTGCCAACGGACGCAAGTCTATTGAGGCGTTGCCATCAGTACTTTCGAGTATACCTTCGCTCATGCAGGAGCCTTATATTACCTCTGCTTATCAGGCTAACAAAGTATATGGATTGGGCACCGTGATGCAGGAAGCCGGCTATAATACTGCTTTTTTCCATGGGGCTGCCAATGGCACTATGGGCTTTAACAACTTTGCCAAACAAGCTGGCGTTCAGGAATATTATGGTCTTGACGAGTATCCATCTGAAAAACGGGCTGAGGATTTTGACGGCTTATGGGGCATTTTCGATGAGCCTTACCTGAACTATGTAGCAACCAAGTTAAGTGATAAGGACAAGCCTTTCTTTGCTACCCTGTTTACGCTAAGCTCTCATCAACCTTACACGGTACCGGCAAAGTATAAAGGCCGCTTCCCACAGGGTGAGTTGGAGATACACGAATCTATTGGCTACGCAGACCATGCCCTGCGCGAGTTCTTTAAAACTGCTTCTAAGCAGCCCTGGTACAACAACACATTGTTTATACTTACTGCAGACCATACCCAGAAAAGTATAGATCCGGCTTACCAGAACGAGCTAGGCCATTACCGTGTGCCGCTGTTGCTTTTTCACCCAAACAAACAACTCGAAAGTATAAACCCGGCGCAGATTGCCCAGCACACTGATATTCTACCCACTGTGGTTGATTACCTCAACATCAATACAAACAAAGTGCTACCCTTCGGAAAATCATTGTTTGATAGCACTACCACCGGAAGCGCCATACTTTTTAATGGCAACTCATACTTACTCGTGCAGCAGAACGCCGTAACAGAGCTTACATTGGATGACCATATACGGTTTTATACTTTCCCCGAATTTGCCCCTGCCTCCTCTCCTGCCCCAGCTGCGGAGCAACAGCTAAAAGCTTACGTGCAGTATTTCAGAAGCGGAATGGTGAATAACAGGCTTTATTTGGAGTAATTTTGAATGAGTGGATGAGTGATTGAGTGAATAATTAAACTGTTATCTCGAACACTCGTGAGGCGTAAGTCGAAGAGAGCCAGCTTAGCTGTAGAGATCTAAATAGAATTCTAAAAAGATCTTTCCTATCGTCGGGATGACAAAAATGGAGTATTCACTCAATCACTCATCCACTCAATCAAAACTGCAAAGAGGTATCTCCTGCAGCGGTTCAAACTTTCTGGTTTCAAAATCTACCTGCCAGCAAAAATGTTGCAGACCATTGGTGATAACTACAAACTTTGCCTGCAGTGTTTGGTTGTACACAGAAACCTGTTTCACAACATCCTGCGTAATGGGCACGTATGCGGCCTTACACTCTACGAGCAGGTGCGGCTTGCCCTGTTGGTTATACACGCAAAGATCTGTGCGCTTTTGAAGGGTGTTGTAACTGGTGCCGCGCTCTATACTTACCAAGCCTTTAGGATAACCCAACGTACCGATCAGGTAGTGCACAAAATGCTGCCTTACCCACTCCTCAGGCGTAAGTACAACGTTTTTTCGGCGCAGGGCATCAAAAATCAGGTAATTAGCGCCGGATTTTGTAATTTTGTATTCAAATGGTGGCAAGTTGAGTGCTTCCATGCCGCAATTTAGCCATTTTATCATGCTCCGCCCCAGTAGCTACCCTACCAAGGCGGATTTTTTATATCAAATTACTTAACTTGACATTATGAAGACCAAAGAAGAAATAGTTAGCGATTGGTTGCCCCGGTACACCGGCGTGCCTCTCGATGAGTTTGGTGAGTACATTCTGCTTACTAACTTTATAAATTACGTTAGAATGTTTGCCGACCGGTTCGGTGTAGAAATACGAGGCCTGGACAAACCAATGCAAACGGCTACGGCCAACAACATTACCATTATCAACTTTGGTATGGGTAGCGCCATGGCTGCAACTGTAATGGATTTGCTTTCTGCCGTTAAGCCAAAGGCTGCTTTATTCTTAGGCAAGTGCGGTGGTTTAAAAAGAAAAACCCAGATCGGCGACCTTATACTACCGATTGCAGCTATCCGTGGCGAAGGTACCTCTGATGATTACCTGCCACCTGAAATTCCTGCTCTTCCGTCGTTCCGCTTGCAGCGTGCAGTTTCGTCTATGATCAAGAAGCATGAAATGGACTACTGGACCGGCACAGTTTATACGACTAACCGTCGTGTTTGGGAACACGACGAAGACTTTAAAGAATACCTGCGTCAGATCCGCGCCATGGGTATTGATATGGAAACAGCTACTATATTCACGGTTGGGTTCATCAACGAGATTCCGCATGGTGCACTGTTGCTGGTGTCTGATAACCCGATGATACCGGAGGGTGTGAAGACATCTGAAAGCGATAAATTAGTAACTACTAACTATGTAGAAAAGCACCTGAGCATTGGTATTGACTCTTTAACAGAACTTATTAATACCGGCGACTCAGTAAAACACATGCGCTTCGAATAATAAGCACAACACTAACCCTTATGACCAGAACCTTACGCACCTTTGCTGCTGCCTTACTGTTGGGCAGCGCTACTTTAAGTGCCTGTACCAGCGCCCAGACAGGTGCCGAGCAAGCTGACCTGATCGTGTACAATGGCACGGTTTATACTGTGAACGACAACTTCGATACTGCCGAGGCCTTTGCCGTGAAAGACGGTAAGATCATAGCCGTAGGTACATCTGACGAGATTCGCGGAAAGTATAAAGCTACTGAAGAACTAAACGCTGAAGGCAAAGCTGTTTACCCTGGCTTTATTGATGCGCACGCTCACTTCTACCGCTATGGCCTGGCACTGCAGTCTGCTGACCTGGTAGGTACAGAATCGTTTAAGGAGGTGGTGCAGAAGGTAACGGAGCAGCGTAAGAAATATCCGGACACAGAGTGGATAACAGGCCGTGGCTGGGATCAGAATGACTGGACTGTGAAGGAGTTCCCGACGAAGGATACCTTGGACCAGCTGTTTCCGGATGTGCCGGTTATACTTACCCGCGTAGATGGGCATGCTGCTTTAGTTAACCAAAAGGCACTTGACCTGGCCGGCATCACGCCTAAAACCAAAATGGTAGGTGGCTTGGTTGAGGTAGAAGGTGGCAAAATGACCGGTATCCTGATTGACAATGCCATTGACATGGTATCAGCTAAAATACCAGATGCAGACGAGGTAGATAAACGCCAGGCCCTTAAAAACGCTGAAGCAAACTGCTTTGCAGTTGGCCTTACCTCTGTAGATGATGCTGGTTTGGATAAGTCTACGGTAGATCTGATGGACGACATGCATAAAAAAGGCGAAATGCAGATGCGTGTTTATGCCATGCTAAACCCAAGCAAAGAGAACCAGGACTACTATTTCAAGAACGGTACTTACAAAACTGACAGGCTGAATGTGCGCTCTTTCAAGATTTATTCTGATGGCGCGTTAGGGTCAAGAGGCGCTAACCTTATTAAGCCGTACGCCGACAAGCACAATCACTATGGCTTTTTACTGGCTTCGGAGCAGGAGTTCCGCGACCTGGCTAAGCTGATGAACCAGCATGGTTTTCAGATGAACACACATGCCATCGGCGACTCTGCTAACCGTTTGTTGCTGGATATCTATGGTGAAGTATTAGGCGGCAAAAACGATAAACGCTGGAGAATAGAGCACTCTCAGATCATCAACCCAGCCGACATGGACAAGTTTGGCCAGTACAGCATTATCCCGTCTGTGCAGCCAACACATGCCACTTCGGATATGTACTGGGCTGGCGACAGGCTGGGTAAGGAGCGTATAAAGCATGCTTATCCGTTTAAGCAGCTGTTGCAGCAGAATGGCTACATTCCGCTGGGTACCGATTTCCCTGTAGAAGACATTAACCCATTTTATACTTTCCATTCGGCAGTAGCACGCCAGGATGCAAAAAACTGGCCATCAGCCGGTTTCCAGATGGAGAACGCCTTGAGCCGTGAAGAGGCTCTTAGAGGCATGACGATCTGGGCGGCCAAGTCTAACTTCGAAGAGAACGAGAAAGGAAGTATAGAGGCCGGTAAATTCGCCGATTTCATACTTGTAGACAAAGACCTGATGAAAGTAAAGCCTGAGGAGATGCGCGGCCTGCAGGTGCTTTATACTTACCTGAATGGCAAGCAAGTTTATAAGAAGTAGAAATGTAAAGAGGCAAATGCTCTTTAAAACAAAAATCCCGCTGGAGTTTATACTTCAGCGGGATTTTTGTTTTGATGGATTCTGTTGCTCTATGGTCTTTCTAGTGCAAGTGCTTAGCGCAGTATTACTTGTAACTTAATATGATGGAAAGTCTTCAGACTTCAGCGAGCCGTAACTTATATTTTCAGAGGCATCAAAGTATAAGCTTATACTTCCTCACCTACCAATAACGAAACCAATCGCCCTGTAGCAAGCAAGACGCAACGTATTGCGTCTCTACATCTCCGAACGCCTAATAAACAAGATAACTATACCTTAGCAGGCTCATTTACTTCAGCCTGGGGCTCCAGAGATTTCTTACCCTTTATCCTAAACAAGAATATCAGACCAATAGCAAAGAAGACGATAAGGGCAAGTATACTATTGCGCATGGAGCCTGTTATTTGAGCAATAGCACCATATGCCAGTGTACCCAGTACAATAGATACTTTCTCGGTTACATCATAAAAGCTAAAGTATGACGCATGGTCTTGTGTTGCCGACGGAATAAGCTTGGAGTATGTAGAACGAGAAAGCGTCTGAATACCACCCATTACAGAACCAACAATAGCTGCCAGCACATAAAAGTCGAACTCGCCACGAATAAAGTAAGCGCCAATACAAATGCCTATCCAGATGATAACAGCTATAATTAAGGCTCTGATGTTGCCATACTTACCAGAAAGTATAGCAAAAGCGTAAGCACCGCCAATGGCCACTAATTGTATGATTAGGATGGTTGTGATAAGCGCGTTACTCTCCAGGTTAAGCACTTCGATTCCGAAGATAGTAGCCACATACATTACTGTTTGTACCCCCATGTTAAAAAAGAAGTAGGCTAGCAGAAAACGCTTGAGCATGGGCAGTTGCTTTACTTGGCTCAGTACCTTTTGCAGTTCTTTAAATCCGTTTAATATCCAGCTGCCCTTTGGCTTGCGATGGTACACATTGCTGGGCAGATGGTAAAAAGTATACTGTGCAAAGCCAAACCACCAGATGCCTGTCGTTAGAAAAGCGATGCGCGGTGGTAGTGATGTGTTTTCGGCCGCAATTCCGAAAAAGCCCGGCTGCAGAATCATAGCCAGGTTAAAGATTAGCAGCAAAACACTCCCGATATAGCCCATCGAAAAGCCTTTTGCACTCAACCTGTCATACTGATCTTCGGTGGCTATCTCTGGCAGGTATGAGTTATAGAACACAATACTGCCACTAAACCCGATAGAGGCCATTACAAAAAGTAAAACAGAAATGGTAAAGGTATCGCGGGTAAAAAAGTATAGGCCGGCACAGGATATGGAGCCAAGATAGCAGAAAAGCTGCATGAACAGCTTTTTACGTCCGCTGTAGTCGGCAATGGCTGTGAGCAATGGGCTCATCAGAGCGATGATCAAAAACGCTCCTGAAATGGCATAGGAAAAGAGCACCGAACTTTCCAGGCTAAACCCAAAGAAACTAACAATAGAAGTACCATCTGGATTTTCGGCAACCGCGCTGTAATAGATCGGGAAAATAGTTGAGGTAATTACCAGCGAATAAACAGAGTTGGCCCAATCATAAAAGCACCAGGCGCGGGTAACAGTGGGGTTGTTCTTTTCCATACTTGAAAAATAAGAAAAATATCGACACCCTTGTTAAATCCTGCTGATTTACCGTTAATACACCACCTCTCCAATGGGTCCACTAAATAAATTTAACTACAAGTATTTAGAATGAACTCTGTACTATACTTTTCGTGCTATTACTATTTCTTGATTTTATAATGTTCAGCACAATTTCCCATAGGTGTTCATATGGAATTATCTCCACCTCTGCAAAGGCAGATCCGGGTATAGGTAGCTTCTGCAGAGACTCTAAAATAGCTTTGTCTTTCTTAATAATGACATTATAATCCAAGTTTGAGTTAATGGCCAGTAGCATTAGCTTAAAAAAAAGTTTGGCCCGCTCAGCTTTTGGTCCTTTCAGATATTTAAAAGTGTAACTGTTGATTCTGTCGATATGGCTCTGGCTCAAATCAAATCCTGGCTTAGCAAAATCTTCTAATAGGCCTAAGATTATAATCGTGATATTGAAACCAACCTTATCTTTAGGAATAATAGCAAGCGAATCTGTTACATTAGAAAGAATCGTATGCGAAAATATATCATTGCCGGCATGCTTTGAAGCTAACAGAGCATAACGGCGATATAATTCCCAACACTCTTTAGAATACTCTGCAAGTTTAGCGATATGTTGTTCATGAAAAGCGGTAGCCAGAATATTTAAGGCTAGCACATAATCTTTAGAATGGATTGCCAATAGAAAATAATTCTCCATAAATGCAAACCAGTTTATAGAATATGAATCAAAGTACTTTATATACTTTTGGGCTGATTCTATACCAAGTTTGTATTGTCTCGTCTGAAGT
>NZ_JBBKTR010000017.1:0-112838 GCF_037892465.1 Pontibacter sp. H249 | reverse complement strand
CTCAAAAGAAAGAGGTTCAGCTTTTCTTGCTGAACCTCTTTCTTTTACTATTCCCTTTTGTATATACTATACAAGACTCACAGCATTCCTTTTTAATGTACTCTTCCTATCTGGCCCTACTGATACTATTGTAATTGGAACCTGTAGATGCTCTTCCACAAATGCAAGGTAATTTCTAAATGCTTCAGGCAATTGATCTACAGAATCGATTTTATTTAGGTCTACTTTCCAGCCTGGCAATTCTGTATAGATAGGCTCAACGTTACCCTCTTCTAAAGAATGAGGTACTTTATCAGTTACTTCTCCTGATGGGAGCCTATAATGAGTACATACACTTATAGTATCGAACTCTGTTAAGACATCCGCCTTCATCATGTTCAGTTGCGTTACACCATTAAGCATTATAGAATACTTAAGGCTAGGTAAATCTACCCACCCACAACGGCGCGGCCGACCTGTAGTAGAACCGAACTCCCTACCAGCTTGTCTTATTTGCTCTCCTACTTCATCATTGAGTTCTGTTGGGAAGGGTCCGCTTCCTACACGAGTGCAGTAAGCTTTAAATATACCATATACTTCTCCTATATACTTAGGAGCTACTCCCAAACCTGTACATGCACCGGCTACTAATGTAGTCGATGAGGTCACAAATGGATAAGTTCCGAAATCAACATCTAGTAATGAACCCTGTGCACCTTCAGCAAGAATTTTCTTTCCGGCCTGCAATGCTTCATTGATCATATACTCACTGTCAACAAGGTTTAGTGAGCGTAGGTAGTCTACAGAGTCAAAGAACGCCTGCTCCTGTTCGCCCAGCTCTAACTGCTGACCATAAAACTCTACAGTTTTCCTATGGCGCTCTACTAGTTTATTATATCTATCCTGAAAGTCATCAGCCAATATATCACCGACACGCAATCCAACTCTACCTATTTTGTCTTGGTAAGTTGGGCCAATGCCTTTTAGAGTAGAGCCGATTTTACCGCTACCCAATGCCTCTTCAGATACTCTGTCAAGTACTTTATGAGATGGCAGGATTAAGGCAGCTTTTTTAGAGATATACAAGTTTTTAGCAGCATCTACACCTCTGTCAGTCAATTTCTGCATCTCAGTACGGAAAACAATAGGATCCAGCACTACGCCGTTACCTATAATGTTTTTGATGTGCGGATGAAAAATACCAGAAGGGATCTGATGTAATACGTGCTTTGTACCTTCAAACTCTAACGTGTGACCTGCATTTGGTCCGCCCTGAAAACGGGCAACTATGTCATAGGTTGGTGCAAGTACGTCGACGATTTTCCCTTTTCCTTCGTCGCCCCACTGCAAACCTATTAATATATCAACTGCCATTATGGTTTTAGTAAATTGATTCCTTTAAGAATTGAGCCGCAAAGTTATCGTTTTCTGCGATAGTAAAAATTGCGTTTAGCTTTGTAACGATTAGTAGCTTGCGAATATGATTGGACGGCTTGATAAGCACGAGTTCACCGCCACGGTTCCGGAACTTTGTAAGTAAGGAAACCAGCACTCCCATGCCGCTGCTGTCCATGAAGCGAACACTAGATAAATCTACTGCGCAAAGCAGCACATTCCCATCCTGCTGTTTATCGGTATCTTCAATCATTAACTGAGTATCAGTGCCAGCGATTAGGTCACCTTCCAGTCTTATAAATAAGATATCATCCTTCAGCTCTATCTGATACTTCATATTGCTTTTCTTCTGTAGCCTTTTTTGCACGGCAATCGCCGCAGATACCGTATAAATTCAGGGAGTGATGCAAGATATGAAAATTTAGCAGTTCACCCACCATTGTCTGGATCTGGTGCACGCGCGGATCGCAAAACTCCACCACTTTATGACACTCGGTGCAGATGACGTGGTCGTGCTGACGATAGCCATATGACTTTTCATACTGCGCCAGGTTTCGGCCAAACTGATGCTTGCTTACCAAGTCATTCTCCACCAGCAGGTCTAATGTGTTGTAAACTGTGGCTCGGCTAACCTGATAATTTTTGTTTTTCATACTTATATAAAGCGACTCCACATCAAAGTGCCCGTCGCGCGAGTAAATCTCCTCTAATATGGCGTACCGCTCAGGAGTTTTGCGCAGGCTCTTGCTCTCTAAGTATGCTGTAAAGATCTTCTTTACTTCTTCAAATTTATTTTGATTTAATGCCATGTCTTTATTTATACTATATACTATAGTGTACTTCTTCTTAATCGAATCTCTCTACTGTTAGTACACCGTTTACTTTACCCATGCGTTGCATTAACCTCTCCAGATGGCTGGTATCATTTACGAACACCATGATATTTCCTTCAAAAATTCCATCGTTGGAATCTATGGTTATAGAACGCATATTTACTTTTAAGCTATTTGAGATGATACGGGTTAAATCATTTACAAGTCCTACCCTGTCTGTACCCTTTATCCGAATACCAGCCAGAAAAGCCAATTCTTTCTGGTCGGTCCATTTAGCCTTGATAATCCGGTTGCCATAGTTCGACATTAACTCTATGCCGCGCTGGCAGTTGGTACGGTGTATTTCAATACCATCATCCTCCGTCTGGAAACCAAACACATCATCACCGGGAATCGGATTACAGCAGGAGGCCACTCTATACTCCATATTAGAAGTGTTCTCTCCTATCACCAGCATATCGGAGTTTACGCCTCTAATCTTCTGCACCTCTTTATCAAAAGATTTTGGCTCCAACATTGAGTTACCTTTATCAGACGATGCTGTAAAGATAACTTCTTTGATGTTCTTTATATCTATATGACCCGTAGCAATACGGTAATGCAGGTCCTGAAGCGATGGCACATTAAAGAAAGCCATCAGTTTGTTCATGCTAGCCTGCGTATCCTGAACATTTAGTTGCTCCAGGCGGCGATCGAGCATAATCTTACCTTGCTCAGCACGATTCTTACGCTCTTCACGCAATGCTTCCTTAATTCTAGAACGAGCCTTAGAAGTAACTACATACTGCAGCCATTCTTCATTGGGCTTCTGCTTTTGCGAGGTAAGTATCTCAACTTGGTCTCCGTTTTTCAGGCGATAGCTCAGGGGCACCAGTTTTTGATTTACTTTAGCGCCCAAGCACTGCAACCCTATTTGGCTGTGAATCTCAAATGCGAAATCTAATGCTGTGGCTTTATCGGGAAGTATAATCAGCTCACCTTTAGGCGTAAACACAAACACCTCTTCCACGAACAGGTTTTTGCGGAACTCATCCATGAACTCAAGTGCATTGGCAGTGTTACTTTCCAGCATGTCGCGCACCTTATTAATCCACATCTCTAAGCCAGACTCACCACCTTGCGAGCTATCGGTTTTATACTTCCAATGGGCAGCGTAGCCACGTTCGGCGATCTCATCCATACGCTTGGTGCGGATCTGTACCTCCACCCATTGCCCCGACTTACTCATTACTGTAGTATGCAGCGATTCGTAGCCATTTGCCTTAGGCGTATTCACCCAGTCGCGCAGGCGGTCAGGGTTTGGTTGGTAGAAGTCTGTTATAATAGAGTATACTTGCCAGCAGGCAGCCTTCTCGTTCTCCAGCGGCACGTCAAGTATAATGCGTATGGCAAAAAGGTCGTAAATCTCATCAAAGGTGATGTTCTGCTTCTTTATCTTTTTAAGGATAGAGTAAATAGATTTAGGCCGGCCTTTGATGTTAAACTTAAAGCCATACTTTCTAAGCTCCTCTTCTATCGGGGAAATAAAATCTTTAATAAACTTGCCCCGTGCGCTGCGTGTCTGCCTGATCTTATTGGAGATATCCTTATATGTTTCGGTATCTGTATACTTCAAGTATAAATCTTCCAACTCCGACTTAATGGCATATAGACCCAAACGGTGTGCAAGCGGCGCGTACAGGTACATTGTTTCCGATGCAATCTTCAACTGTTTGTGGCGCGGCATACTATCCAGCGTACGCATGTTGTGTAGGCGATCGGCTAGTTTAATAAGTATAACTCGTACATCGTCGCTAAGGGTAAGCAACATCTTACGGAAGTTCTCCGCCTGCTGCGACGAACCATAATCAAAAACACCGGAAATCTTAGTTAACCCTTCTATAATGCGTGCCACACTAGGCCCAAACTCACGCTCTACATCCGCAATTTCCATGTCGGTGTCTTCCACCACATCGTGTAAAAGAGCAGCAACAATAGAAGTGGTCCCCAGACCTATCTCTTCAACGGCTATCTGGGCTACAGCTAAAGGGTGATATATATAGGGTTCACCGGACTTACGACGCATATCCTTATGCGCCTCCACAGAAGTATTAAAGGCTTTCTTAATTATTTTGGCGTCGTTGTCCTTTAAAAAGGGCTTAGCATACCTTAATAATCTCCTGTAATACCTTAAAATTTCTTTGCGTTCTGCCTCCGGATCAATTGTTGTAACCATATGTTGTAATCAAAGTAAGCAATTAGCTTTGGGTGACAAAATGCTTACTATTAAGTATAAGTGGGTAGTGCCTGTTTAAGTTTCAAATATATCTCAAATATAATTGATTCTACACTGCAATCAATAACCTCCTGTGTTAAAGGCAGTATGAGTAGTTTTATATATCTAGCAGAAAAAATATTTTAAAAATTTTTGCAGCAGGTATTGCAGTTTAAAATTCCTTGCTTACCTTTGCATCACAATAACAAACAAGCACACTTCAAGCGGATGTGGCGAAATTGGTAGACGCACTAGACTTAGGATCTAGCGCTGCGAGGCATGGGGGTTCGAGTCCCTCCATCCGCACAAAACATAAACCCTCAACAGCCATGTTGGGGGTTTGTTATTAGTAGATATTTCAAAATTAAAACTTTATACAGCCTTGAATATTACATTAAACCAAACCGACAGCACTAACGCGCAACTGAAGGTAGTACTGGAAGAGGCCGATTACGCTTCAAAGGTAGATCAGCAGGTTAAAGAGTATAGCAAAAAAGCACAAATCAAGGGTTTCAGACCTGGTAAAGTGCCTGCCGGTCTTGTAAAGAAAATGTATGGCAAGAGCATCCTTGTAGAGCAAATCAATAAGCTTCTGCAGGAAGAAATCTCAAAGTACATTAAAGACAATGATGTTAAGCTTCTGGGCGAGCCACTTCCTGAGCCAAACCAGGCTGATATCGATTGGGATAACCAGAAAGACTTTGAATTTAATTATGCAGTAGGTTTACTTCCTGACTTTAACCTTCCGCTGGATAAAAGCGTAGAGGGTTACGCAATCGAGGTTGACCAGAAAACAATTGATGAGGCTTACGAAAACCTGAAGCGCCAGTTCGGCAAAACAGTAAACCCTGAGACATCTGAAGAAGGTGATTTTATCTCTGGTGAGCTGAAGCAGATAGACGGTGAGTTCCAGTCTAAAACGCTTATCCCTACTACTCGCGTAGTAGAAGGAAAAGAGCAATTTGTTGGTGTTAAAGAAGGCGATGTTATCAAATTTGATATCCGTAAAGCTTTTGGCGACGACAATGCAGCACTTGCACACGTAACTGGTTTAAGCAAAGAAGTTGTAGCTGACCTGAATGGTGAGTTCGAATTTACAGTTGATAAAATCAACCGTACAGAATCTGCTGAGCTTAACCAAGAACTTTTCGATAAGCTTTTCGGTAAAGACGAAGTAAAAACTGAAGAAGAGTTTGACGCTAAGATCCGTGAGACGATCAAGGAAAACTATGAGCGTGAGGCTGACAACCTATTGTATCGCAACATTATCGATACCATGGTTGATAATGTTAATGTAGAAATTCCAACTGAGTTCTTCAAGCGTTGGATCCAGGTTACGAACGAAGGCAAATTAACTGCTGAGCAGATCGAAGAGAACTTTGATAAGTATGTTCGTGAACTGAAGTGGTCTATGATCAAGAACAAGATTGTTGAGCAGAACGAGCTGAAAGTATCAAACGAAGAAGTAGTAAACGCTACGAAAGAGAAGATGCTTGCTCAGTTCAACATGCCAGAGATTCCTGAGGAGTTAATGGAGAGCATGAACAACTATGCTAACCAGTATCTGCAGCAGGACAATGGCCGTAACTACATTAACGAGTACGAGCAATTACTAGCCGAGAAGGTGCTAGCTAAACTTAAAGAACAATTAACTGTTGTTGAAAAAACAGTTAGTGCTGAGGACTTCAGAAACATGTCGTTTGAATAAGACGATTAAAAAACTATATTAAAAAAAGGTCCTTTTTTAAGGACCTTTTTTTATTTTTGAGAAAACCGTAAACCTAAACAAGATGATGTTTAACAAAGACGAGTTCCGCAAATTTGCTGTAAAGGGCCAAGGCATGAGCGGCCTGGGCGTAGATCAATATATAAGCCACGTAGAAGGCAGGGCTATGCATACTATAGAAAGTATGACCCGCTCTGTGATTGAGGAAAGACCAACTAACTTCCGTGAGATTGACGTATTTTCTCGCCTGATCATGGACCGTATTATTTTCCTTGGCACACAAGTAGATGACTTTATTGCCAATATTATCACAGCTCAGTTGCTGTTCCTGGAGTCGGCAGATGCGAAGAAAGATATCCTGCTTTACATTAATAGCCCGGGAGGCTCGGTTTATGCAGGTCTTGGTATTTATGACACGATGCAGTATGTAAGCCCGGATGTGGCTACTATCTGTACTGGTCTAGCCGCCTCTATGGGTGCGGTATTGCTGGCTGGCGGTGCTGCTAACAAGCGTTCTGCGCTGCCACACTCACGCATCATGATCCACCAGCCAATGGGTGGCGCGCAAGGCCAGGCTTCTGATATCGAGATCACAGCACGCGAGATCCTGAAACTAAAGAAAGAGCTTTATGAAATTCTGGCTCAACACTCAGGCAAAACCTACCAAGAAGTATACGATAACTCTGATCGTGACTACTGGATGAAAGCCGATGAAGCTAAAGAATATGGCTTGATTGATGAAGTGCTGATACGTAAGACCAGCTAAGTAAAAGCTAACAAATGCATACTTTATGAAACCCGCTTCGTAAACAGGAGCGGGTTTTTATTTGCCGTTTAGTATCTATTTGAGTATACTTATGTACTGAAATTTGCTATAACGTTAAAATTTTTAAAAAATTATCAACAGAGGTCTGTGGATACTCTTATCTTACAAACCGCTAATTACAAGGAGTTTACAGCAAAATTAAAAAATATATATTTTAAAATTTAACCCAGTTTTTTGGGATTATAGAAATATTTGCATTAAAACATTTATGCAAGTATAAATTTCCAATTTTGTACCTTTGTTTTCTTCCAGTACCTGGAGGAAAATATTTTTGGATCAATCGTTTCGTATGGCAGAGATTACTTGCTCATTTTGCGGCAAAAACAAGAAAGATGTATCGGTGATGATATCCGGTATCAATGCTCACATTTGTGACCGTTGTATTGGACAGGCACAGCAGATTTTGAACGAGGAGAATAAGATACGCGCGAACAGCCGCACTCCAAAATTCAACCTGATGAAGCCGAAGGAGATGAAGACTTATCTTGATCAGTTTGTAGTTGGCCAGGACGAGGCGAAGAAGGTAATGTCGGTGGCAGTTTATAACCACTATAAGCGCCTGATGCAGCCTACAGAAAACGACGATGTGGTGATCGAAAAGTCCAACATCATTATGGTGGGTGAAACTGGTACTGGTAAAACGTATCTTGCCCGAATGATGGCCGGTATACTTCAGGTGCCTTTTTGTATTGCTGATGCTACTGTACTTACAGAAGCCGGTTATGTAGGCGAAGACGTAGAAAGTATACTTACCCGCCTGTTGCAGGCCGCTGACTATAATGTAGAGGCGGCAGAACGTGGTATTGTATACATTGATGAGATTGACAAGATTGCCCGTAAAAGCGATAACCCGTCTATAACCCGCGACGTGAGTGGTGAGGGTGTACAGCAGGCACTACTTAAACTGTTAGAAGGTACTGTAGTTAACGTACCGCCGCAAGGTGGCCGTAAGCACCCGGAGCAGAAAATGATCACGGTAAATACAGAGAACATCCTGTTTATTTGCGGTGGCGCTTTTGTAGGTATTGATAGATTAATTAAAAACCGCTTGAACACCCGCCCTATTGGTTTCTCTAAATCTAAATTGGACGAGGTAGAAGAGAACGAGAACTTCCTGAAGTATATCACAGCACAAGACCTAAAGAATTTTGGTTTGATACCAGAGCTAATTGGTCGACTGCCGGTAACAACACACTTAAATCCACTGGATAAAGAAACACTTCGACTTATCTTGTTAGAGCCTAAGAACTCTATCGTGAAGCAGTACAAGCGCCTATTCGAAATGGAGAACATCAACCTTAGCTTTGATGACAGCGCATTAGATTACATTGTAGAAAAAGCTGCAGAGTATAAGCTTGGAGCACGTGGTTTACGTTCTATCTGCGAAGGCATCATGACAGATGCTATGTTTGAATTGCCATCAGAAGAAGGTACTAAAGAATTGGTAATTACAGGCGACTACGCTCGAGAGAAATTTGAAAAATCTACGCTGAAGCAACTTAAAGTAGCGTAACCAAAGTATAAAGTATAAAAGCAGAAGCCCCGGTTAGTCTAACCGGGGCTTCTGCTTTTATGGTATCAGGATAATTTATTCAAGCTCAGCGTCCAAGTCTTCATCAACAAAGGGAATAGCTCGGGAGGCGTTAATCAGTAAAATTGAAATTACAATGCTAGTTAGCCCTAAAGCGATAAATATAGATTTCATAGTAGCCTGAGGTTTGCGTTAAGTTTATACCTGTAAATAACAGGAAGCATTTTACTATACGGATATAGCTAACTGTAGAGTTGCCCCAAAATAAAAGCAGGCGCCATCGACTATAATAGTCATGGCGCCTGCTTTTGTTCATGAGAACCTAAGTTATACTTTCTCTTGCTTCAGATATCCCACCATTAACTCAGCGGCACGCTCAGCAGTACGGTAATCACCAATTTTCTTTCTCACCAGTTCATATCCATCCAACTGCTTCTTCAGGAAGTACTTATCAAATAATACTTGTTTTAGCTCTGCCACAATTCTCTTAGGCGTAAAGTCATCTTGTATAAGTTCAGTAACTACAGACTTATCAGCAATCAAATTTACCAAAGAGATATAAGGTACTTTGATTACCATTTTACCAATAAAGTATGAAATGGCACTGGTTTTATAACACACCACCTGCGGCACATTAAATAAAGCTGTTTCTAAGGTAGCAGTTCCAGATGTTACCAAGGCTGCCTTTGAGTGCGCCAGCAGGTCGTAAGTCTGGTCATAGATGATCTTGATGTTTGGATCTTTGTTGTACTGCTCGTAGTACTCTTTAGAAAAGTTAGACACACCTGCCACTATAAACTGGTAATCGCGGAAAGATGGCAGCACACTCAGCATCACATCCAGCATGTTCTCGATCTCCTGCTTACGGCTACCCGGAAGTATAGCAATAATAGGCTTGTTGTGGTAAACCTTGTTTTTTGCACGAAAATCAGAAACAGCCACATGGTCTGTAACAGAATCGTTTACAGGATTGCCAACATAATCTACTTTATAATCAAAACGGCCGTAAAACTCCTCTTCAAAAGGCATGATCACAAACATGCGGTCCACTACCTTTTTAATCTTATGCACGCGCCCCTGGTTCCAAGCCCAAATTTTTGGAGAGATGTAGTAGAAAACCTTTAAGTTCTGCCTTTTAGCGAATTTAGCAATCCGCATGTTAAAGCCGGCATAGTCTACTAATATTACTACATCGGGTTGCCATACTTTGATATCTGCTTTACACTCTTTCAGGAAACCCAAAATCTTGCGAAGACTTTTAAATACTTCGGCAAAACCCATGAAAGCCATTTCCTGGTAGTGGCGCACCAGGTCCATGCCGGCTGCCTGCATCATGTCGCCACCCCAACCACGTATCTGTGCATTAGGGTCCTGCAGGCGCAATTGTTTAATTAAATTTGAGGCATGTAAGTCACCGGATCGCTCACCAGCTATAATGTAATATTTCATGCAGTCCGTGTACTTTCTGGGCTACCTGTAAAGGCAAAAAAATTGTAAAAAGGATAATATGAGAAGTGGTTACTCCTCGCCGAAATACTCTACGTAGTTACGCGGTGTTTCGTATAGTTTCAGGCTGTGCAATTTAGCTCTGCCTCCTGTAATCTCAGAGATGCGCGGCTCCAGAATTTTCCAGAACTCGATGGTCAGGTTTTCGGTGCTGGCTAGTTTTCCTTCCATAAATGGGACATCCATGTTCAGGTTCTTGTGGTCTACCTTTTTTATGATGTGCTCACGGATAAGTGTGCTCAGCTGCTTCAGGTCAATTACAAAACCCGTGTCAGCGTCTGGCTTGCCTTTTACAGTAGTAATAAGCTCAAAATTATGGCCATGCCAGTTAACGTTGGCACAAGGGCCGAACACTTCTTTATTCTTCGCCAGCGACCAATTTGGGTTATACAGCTTATGGGCTGCATTAAAGTGCTCTAACCTGCTTACGTAAATCATTTAACCTCTAAAATTGTAATTCTTTTTGAACAGCAAATATACGAAGAAAGGAACACCAAAGAACGAAGTAATGATTCCAATTGGCAGACCCGCCGGCGGATAAATTACACGAGACAATAAATCGCAAAAAAGCATAAAAAATCCACCTATAAACGCGCAAAAAAGTAGGTTACTTCTACCTGTTGTACCCATTACGGCACGCGTTACATGCGGTATGATTAACCCAACAAAACCAACAGGTCCAGACGTGGCCACAGCAAAACCGGTAACCACCGATACCACGCCCATAATCACCCATCTAGTTTGCGCAACCTTAACCCCTATTGCCTGCGCACGCTCCGAGCCAAGCAGAAGTATGTTTAGCTGCTTCTGGTAAAACAGGAAAAACAACAACGCCAGCATTATGGTAACAGCTGGGTATGCCACCAGCTGCCATGTTGCTCGCTCAAAGCTCCCCATAGACCAGAAGATAACAGATTTCAGTTTACCCTCTGAGTCTGATAAAAATGTAAGCATGCCTACCATGGCTGTACAAAGTGAGCTTAAGGCAATACCTGCCAGTAACATCTGGCTCGGGATGAGTTGGCGTTTGCGGTAGCCAAGTATAACTACAACCAGCGTTACAAGAAATGCTCCAGCAAAGGCAAACACGGATGGCAAGTATAAACCAGCTATACTTACAGGCACAAAACCAAAGAAAACGATAACTGCACCCAAAGATGCCCCAGAAGCAGTTCCCAGTAAGTATGGATCTGCCAAACCGTTATTAACCATTGCCTGCATCAGGTATCCGCAAAAGGCAAGCGAAGCACCTACTACCAAAGCCAGCAACAGGCGCGGCAAGCGAAGATGAAGTATGGCAAAATGTGTGGTGTTGTTAGGATCGTAATTAAAGAATGCATCCCAAACAGTAAAAGCATTGGCCTCGAAAGATCCTACCTGCAAACCCAACGCCAACACTACCACAATCAGCAGCAAGGCAAGTATAAAGTATAATGCTTTCCCCCTCATGGATATAGGAAACTTTCTAACTCTCTAAGCGACTCCACCACACGCGGCCCCGGTCTCGACTGCAGGTTATCGGTTGGGTCGTAGATGCGGTTATTCTGGTAAGCATTGATTTTACGCAGCTCAGGATAAAGCCCGAAAAACTCGTTTTCTAGTTTCTCTTTAGATCCTCCTATCAACACATCCGGGTTAAGCTTTAGAATGTATTCGCGGGTAAGCGCGGGGTAGGGCTGTTCGAAAACCTCTTTAACCGCATTCTCAGCTCCTAAAATTTTGAGCTTATCTGTAAAAATGGTGTTCTGACCGTACACGTAAATCGGATCTTTCCAGGTGATGGCTAATACCTGCTGTGGCTGCTGTACATTTTTATACTTTTGAGCTATACTTTGCACCTCTTTTCGAAGCGAATCCGCGAGTATCTTACCTTGTGCCTCTCTACCCATAATTGTAGCGATTTCTTCTAAGCCAATAAAGATATCTTCTATAGTTCTATATTTCTGGTAATACACTGGTACGCCTAACCCCCCTAACCTTTCAGCTACATCCAGTGGCGTAATGCCCTCTACAGTAAAAATCAGGTCAGGCTTCAGCAAAAGGATTTGCTCATAATCTACAGGATAATTACTTACTACAGGTTTAGAAGAGACAGCAGCAGGGTAATCATCGTTTGGTGTTCTGGCAATGATAGTACTGGTATCAAGCACAGCATACAACATTTCCGTCATCGACGAAGCTAGCGAGAACACACGGTTTGGCTGACCATTCAGTTCTAGCTTTCTACCTAGGTCATCTTTTAGTATAATCTTTTCTGTATCCGCATCTTTAGTCGTATTACTACTGCAGCCACTAACCAGCAAAAGTATAAAAGCAGAGATACAAAGTATGATTAGGCTGTAAAGTATATTGCGTGTTGGTGCCAAAGTATAGGTGCGAGTTACCAAGGTTGCGTAGTTTATTTTTGTAAATTTAGCGCAAATTTCGATACAGGCTTAAATATAAACTTATGATAGTAGTAACCGGCGCAGCAGGCTTTATCGCCAGCTGCCTAGTAAGCAGGCTAAACCAAGCCAACTTTAACGATATAGTGGTAGTAGACAACTTTTCGGTAGCTAAAAAAGAAGGCAACCTGAAAGGCAAAAAGATAAAAGAATATGTAGACCGCGATGGCTTTTTTGAGTGGCTCGATGAGAACTACGAAGAAGTAGAATTTATCTTTCACTTGGGGGCACGTACTGACACTACTGAGTTTAACAAAGATGTGTTTGACTTGCTTAATCTGAACTACTCCAAAAAAGTATGGAATGCCTGCTGCGAGTATCAGATTCCGTTAGTGTATGCATCTTCGGCGGCAACGTATGGTTCCGGCACGTTAGGCTACGACGACGATGAGGCTACCATTCCCCTTTTAAAACCATTGAACCCTTACGGCGATTCTAAGAACGATTTCGATATCTGGGCACTAGATCAAACTGCCAAGCCTTTCTTTTGGGCCGGACTAAAGTTCTTCAACGTGTATGGCCCTAACGAGTACCACAAAGGCAAAATGGCCTCTGTTATTTTTCATGCTTACAACCAGATTAAAGAAAAAGGCAGCATGAAGCTGTTCCGCTCACACCACCCGGATTTTGCCGACGGCGAGCAGATGCGTGACTTTGTATATGTAAAGGATGTGGTAGAAGTGTGTATGTTCCTGATGCATCATCGCAAAAACTCCGGTATCTACAACTTAGGCTCCGGTAAGGCCCGCACTTTTATGGCTTTGGCACTTAATACCTTCGAAGCAATGGGTGTAGAACCTAACATCGACTTTATGGATACCCCAGAGAATTTGCGCGATAACTACCAGTATTTTACTGAAGCCAACATGAGCAAGCTTCGCTCTATCGGTTATGATAAGCCTTTTTATACTTTAGAGGAAGGCGTTAAGGACTACGTACAGAACTACTTAATGGAGAACAACTATTATTAGTATGCTATACTCATGTTTATCAGGGTGTAGTTAGTTATTCTCTCATTATGCATATCAAAGGACAAGTATAGGTTTTAAACCTAGCTTGCTCTTTTCATCAAATACAGTATCTTAAAGTTCTCATTATAACAACGCCACATTTATACTTATGAAATATATTTTCGCTGTTGCCATACTTTGCTGCATTGGTTTTGCCGCTAATGCTCAAACCCAAAACCCAAGCTACAACAAAACACTCGCCGATTCTCTGGGAGCTGATGACTATGGCATGAAACAGTATGTGCTGGCTATACTTAAAACGGGAAGTAACACTACAACTGATAAAGAGAAGCTAAATTCATACTTCCGCGGGCACATGGATAATATTAACAGACTCGTAAAAGAAGGGAAGTTAATTGTAGCAGGTCCTTTAGGAAAGAATGATAATGCCTATCGTGGCATTTTTATACTTGATGTCAAAACTGTAGAAGAAGCCCAAAAACTTGTAGAAACTGATCCGGCTGTTAAGGCTAAAATATTTGATGTAGAGCTTTACCCATGGTATGGTTCTGCTGCGTTGCCAATGTACTTACCGGCTAGTAATAAAATAGCAAAGATGAAGCCTTAATCAGTGATTAAAAGGATTTTGATTACTAGGCTGATTCCTTTTTAGCAGATCTAGAGACCTACTTTTCCTTGACGTGATTTTTAAAGAGCCACTGTAGTCACATTAGCCTTTAAAAATTATTAAGATTTATAAGGCACCTTCTATCACTGGACTAGAAGAGCACCGACACTTGGGTTCTACCTGTATGCACAGCTCTTATTCCATTTGCTTTACGCCCGTCGTAGTTAAGGGAGATGTTAAGGCCGTTGCTCAGGCGTTGCTGCAGGTTTAACGACCAGGTTAAATTGTTGCCAGGACGCAGGGCATTCAGAATTTCGTAGCCTACAAACGAATTAATATCGCCTGTATACTTGATGTTAACGAAACGGAAGTTACCAGTAACAGTGCGCTTTCCTACTTGGCTCAATTTTGTTTCTAAGCCAAGTTCATTAAATACTCCCTCCTGCTCATCGTTTTCGGGGGCAGTTTCGTTCTGCCTTAAAGCAAATTGGTAAGTACCTGTAAACCTTAAACGAGTATTGGGTTGATAAGCGAGCTCAGGTGTAAGCTCCTGCGATATAATTTTAAAGTTCTTTGAGTTCAGAAAGTTTGATCTGTTCTCACGGATGCCCTGCACTGCCCTTAGCTGTGTGCTCAACACCTCGTTCAGGTTTAGCCTGCCCACCAACTGATGGCTGCCCACGTTTCGCGTTTCTGTTCCGCTTGCCAGTAAAGATTTCTGTTTGTTTTGCTGCACCGTATACTCTACTCCATACTGTGGGTTACTGCGGTTGTAGTACACTGTGTGCCGTAGTGCATTTGCCATCGAAATTAGAAACTCATCTTCAAAATCTTGGCTAAACGGGTTGAAGCGGTTGCCAAGATCATTATCAGTTGTTTTCTTATCAACACTAACAAAGCTCAGCATAGAAAACTTGGAAGCTAAACCTTTTAATCCATTCTGTCCACGCCAGCTACGTGGGGTACTAGTGTTTAGCCTGTATGTAAAGCGGTTGGTGTAGGCATTTATGTATTCATCCGTAGGCAGAAATATTTTAATGTAACGCTGCTGGTCTATTGTCTGTGCCTCCAGGTAATCGTTAAGGTCAGCAGGATTGCCACCGTCTCTTAAATAGTGTGTGCCCTGCCCCGGCAAAGTCTCTCTAAAAATAAAAATACGTTTCAACTCACGGCCTGTACCAACTGAGTAGCTTAACTCCGACCTAAGTGCGCCATCCAGGAAACCTGCATTCCAATCTACTCTGGATTGTACTGTTTCCTCATTTTTTGCAGCCTCTAATTCTAGCTTTCTATAAGTAGCCTGCACAGCCAAGTCACTTTCGGCGCCCAGCACAGTTTGAAGTATGGCATTGTATGTTTGCCCGATTTCAGGTAAGCCAAGTTCACCGTTAGCAGTTGGGCGCAGGTCTTTGCGATGGCTATAGTCTAGCCTGATTCTGGTGCGGGCTGTGTCGGCGCTCTCTACATAAACCAAGTGCTCTTCAAAGTACATAGCAGACCCAATGATAGAATCTGTACCGATTGCTTTTAACTTATTCTTATCAAACCGATAAAGATAGCCAGGAGACATTTTGCCCGTATTATACTTTATACCTACATCGCCACGGTACCACTCCGACTCCCGCTCCTGCTGCTCACTGTTAAGTATAAAAAAATTATTGCGCAGCTCCACGCGCCCTAGCTTCTTCCAAGCATCTAAGTAATGCTGCACACCATCCAGTTGGTCATCACGGTAGCGCCTGCTGATGCGGTAATTAAAGAAATTTGCTGCATCCTGAGCAGCTCCTACTGAAAAATTCAAAATATGGTCTTCAGCATTTTCTGTCAGGTTAGCTAAACTCCAGTCGCGGTCAAACTCAATGGGGCGGTAGCGGTCTATTGGGCTAAAGTTCTTATCCGTATATTCGTAATTCAGGGCGCTGTTCAGTTTATACTTTCCCAGCCATTCGATCTCTTTTTCCTGCACCGTATATCCAACCCGCACAGCTTTGCCTTTGTCATCGCCAGAGTCAACGTCAGAAAAACGGTTCAGGTCATTTTCAGAGGCGGCGCCTTCTGCAAATACGCTGATGCCTTTCTGTATTTCATAGCTACCCCCAAAGGTCATCAGTTGCTTTTTGCGTGGTGTAGGTAGCACCCGCACTGGCGCATAGTTACCTGCAGACACACCATTTACAGGTTCCACCCAGCGGTATACTCTGCCATTCACAGCATCGGTAGCGGCTACATAATCTCCTTGGTTTGCTCCGACTTCTGTAAAGCGTACATTAAAGTATGCCTCATCTGGGTTTTGGCTATACACAAAAATACTAGCCATACTTTGGCCGTTGTTGTAGAGCGTATCGCGCCTAGCATACAATACCTGGCTAGGGTCGTAAGCAACACTATCAGCGCCGGGAGTAACAGCCAGATTAAGCTCGTCTCCTATACTGGAGAGCAGGCGCTTTTGCTCATCCTGCAGGTCTAGGTTGATGAGGTTGTTCGGGTTATCGGACTCGTTGTAATAATTACCGTATACTTTTAGCCTGCCCATGTTCTGGTAATGATTCAAAGTATAAATCCCCCGGCTGTAGTTTTGGTCTGAGTACTCAAAGTCTACTCTGATACGGGTGTTACGGGTAATAACATGGCGTGTGGTAAAAGTGATTTCCGCCTGATTGTAGTCTATTACATAATCGTAGTCGTAACCTCGTGTTAATAGTCTACCATCAATAAAAACACGCTCTGAATTTGCCAGCACTATAATAAAGCGTTCGTTATTAGGCCCGCGCAAACGGTATGGCCCCAGTACCCCCTCCTGCGGCTCCACCACCTGCGAGGCAAACTTTCCTTTCGAAACAGAGGCTGCTACTGCTGTTACCCCCTGCTGTTCCGGCGACTTACCGAATACAGTCTCGAAGGCTGCACCTTGTACATTTTTATAGTACTGCAGAAAGTATGAAGGCTTGTTTCGCAGTACCACATCGCCGGCTGTCAGCTGCCATTGCTTATGGTTAAGGGTAATATATACTTTATCAAACTCCTGCAGCTGTTGGGTGTTCCCTTCCGGCTGAAAAGGAATGTTTTGGTCTGTGATGGCAGCCGTTATACTTATATCGTCGGTCAGCTTTCCGTCTAACTGCAGGATAAGAGCCGAGTTTACAAATACATTTTGCGTATTACCAAACGAGATACCGCGGCTTATACTTCCGGTTTTATTGAGTCCTGGTGTCCTGAAGATTTCCTCTTTTGTGCTGATATCCTCCTGGTATACATTCCGCTGAAAAGGATTGAGATCAAGTTTTGTGATGTCACGTTTAAATGCTGGCTTTGTCAGGTTTACGGGTAGTACTCTAAAACAGACCAATACTGAGTCAGGCGCAGGAATTCTGGTACCAATACGGTCTATCAATATAGAATCGGACTCAGGAAACTGGGTAAACCTGAACTCCTGCGTGCTGAAGTTGTAGTCGTAAGTGAATTGCTCTTTGCGTGGATGTACAAAAGATATAGAGCTTGGCTCAATAGTGAGGGTATCAAGTATAAAAGCTTCGTTAGAGACAGGCAGCCACTTACAGCGTTGGTTAGTAAAAGAAGACTGAGCTACCAGCGGAATGCTTAGCCAGAACAGGAGCAACAGCAGGTATAGCCCTCTTACATTCATACTTTGGCCAGCGGTAAAGAAATATAAAACGTTGTGCCTCTCCCTTCTTCTGTCTCAAACCATATCTGGCCACCTGCGTTTTCAATTCCTCTTTTAGCCACAGCCAGGCCTATACCAGATCCTGTATACTTGGTACTAAAATTAGGTATAAATACTTTGCCTCTTATCTCCTCCGGAATTCCGTTGCCGTTGTCTTGGATAGAGATAAGTACTTTATCGCCTGCCTCTTGAGTTAGCGAAATATTAATGTGAGGCTTTCGGGTAGCCGGAACAGCCTGAATTGCATTTAGCAACAGGTTATTAAACGTGCGCACCATCAAGCTCTCATCAGCCATAACTATTACCTCATTAGCTGTTATAGTAGTATCTACCACAGCCGTTGCAGGGTCGTTGTGCAAATCCGCTGATTTACGCAGCGCAGCAGCCACGTTTATCTGCTCCTTCTTTGGCTCCGGCATAGAGGTAAAGCTAGAGAAAGACGTAGCAATGTCACTTAAGATGTTGATTTGTGTGATTAGCGTGTGCGAAATTTTTTCGATTAACTGCTCTGTATTGGGCTTCTTCTCAGAGATTGCCTTCTGCAGGTACTGTAACGAGAGCTTCATTGGGGTAAGCGGATTTTTGATCTCATGCGCCACCTGCCTTGCCATTTCTCGCCATGCTGCTTCTTTTTCCTGCATGGCCAATTCCTCCTTGTTCTGCTCCAGTGTAAGCAGCATACGGTTATACTCATTTACCAGCATACCAATTTCATCGGCACCTTCGTAAGCAAGCATTTTATTTTTACCTGTTAGCGAAGTGCGTTTCAATTTATCTGCCAACATGCGCAGTGGCACCGTTAGTGCCCTAGATGCAAAAAACGTCAGGATCATGAACATGATAAACATCACAGTGAATATGTTCATCGTGGTAGTGATCAGTTCAATCAGTTTCAGGTCCAGCTCCTTCTCAGAATCAAAGAAAGGTATACCTACAAACCCAATAAGTGAAGTTGGATCGTTATCGATACGCAGTGGTAAGTAAACAGAATTAAATGTCATGTTGCCCGCATGCTCCTCCAGCAGCACCCTCAGCGCCTGCCTTTCAGAAATTGCAGCATAAGCCTGTGGGTTTATCAGCTCAGAAAGTAAGCCGGTATCAAAAATAAGGGGTTGGCTGGTAGTCAGTAAATGTCCGTTTCGGTCGTAAAGGTTTATATCGGTTTCTGATATTGAGGCAATCTCTGAGACACGGCGCTGTAAAACACCTCTTCGCTCAAAGCTACCTGAGGCTATGAACTCATTTAAGTTTTCCTGTACTGCTTTACCTCGCTGCTCATATGTGTTCATCAAATCCTTTTTATAAGATGAAGTAACAAGACTTGCAGTAGCAATACTTACCAACAATAGCGGCAGAAGTATGCCGAAGTTGAGGAAAACCTGAATCTTAGTGCTAAAATTAGGGCTAAACTCTCTTATATACCTTCGTCTGAACAACAGTAAAAGTATACTTAAGACAATAAATCCTGATATGTACACCAGAAACATGAATGAGAAGTTAGAAAGTACCTCTTTGGCACTATACTTTTGATTTGTAACAACAAGTACTTTATCAGGGCCAGCTGCTACGCCAAAGTGATGATAATCTCCCTGGTTATGTCCGTCATGGTAAAACTCTGAATGTTTGATATGCACCGTGTCAAAATTGGTTGCATAATCATACTCACCTTCGCTATAACTTAGGTTGTTGTTCTCGTAAATTGCAAAACTTAACAGGTCGATACGGAAAGGCTGGTTGTACTGCTGATCGCTTAACAGCTCAGGCAACAGACTGTGCGGCAGCATGCGCTTTAACGTTAATTGCAGCACAACACTACCTTTCATAAAATTACTGATTGGCACCTCTATTACCTGAAAATAGGTGCGGGCGTTATACTTGCTAGGGTCTTTTATTAAGTATAAATTATCCCTTTCTGTTTGAGTCTCAGGTGTGTTATACTTACGCAGTAGTTCCTGCAAAGTGGCGGCCGTTGTATCGGCACTAACCAGGTTTTGTCCTTCACTGTCAAAAAGCAACACATTGGTTTCATACTTGTCAAAGTATTTCCTTAAATACTGCCTTGAAATCTTACGTTTAATAAAGCCTGCATCAATATAAGGGCCCTTCATTTTAGACTGAATAAATCTGTCTTTTGAGATTTTTACCGCTATCTCTTCTAGCAAATACTCTCCTAAAACATCATTATCCTGAAGCAGGTTTGTAGCAAACTTTTGCTTATAGGTTTTAACTTCTTCCTGGTAATGGTTAAACAATGCAAAAGCACCAACAAATGCACTTACCATTATTACTAAAAAAACGAAAAGGTATGTTCTGTAAGGCAGGCTAATAGCTATAGAGTACTGTGCTGAAAGCACTACAACTAACCAGAAAATAGCACCAATAAGTATAGTGGCATATAACTGCATGCTAAAAAATGCACTAACACCAATAGCAACTGCTGTGATCAAAAGCAGAGTTTTAATAGGCCACAGTTTATGTACCTTTTGAACCAAAACTGATACTATAGCAGCTAACATATAAGTAAAAAGTGCTAATGCAATTGTATGCACTACCATTATACCATATATAATAAGTTTGTACTTTGTGAATTCTAGTGATTGTGTGATATCAAGTACTAAAGGAGAATTCTTATAAAGTCCGTGGTAGAATTGATACAACACTACTAAAAGCAGTATGAAAAATAGAAAGCAGCCTATTAAGTACCCTTTAACTTGGTATTTAGTAAGATGATTAAGTTGTGCTAGTACTTTCTTTTTATTGAAAAGGTATAGACCTGCCCCAGCCACAGTTGTAAGCAAAAGCATATTTAAGGCAAGATCTCCTATAGAGGGAGACCAAAAAGACGCTGCGTAGAATTTAGGATCAAATAGACTAACTTCAGCAACGGAAAAGGGAAGTTCAAGCAGAAGTAATATAACTCTATAGCCAAGCAGCATTAGCAGAAAAAACATTATACCGTAGTTATGCCTGCCTCTATTTATTAAATTACGTGTTACAGTAAATGCAAAGGCTATAAAGAAGGCACTTCCTAACAACAGCAGTACTATTTTAATACCTTCCTGCTGTGTCTGCTTTTGTTGAGTTCCAAAATCAAGTGCAAAGAGAAATTTTCTATCTTCAGAGTAAACTACAGGTAATTTCCTTTTAGACTCAAGATCCAACTTTACATCAAATTCTGATAGGATGTCTTTCCTGCCTTTATTAAGCTCCAGGTTAGAGATTAACTTATGATCAAGCTGCAGTGGCACGCAAACATAAACAGCATACTTTTCCTTAAAATGGGGCACTACTATAAAAGCTCCATACTTGCTCCTAACAGTCGTAACTGATTTGAGTGTATTGGTTATATCTAGGTCAGGCACCAAAGTATGGTTAGACCAAAATATAAGCTGTCCGTTTTTGTAAATAAATGTAGGGTATTCTGACTTGATCAGCAGATTTGAAAAGGAAATGGAACCGTTCTCCAGATCTTCACTTATATGAACGGCTTCATTTTGTGCCTCAGAAACGAGCAGGTTTGTGCGTTCGGTAATCGCAGAAAGTTGTGAAGTTTGATCTTGTTCTGTACCGAACTTAGCAAAATTAAAATGTAGAGATGCTGTAACAATAAAGCACAGTACAGAAAGAAGAAAAAAGAATAAGGGCGTTACCTTCTGATTCACAATAGTGTGTTTATCTTCGAATTTAAGCAAAACGCAAGATAAGCCCTATAGATTCATTAAAAGATTAGTATCTAGTGCTGCCGTTTTACAATTTATAAAAATGTATAACCAATAGCATCAACATACGATGATCTCAAGCTATTAAAATGTTGTTATAAGTATAAACATCACAACATTCTATCATTCTCAGCAAGACTTTGTAGGATAAAACTTATAAAGTCCTAATAGTGAATTTGATTCTAATAGCACATTATAAGTTCAATGACTAAATTGCTCAACAGGACTTAAAACTTGAATTCCTAGGATAATACATTTAAGATTTGTCTTGCGCAGGTTTAAACAAAAAAGCTTCTACTTTTCAGCCGTCACCATAAATTCAAATGCGCAATAATCAAGCCTAAGTCTTAACTCAATGCTTCCTGCTTTTTCTTCTTATTACTTCTGTACCACAAAAAGCCTACTGTACCAATAAGTACATAAGGCACTAACATAAGGTAAAGTATACCCGTATTTAATCCTGAACCAACTTCAGATTCTGGATCTTTGCTACCAGTACCTACATTAGACTCTACTGTAGCACGGCACATAGCACATTGACTATAAGCTTCGTTTGAAACAAAAGCAAATGAAAGTATAAGTCCAAATACAGCGAGGAATCGTTTCATATTTTTCTTCATCACTTTATCTATTTTTTGAGGCACTTACTATTTAAGTATAATAAGGAGAAATAAGCAAATACACTAATACACCTGTTACAGCAACATATAACCATACAGGAAAGGTCCATTTTGAAATGCGTCTATGCCTAGATAACTGATTAGTTATCCCAAAGTATACAGACAGCAATACTAGCGGAACTATGACAATAGCTAACACTATATGAGTTAGCAGTATAAAATAATATATATACTTTAGTAGACCCTCTCCACCATATATTGTACGTTGGCCTAAAAAGTGATACGTAACATAAGAAACTAAAAACACAGCTGATAAGCCGAATGCAAATAGCATGGCTGTACGATGTGCTTTCGTGTTGTTACGCTTAATATGAAAGTAACCAGTTACAAGAGCGATGGCAGTACAGGAATTCAGTATTGCATGAAAACCCGGTAAATAAGATACATCTACGTTAGATTCTCCAGATTTTGGCATATAAAAAAGTACAGCCACCACTACAGGTATGGCAACTGAAAGAACTGCTATAAGCGTTAGTACTTTCTTATCGCGTGCATTAGTAAGGTTATTTATTTTTACTGTACTCATCTAGCAATACATTAATTTCTAAAATAAGTCGGTCAACATCTTTATACTCAGTGCCGTCATAAATTCCACGTACACGCTGCTCTTTATCAACTAGCATAAATTTTTCACTGTGAATAAAATCCTGCTGTCCGGGCACCTGTTGAACAGGAAGGTAAAAAGACTCAGAAGCTAATTTATAAATTTGCTCGCGTGAACCGGTTAAGAAGAACCATTTGCCCGGGATTGCATCATATTGATCTGCATAATTTTTAAGAACTGCAGCAGTATCATTCTCTGGATTTACTGTTATTGAAACAAGTTTAATAGAAGGGTTGTTTCGGTAAGCTTCCTGCACTCGTGTCATCTGAGAGGACATCTTCTTACATATAACTGGACAGGTAGCATAAAAGAAATCAACTACGTAGATAGTTTCTTTTAAATCTTCTGACTTTTTAAAAGTTCTACCTTCTTGGGAGGTTAAAGTGAAATCAGGTATTTTACTAAAAACAGTATCGCCTTTAGTATTATAAACTACCTCACCTTTATCATCTAATTCAGGAAAATAAGTTCTTAATGAGAAATAGTGTTCTCCGAATGTAGTGATAAATATAAAAACGAAAATAGGCACTAGTAATAGGAGACCTAGTACTAGTGCCTTGATGTTACTCATTATACGTAAGTTTATCTAAAATAATTTGTAACTGATTCGAAGTAATAGCTTCCTTCTGATATCAAAGCAACCATTAACCAGGCAACTAACGCCATAGGTAAAAGTATACACCAAATAAGAGCTTTAGTTTCATGCTTTAAGTGCATAAACTCAGCAACAATATAAAATGCTTTAAATATTGTCAGAATAATGAAGATCGCATTACGAAGAGTTCCTGCATCCATTGTGAAGGCAAACAAGAACTCTACAGCAGTTAATGCTACAAGTATAAAAAAGGTCTTCCAAATAGCTTTTGTTTGTGGCTTTGGAATTTCACCTGCCGGAAGATCATGATCGTGATGCATTGCCATATTTTTCTCTGTTTATAGCCTGCTTTCGCAGACGAAATTACAGTTTATGTAAGTTTTTAAAATTAGATCAGGTAGAAGAAAGTAAATACAAATACCCAAACAAGGTCTACAAAGTGCCAATAAAGACCTACTTTTTCAACCATCTCATAATGTCCACGCTTATGGTAAACGCCATTTACAGTATTTATGAATATCATAATTAACAATACTACACCAGAGAATACGTGTGTACCGTGGAAACCTGTGATGAAAAAGAATAAATCAGCAAACAAGGGTGGACCATACTGGTTTATAGTTAGATTGGCTCCATATACACGAGTACCATCAGCTAGCAACATACCTTCATCAGTACCTGTGATAAAGTGAGCCCACTCCCATGCTTGGCAACCAAGGAAAGTAGCACCAAACAATATTGTCCACAACAACCACTTCTGTACATCGTTTTTATCCATACGGTGGCCTGCTTCCACTGCTAATACCATAGTTACAGAGCTTAGGATTAGAATCATGGTCATCAAAGCCACAAAAGCAAGAGGTAAATCCATGCCATGTAAACCAGGGAAAGCATTAAATACCTTCTCCGGAATCGGCCAGTACTCAGTTGAGAATGTAAATGCCTCTGGTTCTCCTGTGTAAGGTAAGTGCTTATGGCGCGATAAACCGTAAACAATTAGAAAAGCACCGAACGTGAATGCGTCAGAAAGCAGGAAAAACCACATCATCAGTTTTCCGTAGCTCGCCTTTAACGGCTCATTCCCACCGTCCCATGTACCTGTTTTAGGTTCTTCCAGCGTAGTTGAAGTAGACATAGTTTATGTATTGAAAAAAATTTGTTTAATGATTAATTCTTAAGAATATATACAAATATAGCCAAAGTCCGCCTAAAAAATGCCAATAAACAGTACACAACTGGATACGTAGTATATTTTTAGAATGAACTTTATACTTTAAACTACTCATTAATGTGATCAGTACAAACACTAATCCTGTTACCAGGTGAAATCCGTGTACTCCTGTTAATACATACAAAAATGAGCCGGATGGGTTGCTTGTTGAACCGCCAAAATAGATATTGTTTTGTACTAATTCAGCCCATCCATTCCATTGGCCAATCAGAAAAGCAGTACCTAATGCAGCTGTCAGTATTAATCCCAGCTTTATTGCTTTTATATTATTTTTCTTAGCAGACACATAAGCCCATTGCATTGTTACACTACTAAGAACAATAATTAATGTATTTATTAGAAGTATAGTTGGTAACTCAAATTCAAGCCAATTCCCCTCTTCCCTTCTTACAATGTATGCACTTGTAAAAGCTGCAAACATCATAATAATACTTATAATAATCAACCACAGCGAAAACTTTAATGGATGTACGCCCGAAGATGTGGGACTATTATCGATCCTATTATCAACCATTATCATAGATTAACTTTATCTAAAACAAACGCTATCTGAACGATAGGTAAATATAAAAATGAGCCAAACATTATATTCATTGCGGCCTTCTTAGAACATGTTCGCATTAAATAAAATGTTTGAGCTAAAAACAATACGCCACATACTACCGCTATCATCGCAGATGTAGTGCCAGTCATGCCGAACTGCAATGGCAGTAGACTTAAAGGAATAAGCATCAACGTGTAGATCATGATTTGGACAGCGGTTTTTAGGTCTTTGCCACCAGCTGTTGGTAGCATTTTAAATCCTGCTTTCTTATAATCATCATCTAACACCCACGCTATAGCCCAAAAATGAGGGAATTGCCAGAAAAATTGTATTCCAAATAGTATGATAGCCTCTACTTCAATTGATCCAGATGCAGCTACCCATCCTATTAGTGGAGGCATAGCTCCAGGAATTGCTCCAACAAATACACATATAGGATTGATTCTCTTAAGTGGAGTATATATAAATCCGTAGAGTACTAAAGATAACAGGGATAAAGCAGCAGTTAAAGCATTAAAGTATAAACCAAGTAAACTTACACCAGCAACCCCCAATGTTATACAAAATATGATAGCATCACGCACGCTTATTTGATTTGTGGGTAGTGGGCGCTTAGCTGTTCTTTTCATTACCTTATCCAGGTCTTTTTCCAGTACCTGGTTGATAATATTCGCAGATCCCGTTACCAATAATCCACCAAGCATAACCATGGCAATGCTTAAATATGATGCATTAGGGTATCCAAGAATAAAACCTATGGCACTGGAAAAAGCTACTGTAAAGCTTAATCTAAATTTTAGAAGCTTGAAATAAGCAGATGCTTTGTGTGCCATAATAATTGGTAACGATAGCGAATCTGTTGTAGTAGTACTCATTACTTAGATACAGCTACTGTTTTTGTTGCTGCCTTTTTAGAGGCATAATAATAAACTAAAAGCAATTGAAACTGCACACCGAACAAAAGTGCCGCAAGTGTAAGGTGGAAAGGCTGAAGAAAAGCTGGTATTGCAAAATATGCCATTAATACACCTATCACGATTTCAAAACCTACTAAAACCAACATAATTGTTGTCAGTTTTGTAATTAAACGATTTTTAAGCCTATATACCTCGTATGCCAAGTATGCATATAAAGCAATTAGAATTATTGAAAACGATCTATGAACATAGAAGCTTAAGCCTAATTGATCTACCCAAGTCTCACGATTAAGACCATTTGTAGCAAATGCAATTATATCCACGTTCTCTCTGACCTGTGTGCCAATCAAGATTTGAATAAAAGTGGTTAAAGCTACAAGCCACAAAAGCAGGTAAACTTTTGTACTACTATTAAAATTACTCGCATATAACTCTTTACTAGGTCTAGTAACAGCATATTGTAATAGTGCTACAAGAACCAAGGCTAGAGCCATATGAATTGTAATTGTTACAGGAAGAAGATTAGTCGAAACAACTATAGATCCTAACCATCCTTGTACTCCAACTAGGATAAAACTACCAAACGACAGATAAAATATTGTTTTATCTGTTTTCAAATAAGGTATAGAGTAGAGTACTGTCAGGAATATAAAAAAACCTATTAGTACACCAACCAAGCGATTTAAATACTCAATCCAAGTTTTTGTGACATTAAACTCTGTTTCAATGTACTGACTTGGATGCGAAAATATAGAAGCCGAGATCTCATCAAAACCAACGTTGTTAAGAAAGCCTGCTAGCTTCTGGTTCTTTTCAATTCGCTTCTGTTTGTATATCTCTAGATAGTTCTCAGGTAATTGGCTAACATCAGTCGGAGGAACCCAACTGCCAAAGCACTTCGGCCAGTCTGGGCATCCCATTCCCGAACCTGTACTTCGCACGATTCCTCCGACTAATATTAGGAAGTATACAGCAATAACTGTAAGTACTCCAATATTTCTAAACCTTTTATGAAAAGATTTATTAGACATTAATAATTTACTCTAACTCTCTCTCGCTAGGCAGATTTGATGACTGCGTTTGAGAAAAAGGTACGTTTTGAGGTATAAAATCTTCTGCTGCACCTGGTTTACTATAGTCATATGGCCATCTGTAAACAGTTGGTATTTCACCTGGCCAGTTACCGTGACCTGGTAATACAGGAGTTGTCCACTCTAGTGTATTTGAATGCCAAGGGTTTTCAGTAGCTCTACGACCTTTGAAGATGCTGTAAATGAAGTTAAAAAGGAAGATGAACTGTGCAGTAAAACCAAATATAGCAGCTAAACTGATGAAGGTGTTCATATCAGTAAAGATGTTGAACGTTTCAAAACCAGTCCAGTTATAATATCTTCTTGGGAAACCAGCAATACCAATGTAGTGCATCGGCATGAACACTAGATAAACAGATATGAATGTAAACCAGAAATGCACTGCTCCTAATTTCTCATCCATCATTCTGCCAAACATCTTAGGGAACCAGTGGTAAACCCCACAGAACATACCGAAGAATGCAGCAGCACCCATTACGAGGTGAAAGTGAGCAACTACAAAGTATGTATCATGCAATTGTATGTCTAGAGCCGAGTTACCAAGAATAATACCTGTTAAACCACCAGAAATAAATAGAGAAACGAATCCAACTGCAAACAACATACCTGTTGAGAATCGGATATTACCTCTCCAAAGTGTAGCTATCCAGTTAAATACTTTAACGGCAGATGGCACAGCAATTATAAGCGTCAGGAACATGAATACTGACCCTAAGAACGGGTTCATCCCTGTAACAAACATGTGGTGAGCCCACACTACGAATGAAAGTACTGCAATACCGATCATTGATCCAATCATAGCTCTGTAACCAAATATAGGCTTACGAGAGTTTGTAGCGATAACTTCAGAAACAAGACCGAATGCTGGAAGAATTACAATGTATACTTCTGGGTGACCCAGGAACCAGAATAAGTGCTGGAAAAGGATTGGGCTACCACCTGTGTTTGTTAAAGCCTCACCCGCGATATAGATATCAGATAGGTAGAAACTAGTACCAAAGCTTCTGTCAAAAATAAGAAGTAACGCAGCTGAGAAAAGAACAGGGAATGATAGTAAACCTAAGATTGCTGTAAAAAACAATGCCCATACTGTAAGCGGCATCTTTGTCATTGACATACCTTTTGTTCTCAAGTTGATAATTGTAGTGATATAATTAACACCAGCCAACAACTGTGAAACAATAAATAATGCCATAGAGATAAGCCACATTGTCATACCTGAAGCAGAACCTTTAATAGCTTGTGGCAATGCACTTAGTGGAGGATAGACTGTCCAACCACCTCCAGCAGGACCTGTCTCAAGGAACAGAGACCAGAACATAACTATACTTGCTAGGAAGAAAATCCAAAAAGATAGCATGTTCATGAAACCAGAAGCCATGTCTCTAGCACCGATTTGAAGCGGAATTAAGAAATTGGCAAATGTACCACTTAGACCGGCTGTAAGTACAAAGAATACCATGATAGTACCGTGCATGGTAACCAATGCAAGATAAAACTCAGGATCTAACTTACCATTATCAATCCAGCCACCTAGGATAGGCTCTAGAAAAGTGAATGTTGCTTCCGGCCAGCCTAACTGTAAACGGAATAATATTGAAAGAAAACCTCCAACAAAAGCCCAAAAAATACCTGCAAACAAGAATTGTTTAGCAATTACTTTATGATCTTGGCTAAAGATGTACTTCTCAAAAAAGTTCTGATCGTGATGATGATCATGCTCTTCGTGAGCATGCACATCTGTATGGATAGAGATATCTGTACTAGACATTTTAAAAAGTATTTAAATGCTACAATTCTGATTTAACTTCTTCAGTTGTTACCACTGTATTGTTCTCTGCAACAGTCTTTTGGCTAGATGAAGACGAGAATTTAGCTACAACTTCTGGATTCTGTTCTGCAAAGGGAGTCTGTTTTGCTAACCAAGCCTGATAATCTTCTGGTTCGTCAACTACAAGAATGTAGCGCATTGCAAAGTGGCCACGTCCACAGATCTCTGTACAAGCAAGCTCGTACTTAAAGTCTGGATTGCCTGTTTCGCTACGCATTTCATCAGTTGTTTTCGTAGGTACAAACCAGAATTTAGTTGGCATACCTGGTACAGCATCCATTTTAACACGGAAGTGAGGTAAGAAAACACTGTGAATTACATCTCTTGAGCGAATTTTGAAAAGTACAGGCTGACCTTTTGGAACGTGTATTTCCATTGGCATAAAGTCATCCTTAGCAGCAGGATCGCTAAAATCAACTCCGAACTCATTCGTTGCATCAATTAGAGTGTGTTTAGCTACACCTAACTGCCCGTCTGCACCAGGATAGCGTACCATCCAGTTGAACTGTTTACCCATCACCTCGATTACAACAGCGTCCTCAGGGGCTGCACTTGTAATTTTAGTCCAGGTTTTCCAACCACCGAATACAAGTAATGCCATTACTACTGCCGGTATCATAGTCCAAACTATTTCAAGTTTGTTATTATGCGGATAGTAGTAAGCACGCTTATCATCTTTGTGCTGGTACTTAAATGAGTAAATGAATAAAAGGATTTGCGTAATTACGAACACCACGCCAATAACGATCATAGTTGTCCAGAACAAATCATCAGTCCACTCACCATGTACAGAGGCTAATGGAAGATTCATTGTATCCCAAGAGTCTGCAAATGACCAAACAAATGCAGCACCACCTAAAATCAGGAATAAAAGGAAAAGTGTACTGTTTACGCGGTTACTGGTTCTCGTTGTACCAACAGCACGCTGTGAAGAACCTCTAAATATAGAGGCTAGCGTACCTATTCTGAACAATAGGAACAGAATAACGAATAATAAAACTATGGATAAACCTATGGCGAACGTAATCATTATATAACGCTTTTAGTATAGTCTCTAAACATGATGGTGAACACTCTCCTCTAAGAACGGGTGATTTACCGGTACAAGGGATGCTTTTGTCAAACCTTTTGTGAATGTCACTAAGAACACACCAAGGAAAATAAGAGCCGTACCAATTTCTATAAATCCTAATCCTGCATCTCCACGCATTGTACCTGGCATCATCATTAGGTAGAAGTCGAACCAGTGGCCAATAAGTATGGCGATTGTTACGATTTTTAACATGATCATTTGACGCTTTGCATCTCTTGTCATTAGAACAAGGAACGGGAAGGCAAAGTTTATTAAAAGATTAAAGAAAAATATCCAGGTAAACTTGCCGTGGCTTCCGCTCAATCGTTCAATAAAATAGATAGATTCCTCAGGAATGTTTGCGTACCAGATCAGCATAAACTGAGAGAACCATATGTATGTCCAGAAGATAGAGAATGCAAATACAAACTTACCCAGATCGTGCAGGTGGTTCGAGTTTACCATTTTCAGGTATCCGTTCTGCTTTAGTATGATTACTGTAAGTGTTACTGCTGCTAATGAAGATACCCACCAGCTTGCAAAAACATACCAGCCGAACATGGTTGAGAACCAGTGTGTGTCAATAGACAAAACCCAGTCCCAGGCTGCAGTTGATGAAGTCACACCGAATACTACTAGGAACATAGCAGATATTCTGATGCTCTTATGATAGTATGAAGTACCACCATAAAGATCTTCATTAATCGACTGTCTTCTTAACCAGTTAAAGAAAAGGATCCATAGTGCAAAGTATACAACCATTCTGATCAGGAAGAACCAGAAATTCAGGTACCCTGATTTGCCGGCAATTATCGGGTCATAACGTGGATCATCGATGTCGTATAAATATTCATGTGTCCAGTGGAAGATATCGTGATTTCCGAAAAGGAAAACTAATAACATTACTGCTCCACCTATTGGCAGGAAGTAACTTAATGCTTCTGGTATACGCTTTATCAGCACTGACCATCCTGCGTAAGCTACATATTGCACAGCCACGAAAAATACACCGCAAAGCGCAATACCTGTAA
Source organism: Pontibacter sp. H249 (assembly GCF_037892465.1). NCBI lineage: Bacteria > Pseudomonadati > Bacteroidota > Cytophagia > Cytophagales > Hymenobacteraceae > Pontibacter > Pontibacter sp. H249. Next base: position 81,769 of record NZ_JBBKTR010000017.1, on the reverse strand, counting down.
AGTAAACGTTATTTAACCATAAGTTCATAAGTAAGCGTTTTACCCATGAAGCCGGTTCGTGAGCTACTGCTGCAGCTTCTCCATGGCCTCCAGCTACTTCGTGGTGATCACCTCCGCCTAAAGCCATGAACAATATACCTACTATAAGCAGCACAACACCTATAGCAATCATCATGAAAAACCTGTTATTCGTTTTTCTAGATATAATGAGTCTTTCTTCTGTCATTATCCTTTATAATTATGCCTTAGACTTAGTTGTTAGCAGCTACAGGAGCTGTTCCGTTTTCTGTACCAGTTGTATCAGCAGGTGCACCTGTATCAGTAATTCCTTTCTGAAGCTGCTGCACGTACATTACAATTTTCCAACGCTCAGTTGGGTCTACCTGCGAACCATGTGGCATCATACGGCCTCTGCCATTTGCAATAACATGGTAAATATGGCCGCCAGGAAGCGTAGCAACACGACCTGCTGTATAAGAAGGTACGCCTTTGAATTTCTGGCCTACTAAACCTTGTCCATCTCCTTGTTCGCCGTGACATGGAGCGCAGAAGCGGGTATACAATACCTTACCTTCTTCCAGGTTTACCGAAGTTACAGCAAGCGGATTTTTCAATTCCACGCCAGCTGTTTCAGCATCGTCTTTTGACAGGTAATCGTTATAGCCCATTTTACCACGCGCTACTGTACCTTCAGCGGGCTGGCGCATGTTCATGCCGCCTGGGTTAAACTTGTTTTCTTTGATCTGTGAATATGGATCAAGTGGAACAGAATGGTACATATCAGGGGCATACTCAAGTCCTGGATTCTGGTCGTTGCTGCAAGCAACAACCAAAGCAGATGAAAAAAGTATGGCTGAGGCTCTTAGTCCTATTATAGATAGTCTTTTCATTATTTTACTACCTCCTTCTCATTAACTTCTATTGCACCGTTTGTGCGAAGCAGGTTATTTAAAGCAGATAAATCAGTAACACCCTCTTTCACTTCAATAGCCATCACAAACTTATCGTCTGTAGAGCGCTTATCGAACACGTTTACACGAAGCGATGGCTTTAACTTACTTACAATAAAGAAAGTGATTACCATACCGAAAGCTGCACAAAGTACAGTTAATTCGAACGTTACCGGGATAAATGCCGGAAGTGAGATGTGTGGCTTACCACCAATAATCATTGGCCAGTCAAAACCAAGCATCCAGATCTGCATCCATAGTGCGAACGATGTTCCGAATAAACCGCAGAAGAAAGCCACGATCGGTAGTCTTGAGCGCTTTATACCTAACACATCATCAATTCCGTGTACAGGATATGGTGAGAATACATCGTAAATCTTAGTACCGGCAGCGCGGATGTTTTCGATGGCCGTTAACAGCACATCTTCATCATCATAAATACCTAGAACAAATTTCTTATTCATTGCTGTGATGTGTATTAGTGTTCAAATCCTTTTCAGTACCATGCATGGTCTTGTGTGGGTGGTGTGTTACACCTGAAGATGACTTCAGGATCGCTTTTACCTCAGCCATGTTTACTACCGGGAAGAATTTCGCAAACAGGAAGAAAAGTGTGAAGAACAGACCAATGGTTCCTACATATACCCCAACGTCAATACTTGTCGGAGAGAACATTGCCCATGAAGATGGCAGGTAGTCTCTGTGCAGTGAGGTTACAATGATCACGAAACGCTCGAACCACATACCGATGTTTACAAAGATCGAAATGATGAACGTGGCTGTTAGGCTTCTTCTGATCTTTCTGAACCAGAATAACTGAGGAGTAATTACGTTACACGTCATCATTGACCAGTATGCCCACCAGTAAGGACCGAAGGCACGGTTGATGAAAGCATACTGCTCATACTCCACCCCGGAATACCAGGCGATAAAGAACTCAGTAGTATAGGCGACACCTACAATAGAACCAGTAAGGATGATTACCTTGTTCATCGACTCCACGTGCTCCAGCGTAATATAATGCTCCAGCTTGAAAGTCTTTCTGGTAATGATCATTAGGGTTAATACCATGGCAAAACCAGAGAAGATCGCACCAGCCACAAAGTATGGAGGGAAGATAGTCGTGTGCCAGCCTGGAATAACAGACGTAGCAAAGTCCATGGATACGATCGTGTGTACAGAAAGTACAAGTGGCGTTGCCAGACCTGCAAGAATCAACGATACTGTTTCGTAACGTGACCAGGCTTTAGCTGAACCGGTCCAGCCGAAAGAAAGAACGGAATATGCTCTTCTTGCAATCGGGCCTGTTGCTCTGTCGCGGATGGTAGCAAAGTCAGGAATAAGACCAATGTACCAGAATACTAAAGAAACAGAGAAATACGTTGAAATTGCGAATACGTCCCAAAGAAGCGGTGAGTTAAAGTTAACCCATAGCGAACCGAACGTGTTTGGCAATGGAAGTACCCAGTAAGCTAACCAAGGGCGTCCCATGTGCAATACTGGGAACATCGCGGCGCAGATTACGGCGAAGATTGTCATCGCCTCTGCTGCACGGTTAATAGAGGTTCTCCATTTCTGGCGGAACAGTAAAAGGATAGCGGAGATAAGTGTACCGGCGTGACCTATACCTACCCACCACACGAAGTTGGTGATATCCCATGCCCAGCCAACTGTCTTATTCAATCCCCACTCACCTATACCGAACCACAGGGTACGGTAAACCGAGTACATAAATATAGCTAAGCCGATTAACGATACAGCAAGAGCGGCTGCCCAACGTGCGTTGGGTTTGGCCTCCACTTGTCTGCAGACATCTTCGGTGATGTCGTGGTATGTTTTACCCCCCGTTACTAGAGGCTCTCTTATCGGAGATACATGCTGCATAACGCTCTCGAAATTTTATTTTTAAGCTAAGTTTCTAATTTTAGTCAGGTATGTTACGTTTGGCTGAACGTTAAGCTCCTCCAGTACGTGGAAAGCACGCTCTCCTTTCTGACGCTGCAGGATTCTGGATATGCGGCTTTCTGGATCCTTCATATCACCGAACACGATCGCTTCAGTTGGGCAAGACTGTGCACAAGCTGTTACTATTTCACCGTCTTTAGGTCTTCTGTTTTCGCGCTTAGCCTCAAGTTTACCGAGCTGTACACGCTGAACGCAGAACGAGCATTTCTCCATTACACCTCTGCCACGAACAGTTACATCCGGGTTCAACACCATCTTGCCAAGATCGTTGTTCATTGGCTCGTTAAAGTTGAACTTGTCGTTGTTTGCATAAGCAAACCAGTTGAAGCGACGTACTTTATAAGGGCAGTTGTTAGCACAGTAGCGTGTACCAACACAGCGGTTGTAAGCCATCTGGTTAATACCTTCAGAGCTGTGCATAGTGGCAGCAACCGGGCAAACCGTTTCGCATGGTGCGTGGTTACAGTGCTGGCACATCATTGGCTGGAAAATAACAGAAGGGTTTTCTGCCGGATTTTCCATAGTGGCATAGTCTTTTTCTTCGTGCTCAACTGCGCTGTAGTATCTGTCGATACGCATCCAGTGCATTTCACGGCGGTTAAGAACTTCTGCTTTACCAACTACTGGTATGTTATTCTCTACGTTACAGCTTAATGTACAAGATCCGCAACCAATACATGAGTTAAGGTCGATAACCATACCCCAATGGTGGTTCTTGTACTCGTAATCATCCCAAAGTGAGATAGCAGACGGCTTTGCGGGTCCTTCGTGGGTTGCAATGCGGATATACTCTGTTACCTCTTTAGGATTCTCTTTATACTTAGTCAAGTTGCTCTCCTGAACTACCAGACGGTCCATGATGGTATGGTGTGTCTGTGTTTGAGCGATTGGAGAGGTTGAACCGGTTTTCTTTAGCTGAACTGAGCTGCTGTAAGATAAACCGTTGTTAACTACTGTAGCCACAGCAATTGCATTGGCTCCCAGGCCTTTTGCTACCGGAGCAGATTCAAGCTCGCGGCCATAGCCCATGGCAATACCAATGGTGCCGTTCGCCTGTCCTGGCTGGATAAGAGCCGGCAGTTCAATGGTTTTGCCGTTAGCTAAAGTTACAGCCACAACATCACCTTGTACAATGTCCATCTCTTTTGCCATGCTGATTGGCATAGCTACGTAGTTACCCCATGTAGCCTTAGAGATAGGATCTGGAAGCTCCTGCAACCAAGGGTTGTTTGCCTCAGCACCTGAACCTATACCCACTTTCTCGTAAAGGACAGCCTCAATGCCAGTTGGCTTAACAGTTCTTGTTGCCGTAGATGCAGCTGCAGTAGAAGCAGCCACTTTCAGCATGCTTGTACCGTTCTCAACCACACCATCGTGCACGGCTTTCTCCCAGAACTTGTTAAAGTCGCCGGTTGCTACTTTTCTCCAGTTATTGCGGATATACTCATAGAAGTTGGTGCTGTTACCGCTCCACGTCAATAAGCTATCTTGCATCTGGCGGGTAGTAAAGATCGGGCTGATCACCGGCTGTGCGATACTCAGGAAGCCTCTCTTCGGCTCAAAGTCGTTCCAAGACTCCAGGTAATGGTTGTCCGGTGTAACGAAGTCTGCTAAGGAAGCAGTCTCGTCAGCTCTGTCAGCAAAAGATACTTTAAGAGCAACTTTCTGAAGTCCGCTAACTACTTTATCAGCAAGTGGGTGATCGAATGCCGGGTTTGCGTTGTAGAAGAATACAGCACCTACCGAGCCAGCGTTCATATCGTTGATCAGACGGATCATCTGAGCATCGTTACCCTGCTTTGTAAAGTATGGAGAAGCTGAATCGATAGTTGTTCCTTCTGCACCAAGCGCCTTGTTAATGGCAGTAACCATTGCCTGAACACCCGGATCGTTTGAGCCGGATACCACAAGGGCTTTGCCTGCATTAGCCTTAAGATCTCTGATCGCAGCTGCAAGCGCTTTGCCATCACCAACGTTAGTTGATGCTGATCCACCACCAGTTATTCCGTTATAAATAGCCGTAACCACAGCCGCCTCTTCAGAAGGCTTTATTGGCACACGAATATCTGCGTTACCGCCAGTCATCGAAAGAATTGTTTCGAACTGGTAGTGACGTGACATCGTAGGGTTGTCGGCATCAATCTTTCTGTTTTGAATGTACTGCTTTGCAAAAGGGATTGGTGCACCCCATGTACCTAAGAAATCAGCGCCAATGCTTACAATGATGTTAGCTTTGCTGAAATCGTAACCCGGGAATACGCCACCGTTTGCTGCCAATAGAGCAGAAGCAGAATTTGCATCATACACTACGTGCTCAAAGTTGCCGAAACGTGAACCAAACTCATCGATCAGCTGCTTGGTTGAAGGGCTGATGATAGTTGATGAAACTAACGCTACCTTGCCGCTTACAGAAGCTAAACGAGAAGCAATTTGCTTATCTACTTCTTCCCACTTTGCTTCTTTACCTTTAATTAAAGGGAAACGAAGACGGTTGTTGTCGTAAACACCCAGTAGAGATGCCTGTGCTCTGGAGCTGGTACCGTAAGGCGTTACTGAAGAAGAAGGGTTTGGTTCGATCTTGATCGGACGGCCTTCACGTGTCTTAACAAGAATGCTGTTATAGTCACCGTTCAGGTAGTAAGTAGAAGCATACCAGTTAGCTACACCTGGCTCTACATCTACTGGTTTGTTTAAGTAAGGAATTGCTTTTCTCACAGGGGCCTCGCAAGAAGCCAGAGAAACAGCAGCCACACTAAAGCCAAGAAGCTTCAAAAAGTCCCTGCGCTGCGTTTTACCGTTAGAAGACGAGCCTTCACCTTTCGCTTCGTCTAGTGGCAGGAATTCTGGAAACTCGTTATGAGCGTGCTTCGCGAACTCAGGAGTGTTATTTAACTCCTCAATTCCTTTCCAGTATTTTATTCTGTCTTGCATATTATATCTAGAAAACTCGAATACTAAATGAAATGATATTGATTAATAGTGGCACTTAGAACACTCTGTACCACCATTCGATGACACCGTAAAGGCTCCTTTAGACGAAGACTCGTGCAGTTCTACCAGTTTGTCGTAGTAGCCGTTGCCTTCTGTGTTAAGCGGAGTTTCGCGGTGGCAGTCGATACACCAGCCCATTGTTAATGGAGAATACTGGTAAACAACATCCATTTCCTCAATAGGACCATGGCAGGTCTGGCACTCTACACCACCCACCTGTGTGTGCTGCGAGTGGTTAAAGTATGACAGATCAGGCAGGTTGTGAATTCGCACCCACTCAATTGGTCTGTTACGCTCAATAGCTCTGTAGATCTTCTGAATTTCAGGAGACTCTGTTTTGATCTGGCTGTGGCAGTTCATACAGATGTTTGCTGATGGAATACTAGCACTCTTGCTCTCGTAAACTGTTGTGTGGCAGTAGTTACAGTTGATCTGGTGCTCACCGGCGTGCAGTTTATGCGAGAAAGCGATTGGCTGCTTTGGTGCATACCCCTGCTGAATACCGATGCCCATTACTTTATCAATTGTAAGGTCTAACAGCACTACCACAAAGATCAGCACTACAAGCGTGCGTACAGCTTTTGATTTGTAGATCTTAGAGAAGTCGAAACGCTGGTTTACCACCTCGTTATCGTACTCATCCAGTTTGCGGTTCTTGTTAAGATAGTTCCTAAGAAGCGAAGTGATAAGTAAAAGTGTCACCACTAATACAATTAGCACTACAATCAGCACTACAAGTACAATATCCAGGTACTGACCAACTGCGCCTATAGCCTCTGTTCCAACGTTTTCGCCAGGGGCAGCTCCCTCAGGACCAGCAACCGGAGCAGAAGCAACACCTTTACCAGATTCGATATAGGCAAGAATAGACTTTACCTCATCGTCAGAGAACGCAAAAGAAGGCATCGCCTGCTTATTGTACTCAGTATAAATGGCTACAGCATCCTTATCACCTGCAGCGATCAGGGCCTGTGAGTTTTTGATCCACTTGATCAACCAGCCTTCGTTTCTCTTCTGTGTGATGCCTTGCAGACCAGGCCCAACTATAACGTCAGAACCGGCAGAGTGACAAACTACGCAGTTGTTTTTGAAAAGGGCTTCGCCTGCATCAATCACAGCAGGATCACCTGCAGGGGTTGCATCAGTGGTTGCGCCTTGCGTAGCACCGGGCTCTACTCCTTTTGTTGCTACTTCAGCCTGTTCGCTAGCTTGCTCCTGGGCAAAGGCGCCAAAAGAAACTACCAACGCAAGTAAGAAGGCAAAAAAGATTTTGGATTTAGTTTTTAATATACAGCTAATCATAGCCAAGATCACTTGTGTGTGTTTAGTATAATGGTGAATTTACTTTACGGGCACAAATCTACTATGCGAAATCCATTAATCAAATAGAATAAGTGTATTTTTGGATTGCACTAAATTACACCCCCAACTATTTGCTAAAACCTCATTTTTTGAGCACTAGAGGCCATTATTTAGAATTGATTTAAATAATATTCTTTGCACTGTATTACCTCTCGCCCTTAGATAAAGCCTAAAGCTTAACGGCTTTTTTATACACTCTACTAAGCTGTGTTAGATCCAAAAAATTTATTTAGAAACAACTTCTACTCTTATATGTTTAAGTTGCTTTGTCAGCTTATATATAATAATATATTATCACCTAAACCCTGACTCTTAATACAGCTCTCAGTCATACCTCCTTCTATACTTTAGCTTCACTTATTATATAAGCACTTACTTGTTTATCATAATCTTTCCCCCTATATTTGCACGCTAAATTTAAAATTATATATCGAACCGAATGGAATTGAGAAATTACGAAACGGTCTTCATCCTGACTCCGCTATTGAGCGATGTTCAGATGCAAGAAACGGTCGAGAAGTTCAGACAGGTGCTTAAGGAAAATGGCGCCGACATTATCCACGAAGAGAACTGGGGTCTTCGCAAACTGGCTTATCCAATCCAGAAGAAGTCTACAGGTTTCTATCACCTGATCGAGTTTAAGGCTACAACGAACATCATTGATGCGCTTGAGCTTGCTTATCGCCGTGACGAAAAAGTTGTTCGTTTCTTAACAACTGTACTTGATAAGCACGCTGTTGCTTACAACGAGCGCAGAAGAAACGGAGAGTTCAAATCACAAGCTAAAAAAGAGGAGGTTAAAGGGTAATGAGCTTAGTTAACGAAAGAGTACACAAACAAGAAAACCGTCAGAAATACTGCCGTTTCAAGAAGAGCGGAATTAAGTATATCGACTACAAAGACGGTAACTTCCTGCTTAAGTTCGTGAACGAGCAGGGTAAGATTCTTCCAAGAAGACTTACAGGTACTAGCCTGAAGTTCCAGCGCAAAGTATCTCAGGCGGTTGCCAGAGCAAGACACCTTGCTATTTTACCTTATGTAACAGATTCTTTAAAATAAGGAGGGCAAACGATGGAAGTAATACTTAAAGATGACGTTAAGGGCTTAGGCTACAAAAACGATACAGTAACAGTAAAGCCAGGATATGGCCGTAACTACCTTATCCCACAGGGTCTGGCAGTTATCGCTAGCTCATCAAACAAGAAAGTTGTTGCTGAGAATATCCGTCAGGCTGCTCACAAAGCTGAGAAAATCCAAGGTGATGCACAGGAGTTGGCTAACAACATCGGTGATCTGACTCTTGAGATCCCGGCTAAAGTTGGCGAGACTGGCAAAATCTTCGGTTCAGTTACTACACTTCAGCTTTCTGATGCTCTTAAGGCTAAAGGTTTCGACGTAGACCGTAAGCGTATTTCTTTTGATCAGGACGTGAAGTCTGCAGGTGAATATACTGCAACTCTTAACCTGCACAAAGAAGTGAAGCACCAGGTTAAATTTAATGTGGTAGCTGAATAAGCTTTAGAAAGACTATTATCAAAGCGCTCTGTCTGTAAGGCAGAGCGCTTTTTTTATATCTGTTCTCATCAAACTTCACCCCTTCTAAGTATATTTAGATGAGGATGAAAGTTCTCATCAGCTGCTATACATTAGTTTACACTTTAATTGATAATCATACTACTATGTTTCGTACCGAAATAACTGTGCAGAAAACGGGTTTAGGCTTAGCTCTTCAGGATAAGGTTGTGACACTTGGCTCCTGCTTTGCTGAAGTTATCGGTACGAAGCTTAAGCAAAATAAAGTGGATGTATTAGCAAACCCTTTCGGTACAATTTTTAATCCTATCTCTGTATGCCGACTTATACAGGCTGCCATCCAGCAAAGCCATACTTTTGAGCAACAGTTAGTTCAACACAACGGTATTTGGTATGCTTACGACCTACACTCCTCTATTTCTGCTGTTAGTAAAGAGCAACTGCTGGAACTTATAGATGAAAGGCTTAAAAATACTGCATCGTACCTGCAAAATGCTTCTCTACTGATAATAACGCTTGGCACAGCAATAGCCTATGAACTTGTAGAAACAGGGAACATTGTTGCTAACTGCCACAAGCTACCAGCCAAAAATTTCAAACGTGCGCTACTCCAACTCGATAGCACAAGTTTATACTTTCAACAGACACTAGACCAGCTCAAAAGTATAAACCCTAAGCTAAAAGTGCTTTTTACAGTAAGCCCTGTACGCCATTTAAAAGAAACACTAACCATGAACAGTGTTAGTAAGGCTCAGTTACGCCTGCTCTCCCACTACATGCAGGAGGCTAATCAGGAGGTGCTGTACTTTCCGGCTTACGAGATAATGATGGATGACCTGCGCGACTATCGTTACTATAAAGATGATATGCTGCACCCTACCACACTGGCTGAGGATTATATTTGGGGTAAGTTTATCAAAGCTTATTATAATGAGCCGTTTCAGAAGTTTGTTGTGGAGTGGGAAAAGATAAAACGCGCACTTGCTCACAAGCCATTTCACCCTAAGTCTGAAGGACATCAGGCTTTTTTAGGAAACACTGTTAAACAACTAGAAGAAATATCGCACATATATGGTATTAGTGTTAAGGAGGAGCAACATATGCTACAAGAGCAAATGACATCACGTTAAAACAAATAACTAGCTCTTTTTAAAAGCTACCGCACAATACTTTTGCACTGCAGGTCCGTACTTATTATTAAGTGTTTCTGATTAAACCGGTAAATGTATGGCAAAAAGCAAAGACAAGAGAGCAAACCGCCTGATCAACGAAAGTAGCCCTTACCTTCTGCAGCACGCCTATAATCCTGTGGACTGGTATCCGTGGGGAGATGATGCCTTGAGCAGAGCCAAACAGGAAGACAAACCCATACTTGTGAGCATTGGCTATGCAGCTTGTCATTGGTGCCATGTCATGGAGCATCAATCCTTCGAAAACGAGAAAATTGCGGAGGTGATGAACCAAAACTTCGTTTGTATAAAAGTAGATCGGGAAGAACGACCAGATGTAGATGCCATTTATATGGCTGCCGTACATGCCATGGGTTTACAAGGCGGATGGCCCCTGAACGTATTCCTGAATTCAGAAGCTAAGCCGTTTTATGGTGGTACTTACTTTCAGCCACAACAATGGTTAGCACTATTGCGCAATATTGCGAATGCCTATACTAATAATCGCTCAGAACTTAACGAATCAGCGAAACAGTTTGCAGAGCACCTTAACCAAAGCGAACTGGAGGCTTACGGACTAAAGCAAAGCCAATTACAAGTACAGGAGGAGGATCTGCAAAAAATATTCAGCAGCCTTAGCACACGCTTCGACAAAAAGTATGGAGGCTTCTCTCCTGCCCCTAAATTCCCGATGCCAAGCAATTACCTATGGCTACTGCGTTACCACCACCACACCCAAGACGAAAAAGCATTAAAACACCTGCACCTTACGCTCCGAGAAATGGCCTATGGCGGCTTATACGACCAAATTGGCGGTGGTTTTGCCCGATACTCTGTAGACGAGGAATGGCTGGTGCCACACTTTGAGAAAATGCTTTATGACAATGGCCAACTGATTTCACTTTATGCAGAGGCTTATCAAGCTACCAGGGAAACGTTGTACCACGATGTTGTTTATGAAACCATCGCTTTTGTAGAGCGGGAGCTAATGAGTTCAGACGGAGGTTTTTATTCTTCGCTGGATGCAGATAGTGAAGGCGAGGAAGGAAAATTCTATACTTTCACAAAGGATGAGTTACACCGGCTGTTCGAATCCGAGGAGCCCTTGTTCTCTAAGTATTACCACGCAACCGCAGCCGGAAATTTTGAGCACGGCCGCAACATACTACACCGCCGCATCAGCGACGAAGCCTTTGCCGAAGAAAACGAACTGGAGCTGGAAGTGCTGCAGGATATGGTGCAGAACTGGAAAGAAAAGATCATGGAAGTTAGGGCAAATCGGGTAAGGCCGGGGCTTGATGATAAAATACTCTGCTCCTGGAATGCCCTTATGCTGAAAGGCCTTGCCGATGCCTACTATACATTTGGTAACAAGCATTTTCTAAAACTGGCCATTCGTAATGCAGACTTCATACTTCGAAACTTAAAGAAAGGCAATAGGCTGTATCACAATTACAAAAACGGTAAAGCTACCATTGATGGCTTTTTAGAAGATTATGCCTTACTCATCAATGCCTTTATAAGAATGTATGAAGTAACATTTAACGAGGATTGGCTAAAGCAGGCAAAGGAGCTAACGGATTATACTTTAGAAAATTTCTTTGATGAAGCGGAGTGTATGTTCTACTTCACAGATCAGGAATCTGAAAAATTGATTGCCCGTAAAAAAGAACTTTTCGATAATGTGATGCCTTCATCCAACTCTGCTATGGCTATAAACCTGCACCTGCTCGGTTTATACTTTGATGCAGAACATTATACTGAGCTTTCAGAGAATATGCTTTCTCGCATGAAAGACCTCATTTTGAAAGAGCCATCTCACTTAAGCAATTGGGCCATCCTTTATTACTACAAGCTAGCAGATACAGCGGAAGTAGCTATTGTAGGCCCCGATGCACCTGAAATGCGCGCCGAAATCAGTTCTTTTTACCTGCCCAACATGCTACTAGCCGGTACCACAGAAACAAGCAATCTGCCCCTGTTGCAGCACAGAGAGGCCATCGGCGGAAAAACAACCTTTTATGTATGTTTTAACAAGTCCTGCCAGTTTCCGGTACACACTGCCGCAGAAGCCTTGGAACAATTAAGCGGCAAACAAAAAAGCGAGAAATTTACAGCACTTTAGCTTGCACAAGCAGTTACAATATAAATTACTTGCAAGCCGTAGTTTCGCGTTAAAAAGATTGCATACTTATCATCTATAAGAAAAAACACATTTTATCAGTAAGGCTACCTGATCACGAGCAAACAATTCACCGATCAGGCATTTAGCAATTACCTCCTTTTTTCCGACCTTTGTATAAGTAAGTATACATACACCCTTTGTCAGAGCTACTCAACTTTAACTATCCGCCGGAGCAGGCCGTGGAGCGCATCACCTTTTTTGCTGATGTGATTCTGCCATTGCCTTTGCCGAAGCTCTATACTTACCGCATCCCGTTTGAGATGAACGACGAGGTAGTGGTAGGTGCGCGGGTAATTGTACAATTTGGGTCAAAGAAGGTGTTAAGTTGTATCGTGGCCGAGATCCATCAGAATGCCCCTGCAGATTACCAGGCAAAGTATATTTTGGATGTGCTGGATGATAAACCCATTATCACCACACCACAGCTAAGGCTTTTCAAGTGGATTGCTGATTACTACATGTGTACCCTAGGCGAGGTGATAAATGCTGCCTTGCCAGCTGCTCTTAAGCTTAGCAGCGAGTCGCGTATACAATTGCACCCGCATTATAACCCCGAAGAGGATGAACTTATACTTGCTCCTCAGGAGGAAAAGATTATTTACGCACTGCAGCAAAATCAGGCACTTACTTTTACTGATGTTGGCAACCTGCTGCAGATCAAAAGCTACCACAAATTTATAAAGTCCCTTATCCAAAAGGAGGCGATCATAATTTATGAGCAGGTAAGCGATAAATTCTCTCCGAAAGTGGTGAAGAAGGTGCGCATTTCAGAGCATTTTGTGCAGGACGAAGGCATGCTGGAAGAGCTGTTTAACCAGCTGGCGCCACAGCCTAAGCAACTCGACGTGCTGCTCAACTACCTCCAGAAGGTGCCCGTGCACCAGGACATCCACCTGAACTACAAAGGCATCGCAAAAAACGAACTTACTAATTCGCCTCACCTGTCGGCTTCGTCTATCAACACGCTTATTAAGAAAGGCGTGCTGGAACAGTTTGACCAAGTGGTGTCGCGGTTTCCCGTGGAGCATCAGCACAAGTTGCTTCCCATGACCTTATCGGAGCACCAGGCAAAAGCGAAGGACGAGATATTAGGGCAGTTTAAGGAGAAGGATACGGTGTTGCTGCACGGCGTTACGGGTAGCGGTAAAACAGAAGTATATATCGACCTGATAAAGCATGCGTTGGAGAGCGGAGGTCAGGTGTTATACTTGCTTCCAGAGATTGCGCTTACTGCGCAGATTGTGCAGCGCCTGATGAAAGTTTTTGGAGAGAAGTTGGGCGTTTACCATTCCAAGTTCTCAGATAACGAGCGTGCCGAAGTATGGCAAGGTATACTTTCGGGCCGCTTCCAGGTGGTGGTTGGGGTGCGCTCTTCGGTGTTTCTGCCTTTCCACGACTTATCTTTGGTAATTATTGACGAGGAACACGAATCCAGCTACAAGCAGTACGACCCGGCTCCACGCTATAATGCCCGTGAAACTGCTCTGATGATGGCGCATTTGCAAAGTGCTAAAACTTTGTTAGGTTCTGCCACACCATCTGTAGAAACCTATTATAACTGCAAAACCGGCCGTTGGGGATTGGTAGAGATGACTAAACGCTTTGGGGAGGCACAACTGCCGGATATCGAGCTGGTGAATACCCGCGAGGAGCAGCATCGTAAAAACATGCACAGCCATTTCTCCGGTAAATTGTTAACCGCCATCGAGGAAAGACTGAGTCGTAAAGAGCAGGTTATACTTTTCCAGAACCGCCGCGGCTATGCCCCGTTCATCAGCTGCGACGAGTGTAGCTGGATACCTAAATGCAAGCATTGCGCCGTTAGCCTGTCTTACCACAAGTATAACAACGAACTACGCTGCCACTACTGCGGCTACCATGAACGTATGCCCCACGATTGCCCTGCCTGCGGCGCCACCACGCTTAAAAGTATGGGCTTTGGTACCGAAAAGGTAGAGGACGAGCTGAAGCTGCTCCTGCCAAGTGCCGACGTGCAGCGCATGGACCTGGATACTACCAAGAAAAAGAACAGTTACCAGCAAATCATCGCAGATTTTGAAACCGGCAAGACCAATGTACTGGTGGGCACGCAAATGGTAACCAAAGGCCTCGATTTTGAGCATGTGAGCTTGGTAGGCATACTTAACGCCGATACCATCATTAACTTCCCCGATTTTAGGGCGCATGAGCGGGCTTACCAGCTTTTTGTGCAGGTAAGCGGACGTGCAGGCCGTAAAGAGAAGCCAGGAGCCGTTATCATTCAAACACGCGATCCACTGCAGCCTATCTTTAGAAAAGTGCGCAGCAACGATTATCAGAGTCTGTATGAGCACGAGATTGATGAGCGTATGCGCTTTGGCTACCCTCCTTTTGTGCGGATGATAAAGGTAATCGTAAAGCATGCCGATGAACGCGTTGCAGAGAATGCGGCCATTGTGCTGGCCAAGGACTTAACCGACAGGTTAGGCAAGCAGCAAGTGCTGGGGCCGGAGGTGCCATATATTTTCAAGATCCGGAACCTGTTCCTGCAGGAGGTGCACATCAAGCTGCCACGTGAAACAACCAACCTGCGTACCGCGAAAGGCCAGATCGCGCAGGCAATTTTCAACCTGAAGCTCCTCCCCGATTTTAAAGACGTGCGTGTAGTGGCTGATGTAGATCCTGCATAGGACGCCATACTCTCTTTTTGCCTTTATTAACATGCAGTTTGTATGGCAAATCTGTGCGTCTGCCAGTTTAACTTTTCTTTAACATCAGCCTAAGCAACCCTTCTATCTTTCTATACATCTATAAAGCAAAGGTTGATAACTAGTTAGCTAAAATGATTGTAGCTGTTAAGAAAAAGTTAAATGTTAAAAAGTATAAAATATAGAGTTACTGCCAGGCGTATTATTTATACACCACAGTTACCGGCGCAATTACATTAAATCATCTGCTGGTTATATACCTATCTACTAATTATACCTCTACTTAATTTATTATCTACAACTATGAAAAAAGTATTTAAAACTGCTGCCACCCTTGCTCTTGTGTTAATGGCAGCAACTGCCTGGGCAGGAGACCCTGAAAACGGTTGCGCTGCTAATGGCACAGCCAAAACTTTCTCTCAATTACTGGACAATAACAGCATGCGGCTTTGGGAAATAGAACTGAAGCCCGGTGAGTTTGCCGATGTACATGCCCATCCAGGCCAAAAAGCTTATGCGGCTACGGCAGGCACGCTGAAGGTAACTACCTCGGAGGGTAAAATTGAAGAAATTAAAGTTAACGTCGGGGACTTAATTTGGACTGATGCCACCAGATACAACACAGTAAATGTGGGCTCCGAAGCCTTCAAAGCTGTGGTTTATGAAGAGAAAGCTGAGCAAATACGACCTGCTCAAAATTTTTATTCACTTTTTTAATTAAAATTGCAACTACCGCCAAACCCCTCCCGTATAAATAGATACCTTTGGCTAAAAGTTGAAAACCTGAAAGTCTTATTTATCTTCCCAGATAGTTAGACTTTCAGGTTTTTCCTTTTTTATACTTTCCTTTTAGGCATCGTTCTTCTTGCGCAGTAGTATAAACAGGTAAATTGTACCAAAAGCCAGGAAAACGATCAGCAGAAACACATCTACAGAAGTATAGTTTCCTTGTATTATTTTATAACCGTTAAGTGCTGCAAACACAAAGCACACAATGGTCATGATAATGCGGTATGGTCGGCGATTTTGCATGAAAATAGTTATCTTTTAGGAAGAGGTGTTGTCCCGCTGTTTTAGTAAAAGGTAAATGTATAGCAAGCCCATTGCTGTAAAAATAAAGATATAGAACAAATCCTGCCAAGCATAATTGCCCGGTCCCTGCAACAGTTCTTTCAGCTTTAGTCCGGCCATTAAGAAGCAGACACTTGATAGTATGAACCTGAGTGGTGTGTTATTCCTCATGTAAAATTGATTTATACATCTAAGATAAGAAATAATAGCGAGAAGCCTGTTTATGTTATAATGCCATGTATAGCATTACCCACATAGTAATGAGCACGGCACCAAAAAGATTCAGAAGTAAGCCTGTACGCACCATTGTTCCGATTGGCACCTGTTTGCTGCCGTACACAATAGCATTAGGCGGCGTGGCTACCGGCAACATAAATGCAAAGCTACAGGCAAGCACAACACCCAGCACAGGGTAAAGCAAAGGCACTTGTATCTCGTGCAGCACCCCAATAATGATGGGCACAAAGGTAATGGCAATAGCTGTGTTGGAGCTTACCTCCGTCAGGAACAGCACCAGCAGCACAAGTATAAAAATTAGCATGAACTGTTGATCGGGGTC
Source organism: Pontibacter sp. H249 (assembly GCF_037892465.1). NCBI lineage: Bacteria > Pseudomonadati > Bacteroidota > Cytophagia > Cytophagales > Hymenobacteraceae > Pontibacter > Pontibacter sp. H249. The sequence goes on along the minus strand of NZ_JBBKTR010000017.1, from coordinate 65,297 downwards.
TACGAAGGTAGTTATGCCCCTGCCAATAATATCTGCCAGCCCCGATGATACTACCAGCTGACCCAAGGCCATACCTCCCCCGAAAAGCAGGATCGTATCCCAGTCTATCTTTACCAGGTCATCAGCGGTAATTGTTCCCTTACCTTCGTTCTCCTTGCCGGGTGGAATAAGGAACAGCAGCAGCGCAGCCAGAACAGCAACCGTGCTTTCAGCAAAATAAGTACTCATAAAAGTATAAGCCTCTTCAAACCCAAACAGGTTCAGGAAACCGGGTGAGAGCCAAAGTATAACCGCTACAGTAAACACGCCCATGGTTATCAGCTCCCCCTTCTTCAGCTTTTCTTTATTGCTCACCTCCTCCTGCACATAATTTTTTACCAGATCGCGGTTGTAGCCGCTCTTGCTCAGGAAGTAGTACATGTACAGCAGCATGCCACCATACATCGATAAAGAAACAGGTATGGCCATCAACATCCATTGCAGAAAATCTATCCGTACGCCCTGCTGTGCCAGGTAATTCACACCGATCAGGTTTGGAGGTGAGCCAATGATAGTACTGATGCCCCCGATGGAAGCGCTATAGGCTATGCCCAACAGAAAGTATACAGAGGTGTCTTTGCCTTCTTCCTGGTGGCAGACGAGTTGCGTAACGCCAAGTATAAGCGGCAACAGCATGGCAACAGTAACCGAGTTGCTCACCCACATAGATAGCACAAAGGAGACTAGGGAGAAGCCTAGGAACAACCGGAAAAGACTCTTCTGAAAGAAAGGCTGTGAAAGTATAAACAAGGCAATCCGCTTATCGAGGCCGTGGCGGGTCATAGAGCGGGCCAGCAAAAAGCTGCCGATAAAGAGAAGTATAATCGGGTGGCCCAGGTTCTGAAAGGCTGTCTCTATCTGCGCCACTCCCACCATTACCGCCAGCAGCACCCCCAGAAAAGCGGTCATGGAGAGCGGTATTACTTCCGTCATCCAGAAGGTAAGGCAGAATACCATAATGGTTGCCACGATACGTGCCTCGTAGGGTAAGCCGGCTGCCAGAAACCACACAAGTATAGCCAGAACGGGAGCCAGTAGAAGACCTGTATTTCTGCGGGATAATTGCATAAGGAGGTGGAATTATACTTTGCAAGTAGCTAATTTATTTAAATATAAGAATTTAGCCATCGTAAAGTATAAAAACTGCTGAGGATTAAGGATTAGCTGTTCCTGCCCAACCAGCTCTTGCCTCCTTCATCAGAATGCGCCTCTATATCCAAAAACAAGAAGGCCTCTGCAGCTTTTACGCTTTACAGAGGCCTCCCTTTCAATAAGAATTAATACTTTACACTAAGTACCGCTCACGCAGAATTCTGAGGTGATGGATTTCGTGGCCGAGTGTGGTATAGCCAATGGCACGCACGCTTACCTCCAGTCCGCTGCCGATGCCTTTCTGGTTTAGGGCTTCTTCGTCAAAGCTCTTAAATAACTCGATAGTAGCGGTTCTGACTGCGGTATACTCTGCAAGTATAGAATTGATATCGCGATTGTCGGCTTTAGATGGACCAACATAGGCATTCTCATCAAAACCTGGCAGGGCAGTTTTATCCTGGCGGGCAAAACGCAATGCGCGGTACGAGAAGATACGCTCAGCATCCAGCATGTGTACCAGCAATTCTTTTACGCTCCACTTGCCTTCGGCGTAGCGGTGCAGCAGCTGCTCTTCTGTAAGTCCCTGCATCAGGCCTGCTATAAAGGAGTAACTGGCTGTGAGGCCTTCAATAAGATCGTCGGCTTTTGCCTCTTTTATGTAGTTGCCAACATAGCCGCTGTACTCATCGGCTGCTGGGTATGTTATGATCGTAGCCATCTTTTACTGTGGTTATTACGCCACGAAGTTAATACATTTTAATTAGCTAATACTTTATAAAACCAAAAGGGCTGCAACTACTACAGCTGCAACCCTTTTATACTTCTATTGAGATTATTGGCCTACTACAAAAACTGCGTTGCCAAACATCAGTTTACCACTTTGCCAGAACCCTCTGAACAGCGGGTTATCTCCCATGTAAACTACCTGTCCACGGCCCATGTTTTGTGTGCCAAGCACAAGCGCATCTTTCAACTTTTCTTTTACTCCTGAGCCCACAAAACCAGTTGTATAGTTATCTTTTTTAAGCACGCCTACATTCCAGCCTTCTTCCATAAATTGATACAAGTCTGAGGTGCGAACAAGGGCAAAGTAAGTATTGCCGTAGCCAAAAGCCAGCGGGTGCGTTTTATCCAGGTTTACACGGAACACGCTACCCTGCACTTCTTCCTGAATGGCTTCACGCTCACGGTCGCCATAGGCACGCAGGTTAGCATAAGGGTCTTTCTGCTTTTTATCGGTTTTCTCTTTTGCATCCTCCTCAGCTTCTTTCTTTTTCAGGTTGAAGTCTTTTTTACCAGCCAGGAAACCTGCCGCACTCTCCATAGCGATAAGCTTACCGCCGCCGCGCACCCAGTTCTTCACCTGCTCTAGCGTCTGCTCGTTTAGCACACGGCTGTAGTTACCAGTAGGAAGTATAAGCACATCAAACTCGTGCAGTGGCACATTGCTAAAGTATGAGGTATTAAGCACCGTAACCGGATAACCAATTTGTTGCTCAAAGTAATGCCATACTTCACCGAAACCGTAAGGCGATACTCCCTCTCCTGACATTACGGCCACTTTAGGCATCTTAAGATATCGCACACTACCAGAACCAAAATCAGCACCGCTGCTTACAAAGCCTGTAGTAGTGGCTGTAAGAGTCGCGCCATACTTGGTAGCCAGATCACGTACGGTTGCATCCAGCTTATCCCCTAAACGTTCATTGCCTGTGCGGGTAATAATTAAAGTGCCGGCTTCATACTTCTGCCCTTCTGTTTCAAAGGTTTTTTCAGCCATGCGCACCTTCACATTCTGCTTCATCAGCTCCGTCAGAAGTTTTAGGTCGTTCAGGTTGTTCCAGCGGGCCAGGTAAGCATATGGCTTGGCCGTAGTTATACTTTGTGCAGCAGCTTCAGCTGGTTTGGTTGCTCTGGCATCTACCTTACCTTTTACAGCATAAGCCTGCACACCGTAAGCATAAGGTAACGCCCACGAGGTGATATCGTAGGTAACAGAATCCTCGAGGTTGGCATGCGGCTCAAACAGTACTTTTACCAACGTAGATTTTGGCTGATACATGCTGATCACAAGGTCATTTTCTGTCAGCTTTACGCTCTCATCTTTGCCCGTGCTGTAGTTAAAGCCTCTTGCCGAGGTGTTTTTACCTACATAGCCATACTGTATGCCCTGGTTGTTCAGGTACTCTGTCAGTGCCCCTACATTCCCAGAGCCATTCTTGATAACAAAGGTCTTGTAATCGCCAGCTGGCTTTTTCAGGTTGCTCTCGTAATATTTTCTGAACTCCTGCTTCAGCTGATCTGCTTTCTCTGATGTAGCCTTTATCGTGGCCTCGCTGGCTGCAACGTGGTGCGCAATACGATCTACTAAGGTAAGGGTATCGCCGTCTTGTTTCTCATAGGCTAACCCTGCTCTACCTGAACCTCCCTGCTCGTAGGTCATGCCGATGGCGCCGTTAAAGGTTGGCCAGGTGTCGCCGTAGCTTGGGTAAAACAGGTCGAAGTTTTCGCGGGTAAAGTATAGCCAGTTGTTCTGGTCGAAGTACTGGCGGTTATAATCACCGATGGTGTTCTGGAACTGGCGCTGCCACGGAGTTATACTTTCATGAAACGGCTTTGCTGCCGGCGAGAAGTAGTAAGGCGACTCCGGTCCCATTTCGTGGAAATCGGCGTGCACCTGCGGCAACCAGTTATTGTAGTGCTTCATACGCTGCTTAGACTCGATCTGTGTTTGCCAGGCCCAGTCGCGGTTCAGGTCGAAGTAGTAGTGGTTTGGTCTGCCGCCTGGCCATGGCTCCCAATGCTCCCAGGCGTAAGGCATGGCATTTCCGCCCTGTGCAGATGCTTGCTTGTACCACTGCACATAGCGCTCACGGCCATCAGGGTTCACGCATGGGTCAAGTATAACAACACTGTTCTGCAACCACTGCTTTGCCTGCGCATTATCCGGGTTTACCAGATCATACAGCACTTGCAGCACCGCCTCCGAACTTACCGACTCGTTGCCGTGGATATTGTAGCTAAGCCACACAATAGCAGGCTGTGCACCCTGCACTGCTCCGTTCTGAATACCAGCCTGGCGCAGGTTATTTTCGCGTATCTGCTCCAACCTTGGCAGGTTCTCATCAGAGGCGATGTATGCCAGCATCAACGGACGCCCTTCATAGGTCCGGCCATACTCCTGCACCTTCATTCGGTTTGGTGCCTGCGTTGCCAGGTAGTTTACATAATCCACGATGCGGGCGTGGGTTGTAAATTGCTTGCCTAGTTTATAGCCTAGAAACTGCTCTGGCGTTTGTATCGTTTGTTGCGCAAAGGCAACCTGTATACTCAGCAGCACAAAGGCTAAAGCGACTAATCGCTTCATGGTGTTTATCATTTTGCTTTAAGTTGAATAATAGAAATACAATCTGAGGATAAAAGTTGAATTTGACAAGCTTACACCCTTTCATTGAAAAGGCATTCGGCTGATTAGTTTTTAAAGTTCCTTAAATGTGCAGTTTTTTTCAGGATGTATTTAGATAAAAAGAAAAAAACGCATACTTTTGCACCCAGAAATCCTGTTTCTGATGTTGAGACATCAACATGAATAAACTTCAGGAATAGTTCACGCTGCTGCCCAGGTACTACCGCACAAATACTAAATAAGAAACAAACTCGATAGCATTTAAATAAGCCTGTATGCCTGGCTCTAAATCGGCATATTTAATTCAGAAACTAAATTAACTAAACTTACATTCAGACCCGGCGCTTTGCACCGGGTTTTGTTTTTATACTAATCCTGTGCTGTACGTATTAGAACAACATGCGGCAGGTAATTATCATTATTTTAAAGGTTATAGGTAAAGCAGCAGCCTTGTTGTTTATACTTATTACTTTATTTTTTGCATCTGGATTTATACTCAGCAGCATACCTGTAAACCGCAGCTTCGCGCAGTCCTCATCACCAGACTCTGTCGAAATTTATGTAACCTCCAACGGTGTGCACACCGATATCATAGTGCCTGTGGTAACACCTTACATCGACTGGCGCACCAAAATACCGCTGCACCACTTTGGCAACGTAGACAGCACTTATTCTTATCTTGCTTTTGGCTGGGGCGACAGGCGCTTTTACATGGAAACTCCTAAATGGGGCGACTTAAAGCCAGGCGTGGCCATGTCGGCAGCATTTTGGCCTACATCTACCGCCATGCACGTAGAGTACATCAAAAGCAGGCTTAGGCCAAACAAGTATCAGCGCCCAATTCTCATATCGGCGCAACAGTATGAAAACCTTATAAGCTACATCAACGAATCCTTTCAGAAACAGAACGGTAATTACATGCACATCAGTAACTCAGGTTACTTCCACAACGACACCTTTTACGAAGCTCACGGTAAATTTTACCTGCTCAAAAACTGTAACAATTGGGTAAATCACGGATTGAAGGCAATAGATGTCAAGACGGCTCTCTGGGCCCCTTTCCCTTATGCTATTATGCGGCATTTGCGTTAAAGCTATTTATCTTCCGCTTTGGTCTCACCAGATGCATCTCATATTTTGCTTCATTTTATCCAGATAAACTCCTTTTAAGCCTTTCCAGTCTGAAGAACAAATAACAACGCAGTGCATTTACTGTAATTTATACTTTCTAACCTCTATATTTAAATCTCATTAAACCTTAAATAACTAACAATGAAAACCTATACCAAGCTGTTACGCCTGTTCGTGCTGCTGCTGGGCATCTGCCTCAGCGCGTCGGCAAGTATGGCGCAGGCTATAAACCAAGACTCTGCTTACATCCGGCAGAACTACGAAAAGGCAGAGTACAAGATTCCGGTGCGCGACGGCAAAAAACTGTTTACTGTTGTTTATTCGCCAAAAGATAAAAGCAAAAAGTACCCGATCCTGATGAACCGTACGCCTTATTCGGTAGGCCCTTATGGTGAAGGGTACAAGACCGGCCTCGGCCCAAGCAGCATACTAATGCGCGACGGCTACATTTTTGTGTACCAGGATGTGCGTGGCACTTATATGTCGGAGGGTGAATTTGTGAACATGACGCCACACATCGCCAAGAAAAAAGGTAAAAAGGATGTAGACGAAAGCACCGATACCTACGACACCGTAGAGTGGCTGACCAAGAAACTGGATAACGACAACGGACGCGTAGGACAATGGGGCATCTCCTACCCTGGCTTTTATGCGGCAGCCGGCCTGATGAGCAACCACCCAGCACTTAAAGCTGTTTCGCCGCAGGCACCTATCGCCGATTGGTTCTGGGACGATTTCCATCATAACGGTGCTACATTCCTGCCACACGCGTTTAACTTTTTGGCCAGCTTTGGTTTGCCTCGCCCTGAGCCAACCACCAAGCGTAACCCACGCTTCGACCACGGCACACCCGATGGCTATGAGTTTTTCCTGCGCATGGGCCCACTAAAGAACGCCAACGACAAGTACTACAAAAACAACGTAGCCTTCTGGAACGACATGGTGGAGCACCCGAACTACGATAAGTTCTGGCAAGACCGCAACATACTTCCGCACCTTAAAAATGTTAAACACGCTGCCGTAATGACGGTAGGTGGATGGTACGACGCTGAAGACCTTTACGGCCCTCTTAAAATCTATCAAACATTAGAGAAGAACAACCCGAAGCTAACCAACATGCTTGTGATGGGCCCTTGGATACATGGTGGCTGGGCACGCACCGATGGCTCTAGCTTAGGCAATGTTTCTTTTGGGCAGAAAAACTCGCCATGGTATCAGCAGGAAGTTGAGGCAAAATTCTTTAACCACTACCTTAAAAGCGATGCTAAAACAGAGGTAAAACTGCCAGAAGCCATCATGTTTGAAGGCGGCAACAACAAATGGCGAGAGTTTGAAGTATGGCCGCCAAAAGAGGCGCAGGATCGTACTTTATACTTGCACGCTAACGGCAAAATGAGCTTTACAGCACCAACAGCTAGCGAGGCAGCATCTTCTGAGTTTATAAGCGACCCGAATAAGCCTGTTCCGTTTACAGAAGCAGTTGCTACCGGCATGACACGCGAGTACATGACCGATGACCAGCGTTTTGCCAGCCGCCGCCCTGATGTGCTTACCTTTCAGACGGATGTACTGACGGAGGACATAACCCTTGCAGGTGAAATACTGGCCCAGTTAAAAGTTGCCACTACCGGCACCGACGCTGATTGGGTAGTAAAACTGATTGACGTTTACCCGGACACTGCACGTGCCACAGCGCACCAGCCAAATAAGCCAATGGGAGGTTACCAGGCTATGGTGCGCAGCGAGGTGTTCAGAGGCCGTTTCCGCAACAGTTTTGAGAAGCCTGAGCCGTTTACGCCAAATCAGGTAACGCCGGTAAACGTGGAGCTGCAGGATGTGCTGTATACTTTTAAGAAAGGTCACCGCATTATGGTACAAATCCAGAGCACTTGGTTCCCGTTAGTAGATCGCAACCCACAGAAGTATGTAGATAATATTTTTAAGGCTAACGAAGAAGATTTTATAAAAGCCACCCACAAAGTATACCACTCGCCTCAGCAGCCAACAAGCCTGAAGGTAAAGGTTTTATAGCCATACTTTGTAAAAGCTTATAAGCAAAAGAGCCAGGTAAAATACCCGGCTCTTTCAGCTTTAAACCCTAATTAGCTTATTATTTTTTTATCACTTTAAAATGCTTGGTAGCGCTTCCCATTCTTGTTGTTACAAAGTAAACTCCTTGTGGTAAGCTTGGGTCCACGAGCAGTTGCTCTGTATTAACACCTTTCTCTACCATCACTGTTTTACGGATCAGCTGCTTGCCTATGGCGTTTACCAGAACAATCTCCATTAGCCCATCTTGCTCTGCCTCTATGTTCAGCGACAGCTCATTTTCGAATGGGTTAGGATAAACAACAACATTATTGGCCACGCTGCCGAACTCAACTACCTTAGGTCCAAAATACTCGAACTTGCCACTGGTATCCAGCTGTTTTAGCCTGTAGTAGCGGGTACCATTCTTGCCGTTTTCCTTATCAACATACTTGTATACCTGCTTCACGCTGGAGTTTCTGTTCTTAGCTTCTACAAAGGCTAGCTTTCTGTAGTTAGTGCCGTTCTCCGATACCTGCACCTCAAAGCCATAGTTGTCCTGCTCCATTGCCGTTGCCCATTCAATAACTACATCATAGTCTTGCTTTTGAGCTTTAAGGTAGATAATCTCGACAGGGAGTATTGCCACTCCAATATTTGTGATCCTGTAAAGTATGCAACTACTGCTGTTAAGTACCTCTACCTTAATCTGAACATTTGAGGCAGGATTATTCTCAATATAAACGTTGCTGCCACCACTTTGAACAGGAGGCCCCCATTCACCTGCACTGGATACATCTGTTGATATTCTGCGATACCAAACATAAGTAGGCGTAGCACCAAAGGCACCTGCACCGAACACAGATTCAGATGCCGTTGCTTCCCACTTAGTTTCATTCTCAATCCAGTATACCTCAAGTTGTGGTTCTTCCTCAGACGTAGGAGTGTTAAAGGCCACCGTCATCTCTTCTGCTACAGAAGCACATTGGTTTGCATCTGTAACAGTTACTCTGTAAGTGCCCGGTACACTTGTTTGGAAAGATGCCGTTGTAGGTGCGGCCCCTTGCCATCCGGAAGGCACCTGCCAGGCGTACGTATAGTTACCGCCGCCGCCGCTTACATTTGCAGATACTGTAGCCGGACTGCCGGAACAGGCAGTTGCATCTGCCAACTGCACCTCAGGTAGTGGATTAATCTGAACTTCTGCGCTTCCGGTCATTGATTGTGAGCAAGCCGCTGTGCTAGCATCTGCAACTGTTGTAGCCACTACAGTATACGTACCGGCCACTTGTTGCGGGCCAAAGCCTATTGCTTGTCCGGAACCTCTTACTGCGTTACCCACAGCTGATGTACTACCGTTCACAGTACGAAAGAGCTGGTAATCTACATTAGGTTGAGAACCGCTAAGTCCAACAGCTACGCCGTTACCATAAATACAGTAGGACCCGCCTCCGGTTACACCAAATACTGTTGGAGCAGCTGTTACAGATACATTAACTGGACCATAGGCAGAGGTACAAGCCCCGTTTTGAGATATAGGTTGCACTGTATAGCTACCTGCTGCTGTTTGGCTTCCGAAGCTCAATGCTCCGCCAGTACCTGCCAAAGGACTTCCAACAGAAACAGTAGAGCCACCCACTGTGCGCAGCAACTGGTAAGTAACTCCTTGCTGCGAACTATTTATACTTATTGGCACACCAGCACCACCGGCACAATATGCACCTCCACCAGCCATTGTTTGCGGAACAACTACAACCATAGTTATGGAATTAGCTGCTGCCACCGGTTGGCATTTATTTTCTTCAGATGTAAAATTCAGGCTAACTACATCCCCGTTATTAAGTGTACTAGAAGTAAACTGGCGATTGGCTGTAAACGGTGTTGTAGCTACAATTGTACCTGAGCTGTTTCTTACTACCCACTCCATCGTCAGGTTAACGAATTCAGCGCTAGGCGTAGCTGTAAATGTTACTGGAGTACCCAGGCATATAGAGCCTGTTGGTTGTCTGGATATTGTAACGTTGTAGTTATCTGGCCTGCCAAGGTAAATTCTGTTCGAGAACAGTACGTTACCGTTGTTATCGTTTACAGTAAACTCCGGCCTGTTATTAAACGCATAGCAAGTAAAGTTAAAGTTGCTGTTTGGCTTTGCTCTTACTGTAAAGTAGTCTGTAGATGATAAACCTGCCTGGCTCACTGTTCTACCTGTCTGGCCTTGCTGGTTGTCTACCTGGTCGTTTTTCCACCAGTCAAACGTGAACATATTGGAAACATCTGTGCCGCCTACCCAGGTTACCTGCTCATACCTTGGATTGGTAGGATAAGTAACTGATGTTACGTTTGCCAGCACAGTAGCAGTATAAGTTGTTTGCTGCCCCGGGCAAACCGGGAACGGATTGGCTGTAAGCACAAGTGTAAGTGTTGTAATTGGCGTTACAGTTACTGCCACTGCATTACTTATACTTTCAGTACACTCTCCAGATCTTACAACCCTTCTGTACCAGGTAGTTTGTGTTACTGGCCCAGGGTTATAGTTTTGCCCAGTGTTAGTTCCCGTGGCCAGACCAAAACCTGCAGTTGCCGAAGTGGTGCTGCTTTCCCAACGGTAAGTATAAGGTCCGTTGCCGCGTATTGGCAGTGAGCCTGTAAGTTGACTTGGTGTAGCGTTAGCGCAAAGCGTTTGAGCGCCACTAATCGTATTGTTTGCTATGGCTGGAGTTACAGTGATTACTGCCGTACTTACAGAAGTACAATTATTGGACACCACTGTTAAAGTATAAGTAGCGTTAGTGTTTGATGTACCTCCGTTTGTTAGGGTTAAAGTAGGTTGTGCCACTGTAGTACTGGACAGACCAACAGCAGGGCTCCAACTATAAGTATAACCAGCAACAGCCGGTACCCCCAGTGTTACTGCCTGTCCGGAGCATACAGTTTTGTTACCGCCTGCGTTTGCCACAGGGTTAGGGTTTACTGTTACCGTTACAGGTGCAGACGTGGTGGCACATGCAGTTGTACTGTTACTAACACGTACTGTATAAGATCCTGCAACCCCAGTTGTATATTGGCCTGTTGTGTTAGAAGCAACAAGTGCGGTGCCATTGTACCAGTCGTAGTTGTAACTTGTTCCCTGGGGCGTTACGGTTGCAACAAATGTTACAGTACTTCCACTGCAAATTGTGGTAGAGCCACTTGGCTGTATGCTAACAACAGGTGGTTGGTTAACTGTTACAATGGTAGGTGCAGAAGTACTGGTGCAATTTGTGCCGCTTACAGCAACCGCAACCGTATAGCTGCCTGCCTCATTAGCTACAAAGCTAGGCCCTGTACCAACCTCAGCACCATCTTTAAACCAAGTAAAGCTAGTACCTATATCTGATACTGCAGTTAAAGTTACACTACCACCTTGGCAGAATACTGTTGAGCCGGATGCATCAATGTTTGCCGTAGGCAATGGATTAACTGTTACAGCTACAGGGGCTGATGTTACAGAGCAACTGTTGCTGGTAACAGTAACGGTATAGCTGCCAGTCAGGCTGGCTGTAAATGTACTACCAGTACCAACAGCCTCACCGTTCCTGAGCCATTGGTAAGTATAACCTGCTCCTGCGTCGGCAGTTAAGGTAACATTGTTGCCCTGGCAAAATGTTGTGGCACCTCCCGGAGTTATATTAGCTATAGGTAAAGGCTTTACGAGTAAAGTAATAGAGCTTGCCCGGTTTGTACAGCCCTCTACTGTACTGCTTGCTGTAAGTGTTATGGTTGCATTTCCAGGGCCAGTTACAACTACTGTTGCTGTAGCAGTTTCGTTCGCAACATCATACACCGCATTGGTAATCACAAAATTCGGGTTAGATGAAGTCCATACTGCTGCCTCGCCTGTAAATGTACCTGCTATATCAAAGCTAACAGTACTTCCTGGCACCTCGCATGCTTCGTCGTTACCACTGGTAATTACAGCTGTGGGCTGCGGCCTTACGGTAACAGTTACCTCTGCAGATGCTTTAATACACCCGTTATTACTAACAACTACACTGTAATCTCCGCTCTCAGTTGCAGTATAAGTTCTGGCTGTCTCGTTTGTAATTGCTTCTCCGTTACGTAACCACTGATATGTATAAGTTTGTCCTTCCGGAGCCTGTGAAGCGGATAAAAGAATATTGCCACCCTCACAAAACTCTGTAGGTTCTTCATAAGAGATAGCTGCCTCCGTTATGGTGCTTACAATAATTCCTATTGGTTCCGATGTATTCTGGCATCCGCTGCTATTCGTTATTAATACAGTGTACGTACCAGATGCAGTTACCACCAGAGAAGGTGTATTGCCGCCTATACTTGTAGTGCCATTAAACCATTGGTACGTATAAACATCATTTGCAGGAGCCTCAGTGGCATTTAATATTACAGAGCCTCCATCACAGAAATCTGTTGGCCCCTCAGGTATGATGGTTGCAGCCGGCAATTGGCTAACTGTTACAGTTACGGGATTATTTGCTACTGTGGTACAGCCATTGAGTGTTACCTCAACATTATAGGTACCAGAGGCAAGAACTGTAAGCGTTTGAGCATTGCCTAAATTACCGTTAGGATTATTTGCTTCAAACCATCTGTAAGTATAGCTTGCAGAAGCTGGATCAACGTTGGCGGTTAGCACTACAGAGTTTCCCGCACAGAATGTAGTTGCTGATCCTGCATCTATAGTAACTTCAGGAGCCTCTTGTTCTGTTACGGTAGTAACAGGAGACGTAACGCTACAGCCGTTTAAGGTTACCTGCACAGTATACTCCCCATCCTCGTCAACTGTCAGAGTACTTCCTGTTTCCCCATTTATTTCATCCCCATCTTCATACCACTGATATGTATAACCTGCACCCGTTTGAGCTGTAAGTGTTACTTCCCCATCTTCGCATAATATAACATTTGCACCTTGTGTGATCACGGCAATAGGAGCCGGATTAACCGTAACTGTAACCTGAGAAGTAACTGTACACCCACCTGATACAGCAGTAACAGTGTAGGTAGTAGTTGTAGCTGGGCTTGCTGTTACAACAGCGCCGCTTGTTACATTAAGTCCGGTTGCAGGAGCCCAAGTATAAGTGTCAGCACCACTCGCTGTCAGAGTAGTAGAGCCTCCGGCGCAGATAGTTGTGGAGGCTGGTGTTATCGAAACGGTTGGTTCAGGTGAAACAGTAACTGCAACCGCAGCAGAACGGGCACTGGTACAGTTACTAGCTGTTGTACTAATTTCAACAGAATAGTTACCTGATGCTGATGCAGCATATGTAGCCGAAATAGCTCCTCCAATAGCAGTATTTCCATTATACCACTGATATGTATAGTTACCTACAGCAGGTGACGCCGGAGAGGCATTTGCTGTAAGTAAAACAGTCTGACCCTGGCAAACAGCTGCAGGTGCAGCAGGAGTAACGGTAGCAGTTGGTGTCTGGATGGCCCTTGCCGTCACTGCCACTCGTTGTGAGCTCTCACAACCAGTAATAGTATTGTAACTTCCTACATAAACTGTTAATGGGTCAAAGCTTGTTAAATTAGCGATGTAATCCGCACCTGTCGCTAGCACGTTTCCTCCGGTAGCAGCAGAATACCATCTGTTAGTTGCGCCTGCAGCTGGGTTATTGCCCGATGCAACTGTACTTATTAAAGTAACTTCACCCAATCCGCATCTTGTTACAGTTGTATTTGCTACTGTAGGTGCATTAAGAGCAGGATTGACAGTAACACTTAATGTGTTCCCTGTTCCTACTGCACCGCAACTATTCACACCAGAAACACTAATATTGCCGGAGGTAACGGTAGGAAAGTTCACTGTTATTTGATTCCCTGTGGCATTACCAACTATAGATGCACTAGAGGGAACTGACCATTGGTATGTTGTTGCATTAGTTATTGGTGCTACAGAGAAAGTAGCTTGAGACCCTTGACAAACGTTTGCTGGACCGGTTATAACCCCTGCAGGTGCAGCTGGCCTATAGATATTTATGGTAAAAGGAACTGAAAATACTTCTAAATTAGCATTCTCAAACTGACGAACCCTAACTGTAATTGAAGGTGTTGTGATTCGATTAGATGGAATAGTAACTGTAAGTTGATTAGTTGTTCTATTAGATGGAGTTATGTAAGGCAAAACACCATTTACTTCGAGAACTGCTAAAAAACTATTATTACCAGTCGTTCTGAAGCCACTTCCAGTAATAGTTAAGGTTAAGTCTTGGCCTTGTGTAGCAGTTGCACAAGTTGGACCAGTAACAACCGGTGTCTGAGCCCACGCCATATTCCCTACCAGCAGCAACAGCATTAGTAAAAAGCTGGTAAAGTATGCTTTGCTAAATTTAGGGTTTACAGTATCAGCAAAAAGATGAGTAAAGATTTTTTGCATAAAATTAATGTATTAGGGTTCAGATTCTCTTAAATAGAGTGGGATTTGGTTATTTTCAGATGTCCCAATAGGACTTTAGCCGATAAACTGGCAACGTAAGAGCAAAAAGATACCGTTAGCTATTCCTTACAGAAGCTTAACTCTATAAAAAATAGCTTTAAACAAACAATCTATAGGATAATTACAGGCTGTTTGGAGGAACAAATGATGCGTTTAGATAATGCACCAATAGTGCCGTCTTAACCCTATTTGTTTTAAGGTTAAGCATAGCGAATAAGGAGCTTTTTAACACTGATTAATTAAATTTATTATTGTACACATCATATTTAACATGGATATGTACAACAACAAATAAATTATGTTTCATTTATACACTATTATTTATATAAATATTTTTATTATATCATACTATATTTATAAATATAAATAATATCCTATATTATATATATTGCTTTAAAGGTGCTACAGAAGCTTTATAGCAACAAATGGAAAGGCTAAAGCTGAGTAAGAAAATCGCTTCCATCTATATCATGTTATTGATGCACGCCTAAAGCTTTATTACCGGTTCACCATTGCTATGTAAACCAATATCTAAAAGCATACAGTTACTACACATGCTGCACAATAAATTAAGTTTGTTTGGAAAAACCTCTTTTATACAAGAAATTGCAGATACAACTAATCAACTTAAACCTAACTAAACCACCCTATCTACATGAAAAACCTTAAAGCGCTTGCTATCGCTGCCATGCTTGGACTGGGGCAAGTAGCAACTGCCCAACAAGCAGAACTTTCATACTATCTGCCTAAAGAGGTACAGTATAACAAGCAAATTCCTACACCTAAAGATATCTTGGGCTATAATGTTGGCGAATGGCATGTAAGCCACGACCAGCTGGCTATGTATATGCGCCAGATGGCCAGCCTCTCTGACAGAATTTCGATTGTAGAATATGGCAGAACCCACGAGAACCGACCACTTTATTTGTTAACCGTAACCTCGCCTGAAAACCACAAGAACATTGAAACGATAAAGGCAGAGCATAAAAAACTGACTAATCCTACTGAGTCTGGCAAGTTGAACATTAAAGACATGCCGGCTGTGGTATGGATGGGCTATAGCGTGCATGGCAACGAACCAAGTGGCAGTAACGCATCTTTGTTGGCTGTTTACCACCTGGCTGCAGCACAAGGCCCTGAAATTGAGAAACTGCTGAAAGAAACAGTCATACTTATAGATCCGTCTATCAACCCTGACGGCCTTAACCGCTTTGCCAGCTGGGTTAACTCACACCGCAGCAAAAACCTGATAACTGACAGTAACAGTGCTGAGTTTGATGAAGCCTGGCCGCGCGGCAGAACCAACCACTACTGGTTTGACCTGAACCGCGACTGGCTTCCGTTGCAACACCCGGAGTCGAGGGGCAGACTGGCAAAATTCCATGAGTGGAAGCCAAACGTGCTAACAGACCACCATGAAATGGGCACTAATTCCACGTTCTTTTTTCAGCCAGGTATCCCGAGCCGTAACCACCCACTTTCTCCTGAAAACGGTTTCAAGCTGACTCAGAAGATCGGTACTTACCACGCAAAAGCTTTAGACAAGATCGGATCTTTCTATTATACCGAGGAAAGCTTTGATGACTTCTACTATGGCAAAGGCTCTACATATCCTGATGTGCACGGCGCAGTTGGCATTTTGTTTGAGCAGGCTAGCTCAAGAGGGCATGCACAGGAAAGCACTAACGGCGTTTTGTCTTTCCCGTTCACAATCCGCAACCAGTTTACCACAACACTCTCTACGCTAGAGGCAGCTCAGGCTATGCGCGAAGAACTGCTTACTCACCAGCGCGATTTTTATAAAAGCTCTTACAATGATTCTAAAAAAGCACCTGTAAAGGCTTATGTATTTGGCTCTGAGAAAGACAAGGCAAAAGCATACCACTTAGCTGAAATTATAAAGCAGCACCAGATAGACATATACCGTCCAAAAGAGTCGTTTAAGATAGACAACATTACCTATACACCTGAAAATGCTTACATCGTACCAACAGAGCAGCCACAGTATAAACTGATCGAAGGGATGTTTGAGAAGCGCACCAAGTTTCAGGACAGCCTTTTTTACGACATCTCTGCCTGGACCTTCCCGTTGGCTTTTGACTTAGACCATGCTTCGCTTTCGGGCAAAAACTTTAAGAGCAACCAACTTGGCCAAAAAGTAGAGAATGTTACTTTCCCGAAAGATGAGATAGTGGGCGGCAAAAGCAACTATGCTTATGTTTTTGAGTGGCATGGTTATTTTGCCCCGCGTGCACTAAACATGCTGATGGAGCGTGGTATACAGACAAGAGTTGCTACCGATAAGTTTGGTTCTGATAACGGTAAGCAGTTCGACTACGGCTCTATACTTATACCCGTAACCGGGCAGCCAGTTAGCGGCGACGAATTACATGCTATACTACAGGAGATAGCAACCCAAAATGCTGTACAAGTGCATGCCATGACGACGGGCCTATCTTCTCAGGGTATAAAATTAGGCAGCCCGATGGTTACAACGCTGCAGCAACCAAAGATCTTGATGCTGATTGGAGATGGTGTAAACAGCAACGATGTTGGTGAAGCATGGCACCTGCTCGATGAAAGATTTAACATGAAGCCTACACTAGTTTCAACTACAAGATTTAATCGTGTAGATATCGGCAAGTATAATGTAATCGTGATGGCGGATGGTAGCTATAACAGCATCTCTAAAGATAAAATGCGAAGCTGGGTGCAGCAGGGTGGCACTGTAGTAGGCATGGGTGATGCAGTTAGATGGTTAGCTGATAATGGCATTGGCAACATCACCATCAAGAAAAGCGAAAGCGAGGCTGCCCCACAGAAAGCCTATGCAGATATGAGCAACGAAACAGGGGCACAGGTAATTGGCGGCGCTATTTTTGAAACCAAGCTAGATCTGACGCACCCACTAGCTTATGGTTATACGGATGATCAGATGCCAATTTTCAGAAGCAACACACTGTTTTTGGAACGCTCCAAAAGCCCTTACGCAAACCCGGTAATGTATACAGCAAACCCACTTATGGCTGGTTATATATCAAAGCCGAATCTGCAGCAAATTAAAGGCTCTGCAGCCGTTGATGTGTCGGCTTTGGGAGCAGGAAAAGTCATCGCGATGCCTGACAACCCTAATTTCCGCGCGTTCTGGTATGGTACAAATAAGCTATTTTTAAACAGTATCTTTTTTGGGCAGATTATAAGTGGCAGCTCTGCACGGGCAGAGGATGCTCATAATTAATAGGCAACTCTAGATAATTAGTAAAAAAGCCCGGGCTATGCTCGGGCTTTTTTCATTTTGCTAGGTTATATACTACACACACTGCTGCTAATATTCTAAAAAATTACACTCCCTTCAAGTAATTCCATACACTAATCACCTCATCAAACTGAAGCCTGTAATAAGTATAGTCCAATATATTAAAACATAAATACATGTTACTTTACCAGGCAAAATTGCTTGGCGAAAGTCATTTAATATATTAATATTCACACTTATAAAGTTTGCTTATAGTGTATTTTTAGCAATATTGTAAAGATATCAGCTTATTACGGCATGTTACAATACTTAGTTTATTAAAACTATAACTTTAACTATATAGCTAAATATATTTTTAAAATAAAAAAGGATAAGTACAAAATAACAATCTTAGCAATCATTGTACTTTCTAAATACATTATTTATTTCTAATACATTATTACAGCGTTTGATTTTTTGAAAACAGCGTGCTTATGAAAATACTTTTACCTCTATTTTATGCTTTTCTCTTGGTTACAGGTAATGCACCGGAAAGTATACCGGAGCAAGCTAAAACAATTACAGCCGAACAGAAAAACCATCTCAGCCCGCACAGCTACGTTTTAGCAACGCCACAATCTCAAGCCACTACAGAAACAGTAGCAGCAGCTTGCAGAGCTGATGCCACTTTAACTGATGCTGGCGCAGGAGCGTTTGGGTCACCTTTTATGAATTGCTCTTCGGTGGGTACTTTTTTCACACTTACCGTTCAGAACAGTTCCACTACCCAAGGTACCAACAGCAGCTATAGTATAGATTGGGGAGATGGCTCAGCTATTCAGACTTTTTCAAGCACCTTTACTACTGCTAACCATACGTACACTTCACGTGGGGCTTTTACGCTTACGTTTACCGTTACTGATAACAACGGCTGCAAAACCAGCAACACCTACCAGGTATTTAACATCAGTAACCCAGGCTTTACAGTGGGCAACCCAGGGAGCACTACCGCCTGCCTTACACCAGAATCGCCAACGGTTACATTTCGTTTTCCAGTAGTTGGCATCGAAAACAACCCACCTTCAACAATTTATACTTTTAGCTTCGATGATGGCACGGCTCCTTATGTGTATACCCATGCAGAAATGCTGGCCCGCAAAGAGGTGGTGCATACGTTTGATGAGAGTTCGTGCAGTATGCCTAGCCAATGGTTCTCGCTAAGAAGCACAGCAAAGTATACTTGCGGAGGATCTGAGAAAACTACCGAGAGCATCATTTCCAGCATCGTTATCAACAAGAGCACCAACGCTGATTTTACAATTGGTGGCGGCCCTGTTTTCTGTACCAATAGTGATATTACACTGGGCAACGCCACTACTAATCCAGAGCTTTGCCCTATCAGCTACAACTGGACTATACTGGATGGCGTGCAAGGCGTAGATTGGGTATTCTCGAGCGGCACCAGCAACTCTGCCAGCGTAACACTGAAGTTCTTAAAACCCGGCACCTACAGAATCAGGCTTAAAACTTTTACCGACGGCTGCGGCGAGGATGAAGTAATAAAACCCATCACTATTACAGAAGCTGCAAAAGCCAATTTTGATTTTAGCTTAGATAATGCAGCCGGTTGCCAGGAACTGTTAGTATCTACCATCAACAACTCAACTGGCGATAACCTGAGCTATGCCTGGTCTATAGAATACAACAACAACCCTGCAACATTAAACAACCACTACACGATTAGCAGCGGCTCCTTAACTACTGCTGCTCCTAAATTTCTGCTAAAAAAGGTTGGCAAGTATAAAATCACACTTAAGGCTACCAACGGCTGCAGCACCCATACTATCTCTAAAGAAGTTACTGTAAAAGGCTTGCCTACAGTGGCCTTTAAAAATGCAACCTTAGAAGCCTGCGGATCATTTACAGTAGACTACAATAACCGGTTAAACATTACAGCCAACAATGGCACCATCTCCGGTTATACTTGGGCGGTAAACAACGGTGCAACATTTACCGGCGGCACTAACAGTACATCAACTAACCCTAAAATAAATTTTCCGGCGGCAGGCACCTATACAGTAAGCGTAACCATACGTAATGAGTGCGGCAACTCCAGCACAGCCACACAAACTGTAACTGTAAATCCCATACCCGAAGCACCAACAGCCAACGGTAAAACAGTTTGCCAGAACGATGCAGCGCAACTCACTATAGAAAGCCCGATCGCAGGCTATACTTACAGATGGTACGGTCAGGCTACGGGAGGCTCTGTTTTGTATACTACCAATGCAACAAATCCTGTTTTCACAACCAGCAGCCTAACCGCTGATGCAAGTTTTTATGTAGCAGCTGTGAGCAATAAAAATTGCGAAGGACCACGCAGAGAGGTCAAAGTTAAAGTACTTACAGCAGTAACCGGCAATACCATCAGCACCACCCAAAACTCTTATTGCGAAGGCACTATTCCGGGCCAGCGAATTAGCGGAGGCACACCTGCAGGCGGTGGCGGTGCACCTTATACTTTCTTATGGGAGATTAGCTACAACGGCACCGATTATGAGCAAGCCCCAGGCAAAAACGACGAGCAACATTACGAGCCAACAGCAGCACTTACCAAAGACGCTTGGTTCCGCAGAAAAGTATTCAACAATCCTTGCCAAACCGTTATTTCAGATGCGGTAAAGCTGAATATTATACCTACGCCTAGATTACCGGTAGTGCAGGATGCAAGCATTTGCTATAACCAGCGGGTAACATTAGAAATTGATAACGCTGAGACTAATGTGGATTACAACTGGTACGATGCCCCAACGGCAGGCAATCTTGTAAGAACGGGCACTACCTATACTACACCATATTTGCAGGCTGATAAAACCTATTATATCGAAGCCATCACGAAAACCAATCCTGCCTGTGCCCGAAGCGAAAGAAAAGCTGTTAAAGTAACAGTTACTCCAGCTATGGCAGGCGGCGCTATTATTGCCTCTCCGGTTGCTGAAGTTTGCTATAACACCTCTCCAGGCACACTAACCGGTGATGCCCCAACAGGTGGAACTGGTGCATTTACTTACAAATGGTTTGCCAGCACAACCAATGCCGTTTCTGGCTTTGCAGAAATGAGCAGTGGTACAAATCCAGATTATACTTCTCCGGCTCTTATACAAAACACTTGGTTTAAACGAATAGCTTATTCTGGCAGCTGTGAAGTGGCATCTAATGTAATAGAAGTACGTGTAGAAGCTTTACCGGTAGCACCAACTGTTCTGGGCACCACACTGGTTTGCTTCGGCGGAAGCACCACCCTTACAGCCACAGCACCGGGGGGCACCTACCATTGGTACGATTCAGAAAACAACCAGATTCACATAGGCAACACGTTTACTGTAAGCAATCTGGAGCAAAACACTACTTATTTAGTCAGCTCTAAAAGTGCATTAGGTTGCGAAGGTCCTAAGGCAGCAGTATCAATAGATGTAACGCCACCTATAGCTAATAACATTATCAGCAGCAACCAAACAATTTGCAGTGGCGGTACACCGGCATCTTTTGCAGGCACCTTACCAACCGGTGGCCAAGAAACGCCTTATCGTTACCTCTGGGAATATAGCGAAGATGGCCATACTTTTGATCCAGCTCCAGGCATGAACAATGAGCAAAGCTACACTCCAACAGGCACCTTCACCAAAGATACCTGGTTCCGAAGAAAAGTAGGCTCCAACCCTTGCCAGGATGTTAGCAGCAATGTGGTAAAAGTTACCGTTATTCCACTGCCGCAGTTGCCGGCTATCGCTAATGCAGCTGCCTGCTACGGCAGCAGAATCACCTTATCGGTACAAAACCCTGAAATCGGCATAAAGTACAGATGGTACGATCAGAATACGGGTGGCTCACTGCTTAACATCGGCAATACCTATGAAACTCCTATACTTACTGTAAGCGCGGTTTATTATGTAGAGGGTGTTACAGACAACATAAATGCCTGCGTGAGTTCTGGTCGTACTCCTGTAAACGTAAGCGTAACGCCAGCCCTAGTCGGCGGCGACATCATCAGCACGCCTAAAGCAAGCGTTTGTGCAGGTGGCTCTCCGGGTGCCATCGGAGGCGATGCTCCAACTGGCGGCACTGGCAGTTACACCTACCAATGGTATGCCAGTACTACCGGTTCGTCTTCAGGTTTTGATGCCATAACAGATGCCACTACCCGCACCTACACTCCGGAAAACATGACCCAGACTACCTGGTTTAAACGTGTGGTAACATCAGCTAACTGTACAAAAGAATCAATTGTGGTACGTGTGGTGGTAGAGGATGCCCCGGTTGCACCTACAGTTACAGGCAAGCTTAGCATTTGCAGCGGCGGTACTACTATGCTTACGGCAACAGCGCCGGGTGGTAAGTATACTTGGTACAATTCTGTTGGCGGCCAGTTGCACATTGGTTCAGTATTCTCTCCTACCCTAAGCAAAACCACCACATTTTATGTAGAAGTAGAAAGTGCTACAGGCTGCGTTAGCCCACGCACAGCAGTTACAGTAGAGGTCATCCCGCAAATCAGCAACACGATTACGCAAACAAAAACCACCATTTGCCCGAACGAAGATGCTGGAGAACTTAGCGGCACAATTAGCGGGGGAACTGGCAGCTATACTATAGTTTGGGAACAACGTGTGGGGGGCACTGCCTTTGTACCAGCTGCTGGCATAAATAACCTGCCAAGCTACAGCCCAGGTAAACTTAACGCCACTACCACTTATCGCCGCATCGTAAAATCAGAAGGTTGCGAGGTTATATCAAATGAACTGACTATTACAATTGCCAATACCATTGCCAGCAATACAATTTTTGGAGGGAGCACCATTTGCTTAGGCAATAGTCCGGCTACCTTAAGTGGTAACGGCGAAACAGCTTATACTTACCAGTGGTACCAGAGCACTACCGGCGCTGATGGAACATTCATGGCCATAACGGGTGCTACTGAGCGTGATTACGCCCCGGCTGCTTTGCAAACTACCACCTGGTACCGCCGTGCCATTATACTTGGCAACTGCAGCAGCATGTCTAACACTATTGCAGTGCAGGTACAGCCGGCTATTGACGATAACAGCATCACCAATACAGGCGCAGGCACCATCTGTTACAACACAAAGCCAGCCACATTGGAGGGCAGCAAACCGACAGGTGGCAACGGAAATTATACTTTCTTATGGCAGATAGCAAGCGCAACTGCCCCGAATACCTTTACTGATGCTCCGGGCACAAACACAGGTGAACATTACTCTCCGGTAGTTGCCATTACAGAGGCCACCATTTTCCGCAGACTTGTTTTCTCTGGTTCTTGCGATCCATTGCCAAGCAATACGGTGCTGGTATCGGTGCTGCAACCGCTTATAAACCAGATCAGCACGGGCACCTCAACTTACTGCGCCAACAGCATTCCAGTGCCATTTGTAAGTGCAATAGCAGTAACAGGCGGCAACCCTGCAGACTATGAGTTCCGTTGGGAACGCAGCCACAATGGAGATGCCTTTGAAGTAGTAGGTATTACAGAAACATACACTCCAACAGAGCCTCTAACGGCAGGCGTATGGCGTTACCGCCGCATTATTAAATCAGGGGGCTGTACGGAGGTGCCTAGCAATATTGTAACTATAACTGTAAGCCCGGAAATCCAAGGCAACGAGCTACACACAATAGATCCAATATGTAAAGGCGGCATGATTACCTTGCAGGGCAAAGGCATGTTAACCGGTGGTACCGGCAGCTATACTTACCAGTGGCAACAAAGCACCGACGGCAGAAGCTTTTCCAACATTGGCAGCGCCACCGACCCAGATTACACAACATCATTGACACAGCGCACTTGGTTCCGAAGAATTGTGAGATCAGGAGATTGCAGCAGCGTTTCTGCAGTGGTAGAAGTGAATGCCGAAGAACCGTTA
This sequence comes from Pontibacter sp. H249, assembly GCF_037892465.1. Lineage (NCBI taxonomy): Bacteria > Pseudomonadati > Bacteroidota > Cytophagia > Cytophagales > Hymenobacteraceae > Pontibacter > Pontibacter sp. H249. The sequence continues at coordinate 41,976 of NZ_JBBKTR010000017.1, read as the reverse complement.
ACCGCAGTAATTTCCGGGGAACAAAGTTTGTGCGCGGGCACAGCTTTCACGGCACTGCAAGTAACCCAAGTTAGCGGTGGCAACGGCAAGTATAAATACCAGTGGGAGAAAAGCGAATCGGGTAGCACAGGGCCATTTGTGGCTATAAGCGGCGCTACCGATGCCAGCTATTTACCGTCAGCTGTTACACTGCCAACCTGGTACAGAGTAAAAGTTACAGGTGGCGCATGCACCAAGATCAGAAGCAACTCGGTTAAGGTGTTGTATTACCCTGCTATTGTAAATAAAATCTCAGGCAACCAAACTATTTGCCAGGGAAGCACCGCCGCCACACTAACGAACCAGAATTTAAACGGTGGCGACGGCAGCAACTATAATTTCCAGTGGAAGCAAAGTATAGATGGCATCAACTATACAAACATTCCCGGCCAGAGCAACATCTCATTCACGCCTCAGAACCTAACTAAAACTACTTGGTTTAAGCGTGTCGTGCTTTCAGGGGGCTGTATGTCAGAGTCAGAAGCAGTTAAAGTAACGGTAGTAGAAGGTCCTGTAAACGAGATCACAACTCCGGTAACGCACCTATGCTATAACTCAAGGCCAGAGCGCATCATATCAGCAAAAGCATTAGGCGGCAACAGTGGCCCTTATACTTACCGTTGGATGAAGAGTACCGATGGCGTAGTGTTTACGCAGATAGCAGGCGCTGTGTCAGAATCTTACCAACCGGAGGCGTTGCAGCAAACAACATGGTTCCGCCGCATAGTTAGCTCAACGGTTTGCGGAGAGTTAGAGAGTAACACCATCAAAATTCAGGTAGACCAGCCGATAGCAGAAAATTACATTAAAACACCTAATCAGGTTCTTTGCTTTGGCCAAAACCTAGCTTCACTGGAGGGCTCTGCTCCCACTGGCGGCACAGGTACTTACAAATACCTATGGCTGATGAGCACGCTTGGTGAAAACGCTGGATTTGTACCTGCAACAGGCATGAACACAGGTAAAAACTACAGTCCGGAGGCCCTGGAAAGAACCACCTGGTTTAAACGCATAGTATACTCCAGCCCTTGCCAGGAAGTAACTAGCCCTGTAATGAAAGTAGAGATTGTGCCACTGCCAGCAATGCCAGTGGCAGCAGATAGCAAGGTTTGTGTGGGGAGCAGCGCATTGTTGAGTGCAACCGTAGCGGCCGGCGAAGAAGCAGAATGGTATGATAGCCCAGCCGGTGGAAAATTGCTAGGAAGAGGCGTCAACTTCAGTACTGGCAAACTTTCTAAAGATGCTGTTTACTATGTACAGGCAGTAAGCAAAACGCGTGGTTGTGTTAGCTCGGCCCGCCGCGAAGTGCGTGTAACTATTGTAGCACCAGTAGCAACGGTTACAAGCGATCTGGAAATACAGGAAGGTAAAACAGTACAACTGAGGGCAGCTGGTGGCACACAGTATCAGTGGTTCCCAATTGATGGCCTCTCAGACCCTACCAGCGATATGCCATTGGCCAAACCTGAAAAGACGACTACCTATACAGTTACAGTTACTACCCCGGAAGGTTGTACAGCAAAAGCCGAAGTAACCATTACAGTATTGCCTAAAGTGTTTGCGAATAACTTGATGACTGTTAACGGAGACGGGTTAAACGACCAATTCATCATCAAGAACATTGAGCAGTACCCCAATGCACGTGTAGAGATTTTTAACCGCTGGGGCGAGAAGGTATTTGAGTCTAAGGGCTACACAGAACCTTGGGATGGCACTAAAAACGGCCAGCCGCTTCCGATGGCAGCTTACTATTACCTTATCTACTTGAACGAGCAAGATGAGCCAATATCAGGAAGTGTAACGATTGTTAAATAACAGCAGAAAAGTTATGAAGAAGCTATTTATAAGTGCACTGGTATACTTCGTTATGTTAGTATCTGCTGAAGCACAGCAGCGCCCACAATACACCCAATATGTACTTAACAACTACCTCACAAACCCAGCCGTTGGCGGCATAGAAAGCTATGCCGACCTGCGCCTGGGCTACCGTACCCAATGGGCAGGTCTGGAAGGTGCTCCGAAATCATTTTATGCTACTATGCACGGTTCTATTGGCAACAGCAACAACAGTGTGGGTAGCGGCAGCAACCGTCCCAAAGAAACAAAGAGCAGGTACGGTTTCTCTAAAAAGAGCAGCTATAAAAAGTCCAGGCCGCACCACGGTATCGGAGCCATTGCGCAGGTAGATGAAGCTGGCTTGTTAAAAACCTCTACGCTTAACGCAAGTTACTCCTATCATCAGCCCTTAAACCGGTATATGACACTGGCCAGTGGGATTTCGAGTGGCATTACGCAGTTTAAGGTAAACACACAGGAAGCGGTGATTTTCGACCCAAGCGACCCATACCTGAACAGCTCTTTTGAAAATGCTACCAAAATAGACCTAACCGTAGGCTTCTGGCTTTATAGCTCAGACTTTTATCTGGGTGTATCGGGTGCCCAGCTTTTACGAAATGGCAATGATTTTGAGAGTGCCGGCACCGACAGAAACCCGCACATGCGCCAGCAGGCACATTTTTACGCTACAGCCGGTTTGCGCCTGCAGCCTAGCAACTATATCGCGTTAGTGCCATCGGTTATGGTAAAAGCTACAGAGTCGGCAAAACCGGCCATAGACTTTAATGCAAGGCTAATGTATGCACAACGCATTTGGGCCGGAGCTTCTTACCGTCACCAGGATGCTATGGCTGTTATGGCTGGAGTCAATATCAATCACATTTTTGATGTAGGCTACTCTTACGATAAATCTACTTCTGCAATAAGCAAAGTAAGCGCCGGTAGCCATGAGGTTGTTCTGGGCATCAAGTTGAATAACCACCGGAAAATAATCTGCCCTACCTGGATGTGGTAATTTTTAACAGTCTCCGCCACCTTTCCTAATTATGAAAGCTATGTTAAAAGCCGGTGCAGAAGCATCGGCTTTTGCTTTTACACTCCTACAACTGTTCGTAGTGTTAGAAAGTATAAACCATTACCTTTGCTGTTCACAAACATCCTACAAAGTATAACCTTATGAGTGCTAAAAGCTTTGAAATGCTGCTAGAGTTGGCTTTTGATACAGACAAGCCTGCCGTTTATGAAGAGGGCGCAGCCAATGTATACCAGCAGTTTGAACGAGCTTATAAAGACGCTCAGCTAAAAGGAGGCAAGCCAACCGAGGAACTAAACTTTCGGTTTGAGCGCCTGCGCTTGGGTGTGGCCATTGCCTTTGTAAAAGCGTTTGTGCGCCTTGCCGACAACGAAAAGAGCCATGAGGCACTGGAAGTTTTAAACGATGCTCTAAAAGCAAAGAACTCCCGCGAAATTGATAAAATCATACAGAAGCAAATAACTAAGTTCGACCACCTGTACCACGAAATATTTGTAAACGAAGAGCGCGATTATTTACTGGGCATGTTTGAACGTACCTTGGATGCAGCCAGCAAAGAAGAACTGGACGAGCTTATTTTTCAGGGCCTGGAGCTTTTACCAGAAGTAGATTGGGATGCTAAGAATCAGGACGATGAGAGTGATAACGAACCTCTGGATGAGGACTTTCTGAAAAACCTCTAGAAAATCTTATCACACAAGTATGGAGATAACGCTGACCACACCGGCGCTTTTATTTCCGGCCATATCGCTGCTGTTGCTGGCCTACACCAACCGCTTTATGGCACTGGCAAACCTGATCCGCAGCTTAAAAACGCGCTACGCTACCTCGCAAAGCCATGTAATTTATGGGCAGATAGAGAACCTGCGCACCCGCCTTATCCTAATCCGGAACATGCAGGCTTTTGGCATAAGCAGCATTTTTGGCTGCGTAGCCTGTATGTTTATACTTTTTGCCGGCTACAACACCGTGGGCAAATATCTGTTTGGCTTAAGTATGATACTGTTGATGATATCCTTGGCACTTGCACTACGCGAAATTCAGATATCTGTAAATGCCCTGCAGTTAGAACTAAATGACCTGGAGGGAGAAAGCGAAGGAAAAACAGAGTAGTGTTGATGAGTATAAAGTATACTTTCTATTTGCTTCATAACTGGTTACCAAACCACGCGCAATTCTTGCAACACGACTGCCTTAACTACTGGCTAGAGCAATTACAAGCGGCTATAGGCAGCTAAATATTGTGAAGAAAGCCTTTGCATGAAGTGGGTAAGGTAAAACGTTGGTAGTACCGCAACATATCTGTTTAAGCACTACCTTTGCAGTAAGACTAACATTTATACAATGACCGACCCGAAGAAGCTGGCCATTAAGGATTTTGTGTACGAGCTGCCAGACGAACGAATTGCTAAATTCCCCTTGCCTGAACGTGACCAGTCTAAGCTACTGCAGTACCAACGGGGCCAGATCTTAGACTATACTTTTACAGACTTACCACAGCTGCTGCCACCGCATACTTTACTTGTATTTAACGATACCAAGGTAGTGCAGGCAAGGCTGCTGATGCAGAAAGAAACAGGTGGCTTGGTAGAAATATTTTGCCTGGAGCCTGTGGCCCCGCACCGCGAAATACAGCTGGCCATGCAGCAAACGGAAAGCAGCACCTGGAAATGCCTGGTGGGCAATAACAAGCGTTGGAAGAGCGGGCCGGTAAAGCTGCAGTTTGAAGGTGGTGAATTACAGGCGGAGCGTGAGGCACAGCAGGAAGGCCATTTCCTGATCCGCTTCACTTGGACACCAGTTGATCTTACTTTTGCCGAAGTACTGGAACGCTGCGGCAGACTGCCCTTGCCTCCGTACTTAAACCGCGACCTTACCCCCGACGACCACACCCGCTACCAAACCATTTATGCGAACCAGCAGGGAGCCGTAGCAGCCCCAACTGCCGGTTTACACTTTACAGACAGGGTGATGGAGCAGCTAAAGCAGAAAAGTATAGACACAGCTTACCTGACACTACACGTGGGCGCAGGCACCTTTAAACCTGTGAAAGCCGATACCATGGAGGCGCACGAAATGCACGCCGAGCAGCTGTTTATATCAAAAACATTTCTGGAGCAGCTGCTGCAGCACTTGGGAAACCCTGTTATACCTGTGGGCACTACCAGCATGCGTTCTCTGGAAAGTTTATATTGGCTGGGTTGCAAAGTATGGCAACAGCCAAACCTACCTGTGCAAAACCTGCACGTTACCCAATGGCAGGCTTACGAAAGTATAGAGTTGCCGACTGCTCAGGAGGCATTAATGGCTTTGCTAAAGTACATGGAGTTGCAGAACACCGAGTATCTGCATGCCAGTACCCAGATCATCATTGCCCCAGGTTATACTTTCCGTATCTGTAACGGCCTGGTTACTAATTTTCATCAACCGGAGAGTACGCTGCTGCTTTTAGTTTCTGCTTTGATCGGTGACAGCTGGCGCAAAGTATACCAGCACGCCATGGAGAACGATTACAGGTTTCTGAGTTATGGCGATAGTTCGCTGCTGATGCCGTAGCGTTTTAGGTGTTGCTTTGATTAGAATGGTTAGTTCGTTGGCAGGAAGTATACTTCACTCAACTAAATTATTTTAACTTTTAATGCAGGAGATTTGAAAGATTCATACTTTCACCAATCGTAGTTAAAGTAGTACAGCTGTTATGGACAAGTATGTTATTTATCCGGAAAAAGCTACGCCACCGCTTTTAGAAGAGCGCTACTGGGGCGTGTGGTTTATACTTGTGGTAAACAGCATAAATTACTACCTAACCTACTCCCGCATCTCTTTCGACGCTTATTTCCTGGCAACTTACGCCATTGATACGCTGCAGGGCCTTATTACCTGGTATGCCTGCCGCTGGGTTATATTTTCGCTGGACCGTTACATCGCTTATGAGCAGCACTTCTTTAAACGCCTTATTGTACAGTTGCTGTTAACAACTGTTGTAGCTATTTCACTTATAACAGGCCTTACAGTTCTTACGAATGTACTATTCTCCAACGAGCCTATTCCGTCAGGTTTCTTTACTTATAACCTGGTTATTTTCTTTATTTGGGTGATCGTTTTAAACGGCATCTACATCAGCTACCATTACATTAACTTGTATAAGAAAGTAAAAGAGACACCTCCCATTGCTCCTGCCGCTGCACCTACTACTGAACCGACGCTAACTTGCCGTGTTGGCAGGCAAAAAGTGATTATCCCTTATTCGCAGGTTTCATCTGTTTGCATATCAGAGGACGTTGTACTAGTACAAGACAGGCAAGGGAAAACAAGTTATATCGACAAGTCTATTCAGGAGCTTGAGCAATTATTTGACGGTAAACTTTACCGGGCTAACAGGCAATATCTTATCTCCAAAGAAAATGTAGCCTCTTACTCCGCTCTGGAGTATGGAAAGCTTCAGTTAAATCTAAACCATCCGGTTAACGGCCAGTCTAGTATTATCATTAGCCGCACCAAGGCAGCTGATTTTAAGAGGTGGTTAAGCTAAGATCAGCTGCATTTTAAAGGTAATTCTGTAGCACTTCGGGGGTAGAAACGCATTTAGCCTCTGCAGGGCTGGTTTTTCTGTACATATTTGCAGCTAAACCGTTCCGATCCCTTAACTATGAAAAAATTACTGAAATGCTGTTACGGCCTGTTGCTGGCCGTAACTTTACCGACTGTTGCCTGGAGCCAGCAAACAGAAACTTTCCCAACGTCGCAGTCCCGGTATGTGGCCTCGGCCTCGCTAGGGTTCAATGCTGTTGGTTTACCGGGTGTTTCCTTACAAGAGCAACTAAAACAAGTGGGAGTAGAAGCCGGCGTAGGCAGAGTGCTGAACAAGAAAGGTTCGCTGCTTGCCACACTAAACGCGGGCTTTGGACATACGCGCTACAACGGCACTAAAACGTATGCTACAGCCAACCTGGAGTACGCTCCAACGCTCATTAAAAACCTAAAGGCAAGTATAACTTTAGGTGCAGGTATAGCCGCAAACACTAGCCCATCCGATTCCTGGGAAACTAATTCTAATGGAGCATGGTCAGAAACGAGCAATGTAAAACTGGGCCCGTTATTGGCTACCAGTTTAGGGGTAAAGTACAAAATCAACAACATCATCACTCCTACCCTCCGCTATCAGTTACTTATCGATGGCAACTACAATAAGTCTATCCCGCTTTTACCTACCTCTGTTATTCAGTTTGGTAACCAGTTTAGTTTTTAGAGATGAAGCATATAGTTAAATACCTACTGCTGCTGGTGTGCATTGGCAGTTTTAGTGCGTGCGAGAAAATAGAAACCGCAGCACCTGTACAAGAAGAGACCTTACCACTTGATTACAACGAGCAGCACCCGTTAGCCGCTCCGCTGCAGGCAATACTTGATAAAGCCGCAAAAGAAGGGCTTCCTGGAATTAGTCTGGCCGTAAAAACAGCCGACGGTTACTGGACAGGCTCGGCTGGTTACGCCGCCATTGAGAAGAAGCACCTTATGCAGCCATCGCACCTGCAGTATGCCCAAAGCATTACCAAAGTATACCTGGCTACCTTAACACTTAAACTGGTAGAGCAGCAACGGCTAAATCTGGACACTCCCATACAGGAGTATCTGCCGCAGCATATCAATGCCATGCTACCAGAAACAGATAAGATTACGCTGAAAATGCTCCTGAACCATACTTCCGGCTTAAAAGACTATGCAGAAGAGTTAGATTACATCTCATTTTTCCTAAACAACCCTGTTTATACTTTTAAACCGACAGATTACCTTGGCTACATCAAAGGCAAAAAAACCAACTTTACGCCTGGCTCTAAGTATAGCTACTCCAACACAAACTACCTGGTGCTAAGTCTACTACTAGACCACCTGGATAGCCGGGGCCATGCAAAGCTGCTACAGGAGCTCATACTTGAACCACTTCAACTGCAGTACACCTATTATAAAAGCTCGAATAACTATCTGCAAACCCCACAACTGGTAAACAGCTACTGGGACCGCTTTTCTAATGGAAAGATAGAGAATGTATCGCTGCAACAACGCGCCAACGTAGCCACCCTGAACGGAGATGATGGTTTGGTTGCCACTCCCTTAGACTTTGCCCGTTTTATGGATAGAATACTTCATAGCCAATTGCTCTCTTCTCAGTCTAAAGCGCTAATGCAGGAGTGGTATTTAGATGATAAAGGTGAGAAAAAGACCGGCTTAGGGTTTGAGACGTTTAAGCTAAACAACAAGTTTGCTTTCGGCCATAGTGGTGCAGGTTTAGGTGCTGGATCAGGTTTATACTATTTCCCGGAGAACGGTGTAATTGTTTTTGTAGCCACTAACATAGGAACTCTTACTGCATCACCGTTACACAAAGCTGGTGAGGACGCACAAGATGAACTATTTAAGCTTCTGGCACCTTGACTTAGCCGTACAAAATTTATTAAAGAATAAGGCCGCATCTTTATAGAAGCGGCCTTTCTTATACTTTGAATCTATTAGTCCTACTTAGCAGCCTTAGCCGTGCTGCCATTCAGACCATACTCTGAGATAAGATAAATCAAAGAGGCCATAGAGGCAGCACCCAACTGCATTTCTCGGCGGTTAACCTGCTCAAATGTGTCGATTTCGGTGTGGTGATAATCGAAGTAACGCTGTGAATCCGGGCGGAAACCGATCAAGGCTACTGTACCCTGCCCTTTAAGCGGGCCGATGTCTGCACCGCCGCCGCCACGGGTTAAGTCGTGCAGGCCGTAAGGTGCCAGCAATGGTTTCCAGGTTAATACTTGCGCATACTGACCGTCGTTGCCATCAATGCCGAAGCCACGTGGTGTAAAGCCACCTGCATCCGACTCAATAGCTGCAATGTGCTTCTCTCCTTTTGCCTTTGCTTCTTCAGCATACTTACGTCCGCCACGCAGGCCATTTTCCTCGTTCATAAACATTACGGCGCGGATCGTACGCTTCGGCTTTATGCCCATATCTTTAAACAAACGCAGCACCTCAATCGATTGCACACAGCCTGTACCGTCGTCGTGCGCACCTTCCCCGATGTCCCACGAATCCAAATGACCGCCTACTAAGATGATCTCGTCAGGTTTCTCTGTTCCTTTTATCTCACCGATCACGTTGTAAGACAAAACATCAGGGCGAGTTTCGCAGGTCATGCGCATGTAAAACTTTAGGTTCGGGTCGTTGGCCAGCAACTTGCTTAATTGCTCTGCTCCTCTTGTGCTGATGGCAGCTGCCGGTATTATCTCAACGCCTTCTTCATAGCGAGTACCTCCTGTATGCGGTACATCCTGTATATCATTCGTCATGGAGCGAACCACAACACCAACTGCGCCAAGTTTTGCTGCTGCTACCGGGCCGCCACCACGCTGATCTACAGCGCCGCCATAGGCTGCTCCAGTTATCACATGGGTATTATCGAAAGGCCGGTTAAAGAACACGATTTTGCCTTTTACTTTCTTCTTGCCCAGTTTCTCCAATTCTTCGAAACTCTTTACTTCTACTACCTCAGCACTCAAGCCATTCTCGCCTGTCCCCACAGAACCACCCAGAGCTAAAATATTTACATCCTGGCTTCCAACCAGTTTAGAATTAATGATACGGCCGATCTCTTTATCGCCACGCACCCAATACGGCACCATCACCTCTTGCAGGTACACACGGTCAAGGCCCATCTTCTCCATTACCTGGCGGCTCCACTCCACAGCGGCAGCTGCCTGCGGAGAGCCACTTAATCGGGCACCGATGTTCTTGGTAAGGTAACGCAGGTTCTCGTAGCTTTCGTAGCTGGTGAGGGCGTTATCGTAAATGCTTTTAATAGTGGTAGAATCCGTTTTATAGTTCTGCTGCGCCATGGCTGGCATGGTTACCAGCGCTGCCGCAGCCACCACTACGTTTCGTAAGGTTTTCTTAGTTAGCATTATCAGGTTTGTGTTTAGCTGTTTAGTTTAGGTGCATCAATATAAGAAAATTTGACTTAGGAAGTAAATCAACTCGTGTTAGAACATCAACCAACCATATATATTAGCAGCAGAAATTAAACGATGGCAACTGCGTGTATGGTTTTATACATATCTTTTTCCTAATATTAAAAGTATAAACTTTAGCTGCATAAAGGAGTTGCGGCAAGTATAAATGACTAAACCTATGAGAACTATTCTTCCTTGGCTTTTAGCAGCCATTTTTCTTTTTCTGGCTGTATACTTTTACTGGCAAAAACAAGAAGCAGAAAGCAGATTGGCCATTGCAGATAACGAAGTAGCCGAAATAGACGACGAACTAGAGCAGGAGCGCGCAGAGGCCGATTCGCTTGAAGACATGATGTTGCCTCCTGATACCATGCAAATGACAGCCCCGCCCAGCGCTGCTTTTGTTGATGAGTTAGGCAGTTTAAGCGAAAGTGATGTGCAGCGCCTGAAACGAAAAGGCCTCCGCAACCCGGAATCTGACCTGATGAACGACCTGAACCGCAAGCAGCGCCAGCTGATACCTGTTGAGGGCACAATGGGTGGTACTATGGCCATACGCGACAGCCGGATTTTAAACGATCGTTATGCCCTGGCTTACTACGAAGACGGCCATAGCGGAGGCTATATGGTGTTAAAGTATGAAGTAAGCAACGGAAATATAACCTGGAAGGTAGTGGATCACTCTAAACTCTAAATTTCCAGCACAAGATTTGATAAGGAGAAGTATAACGTATAAACCACTTAGACCAATGATGCTATTACACGCTATACTTCCTCTATTCTTTTCTTTTATACTTAGGGCCGATACCACGCAGCTAAAGCTGCAGCAGGACATACTTAAAGACGCTACTAAGCTACAACAAAGCAACCGCTACTTCATAAGCGACAATACCACCCAAACAGCATCGCTGCAAAGTATACTTTCGGACCTGCAGTTTTTCGGAATGGTAGCTAACCTGAACCTGGACAATGCGAAGTATAGTCAGCAGCAGTTGGGCAAGCACCAGGTGCACCAATGGCTGTTTGAGGAGGGTGAAATCAGAAGTATAACCCAACTGCAAAGCACTATAGCCCTTGACACTGTAGTAACGCAGCGATACCTTGAAAACCGACCTCCGTCTCAGCACCGCATCACGAATAACTTTGTTTTTAGGGCTTACCAAGTTTCTACAGCTACAGATCCTGCAAAGCTTTATTATTTAACCGAAGAAGAGCAAGGGCTGCTAAGTTATCACCTCGGAGAGAAAAAGGTAGAAATAAGTTATACTTCCGCCAAAAACGGACTAAACCACCTGCTCCCAAAGCATCAGACTGAAGTGGAGGCTATACTTAGGCAAAGTATAAGGTAGCCGTTTGTCCGCAGTAGATACCAAACCACCTCTGCTCCGCTTTGGTTAAGGAGGGGTTAGACCCGGCACCGCTGAAATGGCTTCGATAAAAACAAAAAGGCCGTTCCTTTAACAGAAACGGCCTTTCTTACAATTAGAAACTATACTTTACAATGACGCCAGGCTTTGCTCAATTGCGTTAATCTTAGCTTCAGCATCGGCTTTTTTCTTGCGTTCGTTGGCAATAACAGTTTCTGGTGCTCCGCTTACAAAACGCTCGTTGCTCAGCTTTTTATCTACAGTTGCCAGGAATCCTTTTGTGTACTCCAGCTCCTTCTGCAGGCGCTCACGCTCAGCGGCCACATCAATGTTACCCTCCATCGGAATAAAGAACTCATCACCGGCTGCAATAAAGCTGATGGCACCTTCTATACTTTCCTGTACAAACTGTATCTCGTCCAGGTTTGCCAGCTTAAGCATGATGCCTAAAAACGGCTGGTAATGATCTGTATTCATTACCTTTATGTACAGGTTCAACGACTTGGAGTTAGCTATATTTTTCGAGTTACGGATGTTACGCACAGAGCCTATCACGCTCAGTACGCTCTCCATGGTATCGATGATCTGCTTGTCGAACTTATCACGCTTCGGCCAAGGAGCCACGATCAGGTACTCCTTCTCCTTGCGCTCCTTCAGGTCGTGCCAGATCTCCTCGGTGATGAACGGCATGAATGGATGCAGCACCTTCAAAACCTTCTCTAGGAACTGAACGGTAGTGTCTATCGTCTGCTTATCGATCGGCTGTTGATAAGCTGGCTTGATCATCTCCAGATAGTTAGAGCAGAAGTCGTCCCATACCAGTTTATACACTGTAAGCAGCGCATCCGAAATACGGAACTTCTCGAAGTGATCTTCTATCTGAGCAAAAGCTTCATTAAAGCGAGACTCGAACCATTTCACAGCTGTCTCGTTCGGGAACGGCAGGCTTTCGTCTACTTCCCAACCTTTAATTAACCTAAAGGCATTCCATATCTTATTACTGAAGTTACGGCCCTGCTCCACCAGCTTCTCGTCGAACAGCAAATCGTTACCAGCTGGTGAGCTGAACAGCATACCGGCACGCACACCGTCGGCACCGTATTGCTCGATCAGGTCCAGCGGATCTGGTGAGTTACCCAGCGACTTAGACATTTTACGGCCCTGCGCATCGCGCACGATGCCCGTCAGGTACACGTTCTTGAACGGCATCTCGTTGCGGAACTCGAAACCGGCCATGATCATACGTGCTACCCAGAAGAACAGAATCTCAGGAGCAGTTACCAGGTCGTTGGTTGGGTAATAGTATAAAATATCCTTGTTATCCGGATCTTTGAAGCCATCAAACACAGATATAGGCCACAACCAAGAAGAGAACCAGGTATCCAGCACGTCTTCATCCTGGCGTAGGTCAGACAGCTGCAGGTTCTCGTTTCCACTCTCTTTTCGGGCAAGTACCAGCGCCTCTTCGGCAGTGGCAGCCACTACATAAGACCCGTCCGGCAGGTAATAAGCCGGAATCTGCTGGCCCCACCACAGCTGACGCGAAATACACCAGTCGTGCACGTTCTCCATCCAAGAACGGTACATGTTCTTGAACTTAGGCGGGTGAAGGCGAATCTCGTCGTTCATCACAGACTCCAGCGCAGGTTTCGCCATTTTGTCCATCTTACACCACCATTGCATCGACAAACGTGGCTCTATCACGGCACCTGTACGCTCAGAAGTCTGTAGTACAGAAGCATACTCTTCTATCTTAACAAGCAAACCGGCTTCCTGAAGATCTTTAACAATATTACGGCGTGCCGCAAAACGATCCTGACCTACATACAGCTGCGCCTGCTCGTTCAGGGTGCCGTTGTTGTTCAAAATATCGATGGTAGGCAGCTTGTGCTTCTGGCCCAGTTCGTAGTCATTCAGGTCGTGGGCCGGAGTTACTTTAAGAGCACCCGTACCAAAATCTATACTTACATATTCATCCAGAATAACCGGAATCTCTTTGCCCAATAACGGAATGCGAACAGATTTACCGTGCAGGTGCTTGTAACGCTCATCGTTCGGGTTTACCGCCACAGCCACGTCAGCCATAATGGTTTCAGGGCGTGAGGTAGCTACTGTAATATAAGTTGGCTCAGCTGCACCGTCTGCTGCTACTTCGTAGTTCAGGTGATACATTTTAGCCATGGTTTCCTTCGGAAGCACTTCCTCATCCGACAGAGCTGTTTGCCCCTGTGGGTCCCAGTTTACCATGCGTACGCCGCGGTAGATCTGGCCTTTACGGTACAGGTCTACAAACACCTCAATTACAGCGGCGCTCAGGTCATCTTCCATGGTGAAGCGGGTACGGTCCCAGTCGCAGGAAGCGCCTAGCTTCTTCAGCTGCTCAAGTATAATACCGCCATACTTCTCTTTCCACTCCCAAGCATACTTCAGGAACTCCTCGCGGGTAAGGTCGCTTTTATTGATGCCTTTCTCCTTGAGCATGGCCACTACCTTTGCCTCGGTGGCAATAGAAGCGTGGTCGGTACCAGGCACCCAGCATGCCTCTTTGCCTTGCATACGCGCACGGCGAATAAGTACATCCTGAATCGTATTATTAAGCATGTGGCCCATGTGTAGCACGCCTGTTACGTTTGGCGGCGGAATTACAATGGTGTATGGCTCTTTATTCGGGTTAGGCTCTGAGTGGAAGAAGCCGCGCTGCATCCAGCTATCGTACCACTTCTTCTCTACTTCCTTGGGGTTATATTTCGTTGAAATCGACATCGTATTCTCGTTTTGCTGCTTTTCGCGCTAAAAAGCAAAAATAGGTAATTTAGAGGAATTGTCTGAATCAGGATTTACAGGATTTTGTGGATTAGCGGGATTTATTGTCTTAACAGCAGATTAAGGGGAATTTAATTGATTATTAGGATATCAGATCAGTGTTATCTGGCTAATCCTATCCAACCTTCATTCCCTGCAAATCAAGATTAATTAATACAATCTGCATTAACCTGTGGTTTATATGACCTCCAGTTTATACTTTGTTAGTAACCCTTGTAAACCATACTGCGAAAATCTGGCTCCTTTGATGGTGTTTAGCTCTGGATCAATGTCGAAATTAAAAGCTGTGGAGAGATCAGCAGAGGCAAGTATGGTATTATTGAACACTGCCCGCTCCAGATCTGTGTTATCAAAAACAGCACTGCTTAAGTTAGCAGACGAGAAGTCTACACCTTTCAGAGAAGTATGGATAAACTTTGTTTTGGCCATTTTCTTTTTCTGAAAAGCGGCATAATCTAAAATACAGTGCTCAAAGCCTACAGTGAAAAGTGTATCCTCGCATTCACTGAAATTGATACCGGTAAGCTTGCACTCTTTAAACTGCACATTGTTAAACGTAGCCCTGTTAAGTTTCAGCATGGCCAGGTTACAGCCAATAAAGGTACAGTCGGTAAAGCGGCTCTGGGAAAAATTGCTTTCAGAGAAATCGCAGAGCTTAAAAGTACAGTCTTCAAATTCCCTGTTTTTGCTCTCTTTGTTAGGGTAAACAATTCTCTCAAACGTCTTGCCCTCGTGGTATAGTTCTTTCATAAGCTGGTGCTAATGTATAACCTGCAACAAAAAAACCTGCCTTTGCGAGACAGGTTTTATACTTTGAACTGTTGTAGGCTTAAGCCTCCTGGTGTAACCAAGATTTCTTAGCCAGTAACTCTTCCTCTGTCTCACGGTAGTCTGGGTCGTCTACGCAGCAATCGACAGGGCAAACGGCAGCGCACTGCGGCTCTTCATGAAAGCCCATGCACTCGGTGCACTTATCTGACACGATGTAGTAAAACTCATCTGAAATTGGCGGCTGAGAAGCATCTCCGGGAATTGTCTCACCTCCGTCGATCTCTACCTCTTTCAGAGCTGTACCACCACCCCAGGTCCAATCGGCACCGCCTTCGTAAATAGCAGTGTTTGGGCATTCCGGTTCGCAGGCACCGCAGTTAATACACTCGTCAGTTATCATTATCGCCATAGTCGTATCTCCTGTATATTTTTTATACTTTTGTAATCAGCTTTGTTTAACAAACAAAATTAGGAACAAAAGGTATCCTTATCAAATAATTTTTACGCTATACTAAAGCCATGACTCTAGAAAACCGGATAGAAGCCTTTGTGGAACTAGGCAAGCAACTCCAGAAACTTACCCCTGAAGACCTGCAGGTGTGGGCCCGGATGGCTGCATCGCGCAACACCTGGTTTGATGAGCAGAACGTTACTGCCGCCGTTAAAAGCATTTCTACCCTGCTAAATGAGCAGTACCTTCGTGAATGGCTTTACCCATACCACCTCAAACATGTTACACCTAAAAAAGTTGGCGTAGTGATGGGTGGTAACATCCCGATGATGGGTTTCCCTGATTTTTTGGCGGTCCTACTTAGCGGGCATTACCTGCTGGCAAAGCTAAACCCTTACGATGAAGTACTGATGAAGCGCCTGGCTGATATGCTGATTGCTATTGCCCCTGGCTTTACCAACCAGATTCAGTTTGCAGGTATGCTGAAAGAAGCAGATGCCCTTATCGCCACTGGATCTGATAACTCTATACCTTACCTGCAGCAGTACTTTGCAAAGCGCCCTCACCTCATCCGGAAAGAGAGAAGAAGCGTTGGCATACTAACCGGCCACGAAGAAAAAGATGATCTGAAAGCGCTAGGCAACGATGTGTTGCAGTATTATGGCCTTAGTAGCCGCAATGTATCAAAGGTGTTTGTGCCAAAGGGCTATACTTTTGATAAGTTTTTTGAGGCAAATGCTAACCGCAGTAACATACTGGACCTCCACAAATATCAAAATAACTACGACTACAACAAATCGCTGCTGCTGGTAAACCGTGTACCGCACTTAGACAGTGGCTTTATGCTGGTGCAGGAAAGCGAGAACTTTATCTCTCCTATCTCGGTGCTGTTCTACGAAACCTTTACCTCCCTTGCCGACCTCAGACATAAACTGGCAGCTACAAAAGATAAAACAGAATGTATCGTATCAGCTCATGGCTGGCTGGAGGGCAGCATACCTTTTGGCGAGACGCTTAACCCAATGCCCTGGGATTATGCCGATGGAGTGGATACCATAGCTTTCCTACAAAAAATATAGCTTGGCTGTATTCTTCCAATCCATAGCTTTCGTATGATATAGGTAACTAAAGTGTAGTTTGGTGTTTCACTTTTTAATGCACCGCATATGAAAACTACAGGTAACAGAGCCCCGATGGTGGAAAAAGAGATAATTCCCTTTTTACGGTTTAACCACAATGAGGTGTTGGAGAATATAGAGGCTCAGAAGAAACGTATGTGGGACCTGAACAGAGCTTCTATGTTAGGCAACGCATATCGTGGAAAGGTGGAGATCACATTCAGGACAGCAGAGGGAGAATTAAGGCGCGTTGACACAACTGTCTGGTCTGTTGATGACAAGTACATGACCTTAAAAGCAGGCTGCTTTATTCCCATCTCCTCTATTGTTGAGGTAGAGTTCTATTAAACAGGCTATACTTACCGCTAAAGTATAAAAAATCCCCGCCCTCTTTTCAGCAGCAGCTAAAGAGAAAGCGGGGATTTACTTTTGATAGTTTTCTAGATTCTATCCAGTACTTTCAAAATCAGATCATCTACAACTGCATCTGCGTTAGGGGCAAATTGCTGCGAAATACGGTTAGCTACAATGGCATTAAGCGAAAGCACCTCGTGGCCCAGCAGGCGACCCATGCTGTAATAACCAGCCGTCTCCATTTCGAAATTTGTAAGCCTAAAATCGCAAACCCTGAACTGGTTATAAGTCTGTAGTAAAGCGGGGTTCTTTAAGCCTGCACGCAATACGCGGCCCTGTGGTGCATAAAAGCCCGGACAGGTAAGCGTGTTTCCCGGTATCATATCAAAGGCGATCTTCTGGATCAGCTCCTGAGAGCCATTCACGCAGTATGGCCTGAAACTCAGTCCCAGGTCTTTTTGCAAAGCAGAAGTTATACTTTGTTCGTTCTCGTCCTGCTCCAGCGGGTAAAACTCCATTAGGGAATCAATGCCAACTGCATAATGCGAGGCCAGATGGCTGCCAAGCGGCACGTCTTCCTGTAAGGAGCCGGATGTGCCTACCCGAACGATCTTCAGCTTTATCTTTTCCTCGTTCACCTCTCTGCTCGTGAAGTCAATGTTTACCAGGGCATCCAGCTCATTCATCAAAATGTCGATGTTATCGGTGCCCATGCCGGTAGAGATAACCGTAATGCGTTTGCCTTTGTAATAGCCAGTGTGCGTTACAAACTCACGTTTTGCTATCTGCACCTCCATCTCGTCGAAGTGCCTGCTCACGCGTTCTACCCTATCCGGGTCTCCAACGGTGATAATAGTATCTGAAATGTGCTCTGGCAGCAGGTTCAGGTGGTAAATACTACCATCTTTATTGATAATCAGTTCTGATTCCGGGATTACAGCCATTTATGTTGTTGTGTTGTGATTAGGTAAAATGAAGTTACTCTTTTACTGGCAAAAAGATATAGCCTGGAGCTTATTAGGAGATGACATGCTACATTATCCTGGTTAAGTCTATAAAAACAGAAGAGCGCAGCCGTGTACAGGCCGCGCTCTTCTTGAGCTTTAGAGAATACTTATACGTTTACGTTAGATTTCTTCTTTCGGTTGAAGCCTTTTAACGGATTGTAGCCATTTAGCTCTTTTTGATAGTAACCGGTACCATCGTAAGGGCGTTTCTCAGGGTGCTCTTTGCATTCATCAGAGCATGCGCCGTCCATCTTAACGCCACACTCCTCACAGATAGGCACGTGCAGGTTACATACCGGGTTAGCACAGTTTACCATTCTGTCGGACTTGGTGCTGCACACGTGGCAGGTAGAGACAATAGTTGGGTTAACCTTGTTTACATCTACAGCCACACGGTTATCGAACACATAGCACTTGCCTTCAAAGTCCTCGCCACCGGCCTCCATGCCATACTTGATGATACCGCCGTGCAATTGGTACACGTTTTCAAAACCTTGATCCAGCAAAAAAGCACTTGCCTTCTCGCATTTAATGCCGCCGGTGCAGTAGGTTAATATTTTCTTGTCTTTATACTTTTCCTTCAGTTCATCAACCTTATCCGGAAATTCACGGAAGTTCTCGATATCCAAGGTAACGGCGTTTTTGAAACGCCCTACACTGTGCTCGTAATCTGAGCGAACGTCCAGCACTACAACATCCTCCTTGTCCTTCAGCTCTTTAAACTCCTGAGGTGAAAGGTGCACGCCAGTGCGCAGGTTCGGGTCGATGTGGCGCAGGCCAGAGTGAACGATTTCAGGCTTGTAACGCACGTGCAGCTTTGTGAAAGCATGCGCATCCGAGGGATCAACCTTAAAATCTGTTTTGGCAAAGCGTGGGTCTGCATGCAGGCGTCTCATGTACTCGTTGCAATCCTCTTTCAGACCCGATACGGTACCGTTCAGGCCTTCGTCGGACACAATAATGCGGCCCAGCAGGTTAAGCTCCAGGCAAAGCAGGTGATGCTCGTCGCGGTACGCTTCCGCGTTCTCTATCTGCGCGTAGCAGTAGTAAAGTAGTATGCTGTATGATTTGTTCATAACTGCTTAGTTTCTCGCTAAGTGTTAAAATTGGTTATCGATTGCTTACTGTTTTAATCAGGATTTTAGGATTGGAAATGATAAACAAGATTATTCACTCATCCACTTAATCACTCATTCAAAAATTATACTGTAAAAGTATAAGCGGCTCCTATACTTTTAAATGATTTTTATCAGTTTGGCTAAATAACAGCTCTAGCAAGTATAAAGGTTTACTTTACAGGAGCAGCCGGGTTTCCGAATACAGTTGCTTTGGCTGGCACGTCGGCAATTACTACGGCACCTGCACCTACACGTGCGTTTTTGCCGATTTTAACACCAGATACGATCACGGCACCTGAGCCGATAAAGGCTCCTTCTTCTATCTTAACCTCCGAGTTTACCACAGCACCAGCGCCAATCTGTACAAAGTCAGCCAACTCAGCGTAAGCATCTACTATAGCGTTCGAGTGGATCAGGGTGTAATTACCAATCCTGGCATTGTTATTTACCACAGCACCCGCTGCCACCATGTTGCCATGGCCCAACCAGGCAAACTCCGACACAGAACTAAAACGGTGGATGGCGTTCACCGGCACCACTTTGTATTCGTCCTTCAGCATTTTGATCATACTTTTGCGGGCAGCCGAGTCTTCTGCAGCTACAAATACATCGCACTTCTTACCTATCAGCTTCAGAAACTCGCTATCCTCTGTGCTGCTCATCACCGACACGTTGTTTATTTCCTGCTGCTGCAGGTCTTTACTGTCGTCGAGGAAGCAGTACACTACCACGCTGTTGCTGTTAAAAATATCTAATGCTGCGGTACCCACTTTTTGGGCGCCCAATATGATGACAGGATTTTGCATAGCTCTCTTAAAATAAAATACAAAGGTACGAAGAAGCGCGGGAGTTTAAAAGTATGGCTACAGCCTCAGCTTTGCCAATAGCTTTTGGGCATAGTGGTTCTGCAGCAACAGGAACACCAGGAAAGGTAGAAACACAATGCGGTAGCGACTCAGGGTACCAAAATTAGGTGTTGATAGCCCGATGATCACTCCAAAGCAGACGATTAGAAGTATAAAGCAGACCTGCAGAAGCGTAATTTCCTTTACTCCATATTTTATCAGACTAAGTGCAGCAACTACAGAAAGTATAAGTATGAACAGGTTTTCCAGGCTCATGAGCAAGTATAAAACGTTTACTGATTCCCACAAAAAAGGCTTGTAAACAGCACTATAAAGAGCCTCCGGTGCATTGGAAAGCATACTTGCCACCGTTGGCTCTAGGTTATCGAAAGCAATGTGCGGCCGGGCATGCGTTAATGCCAAGATTCCTTCATAAGTATCCACGAGGTTTTGAAAGAAAAAGCCACTTTCATAGCGCAGCACTAAGTTTAAACCGGCTACAGCCAGTAATCCGAACGCACTTAGGTAAACTAATACTTGTGTACGCTCTTGCATACCTTTACTTACTAATTTGATAACCACATACAACAGCAGCAGCGGCAAAAGTATAAGTGCCTGAAAAAATTTTATCCTGTAAAAAAGATATAGCGTAAACGGCAGCAGCAACCAGTTAACAATACTCAAACGCCTGCCCTCGGCCAACTGCACAGCCATGGCAATTACCCAGCACATGCTCCCGAAAAGCAGCGGATCTTTTAACACACCAGAGCTCCAGAATACCACCGAGGGGAAGTATAAGAAAGATAGTACAGCAGCAGCTTTATACTTTGGGAAGTGGTTTACTAAAGTAGCCACTAACATAGCTCCTCCCCAGAAACTAAATAACGATAAGTATAGCGAGTTAATATAATATTGATTGCCCGTAAGCAGGTTGAGCAGGCTGAGTACTTTAATAAAAAAGAAGGAGTTTGAGAAGTTGGGAAATCTGGAGAATGGCACAGTAGCCCTGAAAGTCTCACTCTCGAACTCATTGAAAAGTATAAGCTTTACGTAACTTCCAACATGCTGCTTTGCATAATCTGAAAGTAAAACAGATGCTTTTTTGAAAGCAAGTGTATCACCCTCCTGATAATAATGGTGGTAGAGCAAGCCTAAAAGTATACCTGCTAATAGTTTAAGGCCCAGCGCCGGCAGCAGGTGTGTTTTTAGAGATTTAAGACTTGATTGACGGTATAGCAGCCAGATCAGCCCACAAAGCAAAAATGCGTTTAGTAAGTATAAAACAAACTCCATACTTAGCTTGCCCGCTGCTTCATAATTTTATTCCCGATACCGCAATGCATGCAATTTACCGGCTCGCAGTAAAACCGGAACAAGCCCAATGCTGCCTGATTATCTGCCGCAGACTTTGCCTGCCAACCCAGTTCTTCATACAGGCGCGTGTACTTGTTGCTTGCCTCTCTAACCTGCTCCAGTAAGGCAATAGCTTTTTCCTGGAATTGGCGGTTTCCAGTATGAGTAGCATAAGCTGTCAGCAGCGGTACTACCACATTTATTACCAGATTATGCGCGCTGCTTTTACCCATACTTTGCTGCTTGCCTTTGGCTTTTCTGCCGAGCATGTAATGCTGCTGCCAGTACTCCGATACCTGTGCCCTGAAAAGTGCTTCGTAGGCTTTTATAGTATCCAGTTCCAGTAACGTGGCAAACAGGGAAGTTCTTTTATGCAACACAGCCGCTAGCTGGGCAAGCCGCACCGTCGGGAAATTGCCAGGGCGCATGCGCAGGAAATTCCATTGGTGTGGCTGCAGGGGTTGCAGTTTATACTTGTGGGCTAGAAAAGTATACTCCTTTGCCAGCTGTACCGCATACTCATCAACAGGCTCAGCTAAAAAACCAGCCTGCCCGAACAGCAGCGCCTCTAATTGAAATTGTGATGCCACATGTTGCCGCACCACTTTAAAGGGTAAAGCCTTGGCCAATAACTCAAAAGCTAGTTGGTTTGTTTTAAAGCCGAAGCCACGAAGCAAAGTATAAAAAACCGTTTGTTCCCAGTCGTTGCCGGTACTTTGGTAGGTTTGCAGCACCTCCTCCCCTTTCAGCTCCAGCCGCTCAATAAGGGCACGCTCCATCATGGCTAATTTGGTAACCTCAGGTACCGATGGCCAGAAAGCCGCACATGGTATGGCATGATGCGCTTGTTGCAGTTGCTGGTAAGTATGGAGCATCTGAAGTTTCACCCGCCCTTTTAGCTCTAGCACTGGTATCAGGCTACCATCTATTCTGTAAACCGGTTTATCGGCCTCCCATACTACATGCAGTACAACCTGGTCGTACTTGCCATCAATGTGGTGCTGGTGCCGCTGCCAGTCCGATGCTTTCAGGTGTACCTCTACGCTGCCCGACCACTCTACTTCGCCTATTTTTATTATGGCTTCCTTAAAGTCGGGTCCGGCTTCGGTGTTGTAAAAACCAGTTTTGATTACCTGCACAGGTTCCCCATCGGCTGTGGCTACCTCCGATTTATCGAAATACTGATGCCGCCAGATGTAGTGCAGGAAATCTTCTTTCACGATGGGGAATGGGTTGGTGAAATATGATTAGCTTTCCTGGTCGTGGTACTTCAGCTGCATGCCGTGCAGGAAGTTGCGCAGTATTTGGTCTTTTAGCGGGCGGTACTGGCTCTGGCTCGGGTTACGGAAAAAGGCGCTTAGTTCCGCTTTGCCTAGCCTGAATCTTACCAGCTCAAGTATACTTATAATGTCCTCGTCCTTCAGGTTAAGGGCAATTTTAAGCTTACGAAGTATAATGTTGTTGTTCAACTTCTTTTCCGGTGCAGGCTGCTCTCCTTCTTTTTTGCCACGCTTATCATTTATAAAGCCGTTCAGGAAAGCCGCCAGTTGCTCATCACCTATTTCTTTAGCTTCCGGGTCATCTTCTTTCTTCAGCCAGTCGCTTACATCGGCGCGTGTTACCTGCATGCCCCCAGAGGCAAACAGCTCAATCATTTGCGCGTCGTTGTAGTCGAAAGTATAGCGGATGCGGCGAAGTACGTCGTTGTTGGTCATGGTATTGGTTTCTATTTTGTTGAGAAGCTATAATTGTTGATCTTATAGCTCTTTTTCGAAGCAAAGGCTGTTTTCAACTCCGGCATACTGCCCATAGTTCGGTATTTGCCTATAACCGCTGTTCCTATATAATGCTATTGCCTCAGGTTGCTTTGTACCGGTTTCTAAGATAGTTGTTTTATACTTTAGTTCTTTTGCCCACGCCTCTAAAGCAGCCAGTATACTTTTGGCAATCCCCTGCCCTCTGAAATCCGGGCGCACGAACATACGTTTAACCTCAGCCACACCATTAGCATATTGTTTTATTGCTCCACAGCCAGCTGGTTTACCCTCTGCGTATGCCAAAATTACATGGTTTATACTATCAATCTTGTTATACTGCGCATAAAATGCATGCTCTTCTCCGTCTCTGATCGCCAAATCCTGGTCCAATAGCTGTACTAAGGAGATGAAGTCAGGGTTTGCAGAGTCTGTTTTGATTAGGGTGAGCATTTTGATGGCTTACTCGTTGTTGTAACGGAATAGGCTAATTGCTGGGGCAGACTTAAAAGTAATATTCTACCGATTAGTTTTAAGCTTAAATAGATCACCTTTTCTGAATTACAGCCTTAGCAATTAGCAGTTTTGTTAGCTGACGTTTATAACTAAATTAGTTCAGACTCTAAAGCAGTCTCTACCACTTTACCTTTACTTAAAGTTACTTTGTAAGCTTTGTCGGCTTTATTTTGAGTAATAACTCTTCTCAATTGAGTGCCTTCAAAGTAAAGACCGGCTGTTTCATCACAGGCATAACCTGGAAGTAATCTGCCTTCTTCAATCATTTTTAAGTATAAAGGACGCCTATCTGCTTCAGTATGGTAGTGAGGGCAGTTACTTCCTTTCAAGAACCCTAAACCTTTCACAGAAGTATATTGCTCCGGCCTGGAATCAGAAAGTCCCTCTTCAAACCAACAAATTGCGCCTGCACTAGGTCCTGATAAGACTACTCCTTTCTCCCAGGCCTTTTTCAAAACTATGTCAATGCCATGAGCTTTCCATAATGCTAAAGCATTCAGTGTATTGCCCCCTGTAACCAGAATAGCATCCATTTGTAATAATGTTTCTTCGAAAGGTGTTTTTTGTTCTGAACTTGAAATAAATACTTTCTGTACAAAGGGTTGAATCGGCAGTTCTTTCGCTATTTCAAACCATTTGTTGATGTAAGCTTCACTGTCTCCCATTGGAGTAGGCAAGAAACATATTTTAGGATTTTCTTTTCCTGTAAGGGAAATAAGATGTTTGATAGTTTTAAGATCATATCCTCCACCAGTTAGAAAAATCTTCTTTATTTTCTGTTCTTGTGCGAACAACTCCATACTTCCGGCAATGGAAACCCCAACGGTCGCAACTGTTGTATTTCTTAAAAAATCTCTTCTTCTCATGAATTATAGCTTTCAGTTAACTATTGGATAAGCTAAAACATACGCTTAACAGCACTATATCTAAGGCTAAATACCTACATATGCTGCACATACTGCTCCAGGTACTGCTCCATCTCCTTCTGAATCTCCAAGGCTGCCTCTCTTGCTTTTTCGGCAAAGTCGCGGCCAGAGGAGGCATAGATAATGCCACGTGAAGAGTTTACCAATAGGCCGCAACGCTGGTTCATGCCTAGTCTGGATATTTCTTCCAGGCTACCGCCCTGCGCTCCCACGCCTGGCACCAGCAGGAAATGCTCCGGCACGATCTGCCTTACACGCTGTATATACTCGCCCTGCGTAGCGCCTACTACAAACATCAGTTGGCCCGGCGTACCCCACTCTGAGCTTTCGCGCAACACCTGCTCAAACAGGTATTCTTCGCTGCCATCTGAAAGGCGCAGCATCTGGAAATCTTTGCTACCCGGGTTAGAAGTTAGTGCCAGAAGTATAACCCACTTGCCTCCTTGCATCAAAAATGGCTTCACAGAATCAGAACCCATGTATGGCGCTACTGTTACCGAGTCAAAATTCATGGTCTCAAAGAAAGCACGGGCATAAAGCTCAGAAGTGTTTCCAATATCGCCGCGCTTGGCATCGGCAATGGTAAAGATCTCCTTCGGGATGTATTGCAGTGTTTTCTCCAGGCTTACCCACCCCTTTGGCCCTTGTGCCTCATAAAATGCAATATTTGGTTTGTAAGCCACACACAAGTCGGCAGTAGCCTCTATAATTTGGCGGTTAAACTCCAGCACAGGATCTTCTGTGTCTAAAAGGTGCTGCGGCAGTTTTTTAGGGTCGGTGTCGAGGCCAACGCACAAGTATGATTTCTTTAGCAGTATCTGCTCAAAAAGATGTTCTCTGGTCATGGGGCAGTTGGGAAAGGTTTATACAAAAGTAAAAGAATAAGCCGTGGTGCAAAAACTGATTTTGGGGTGAGGGTGGTTAAGGCTATACTTTGTTTACAGCGGGAGTGTATCCAACCACCCCTAGCCCCTCCTTATCGAAGGCGGGGAATTTTTACTTACTGCATTTCACGCCATCAAAATAGTAGCTGTAATATAACCTCCTGTAGGGACAGGTCGCGACCTGTCCGTGAAATGGCCGCATCAATGGAACCTAAACTTTAACTAAAGTAATAGCAGGCTCCCCGCCTTGGATAAGGAGGGGCTAGGGGTGGTTGGACCCGGTACTGCAGAAAAGCGCCCTCTCCTATTTTGGGCGTAGGGGCCATCTGTAAAAGGATAAGGCCGGGGAGAGGTAAAACAAAAAAGGCTGCTCCCACACCGGAAACAGCCTTTCTAAATCATAAAAGGTTGGTATTTTTATCTTAGGTCTACCACACTCACGCCTTTATACTTTGCCTTGTTAAAGGTAAAGGCATCAGAAGCAAGTGTTGGGTTTGCCTGGAAGTTCTTGATTGTATAAGTATAGCGGTTGCCGTTGTTACGGAACATCTGCCAGCTCTTCAGGGTATTATCTTTTTGATTGATGAACAGACGTACTTTAAAGATCGGGTTGCTACGGTCTTCCGGAGCCATCTCTATTACATCATACTTTACACCATCCATTGTCTCGGTACCAGCGTGAGCATACTTGTAGCCTTTTTTATACATCTCGAAGATCTTGCTTGGCGACATAGCCTCTGCCTCTGCGTCAGTCTCTGTGATCGTTACTTCGTTGGCATCCTTCAAGTAAGTATACATCAGTTTACCATCGTTCAGGATTTCCTGGCCACTAACGCCTAAACGGTATTTGTTGCCACTTACCAGAATATCGCCGTTCATGGTTTCTTTCACCTTAGCAGAAGGATTCTCCAGCGTCTGGCTGAAATTTGCCTTAAAGGCCTTCATAGTCTTATACTTCTGGCTCATGGCATTTAAAATTTTGCCTGCCTTAGGGTCTTGCTGCGCATTGGCCAGGTTAACGAAAAGCATCAACGCCAGCAGTAGAGAGAATAATCGTTTCATGTTCAAATTTTACTTGTTAGGTATATCTACCCCATTGTATTCAATAACTGTTCCAAACTGTATTCGTCCGGAATTAAAACTTCGCGCGCTTTGCTTCCTTCAAACGGGCCTACGATACCTGCCGACTCTAATTGGTCAATTAAACGGCCTGCACGGTTATAACCCAGTTTCAGGCGGCGCTGCAACAGCGAGGTACTGCCCTGCTGGTGCTGCACAATAATTCTGGCTGCTTCCTCAAACAAGGGGTCTTTAGAGCTCGGGTCGAAGTCAGCTTTCTCGTTACCTCCTTCATCACCTACAAATTCTGGCAACAGGTAAGCATCGCTGTAACCTTGCTGCTCGCCAATAAAGTCACAGATCCTGTCTACTTCAGGCGTATCCACGAAAGCACATTGAATACGCACCATGTCCGAACCAATCGAGAAAAGCATGTCACCCTGACCTATCAACTGATCGGCGCCACCAGCATCCAGAATAGTTCTGGAGTCAATTTTAGAAGTTACTTTAAAGGAGATACGTGCCGGGAAGTTGGCCTTAATTATACCCGTAATCACGTTTACCGACGGACGCTGCGTGGCCACTACCAAGTGTATACCAATGGCTCGGGCCAGCTGTGCCAAACGCGCAATCGGGGTTTCTACCTCTTTACCGGCAGTCATCATCAAGTCGGCTAACTCGTCTATCACCAACACGATGAACGGCATAAACTTGTGCCCTTTTTTCGGGTTCAGCTTTCGCTCCACAAACTTGCGGTTATACTCTTTCAGGTTACGGCAGCCGGCGTCTTTCAGCAGGTCGTAGCGCATATCCATCTCCATACACAGCGAGTTTAGCGTGTTCACTACCTTTTTAGTGTCGGTAATAATGGCTTCATCTGTATCCGGTAGTTTAGCCAGGAAATGTCGCTCAATTTTATTGAACAGCGATAATTCCACCTTCTTCGGATCGACCAATACAAACTTGAGCTGAGAAGGATGGCGCTTGTACAGCAACGATGTAAGTATAGCGTTAAGTCCAACTGATTTACCCTGACCTGTAGCACCCGCCATTAGCAAGTGCGGCATTTTGGCAAGGTCGGTGATGAACACTTCGTTGGTGATGGTTTTACCGAAGGCGATGGGCAGGTCCATGTCGCTCTTCATGAACTTCTCCGTAGAAAGTATGGATTTAATAGAAACCATCTCTTTCTTCGTGTTTGGCACTTCAATACCAATCGTTCCTTTACCCGGAATCGGTGCAATGATACGGATACCCAGGGCGGCTAAGCTAAGGGCAATGTCATCTTCCAGGTTTTTGATCTTGGAGATACGCACACCGGCATCCGGCACGATCTCGTAAAGTGTTACTGTTGGTCCGATAGTAGCTTTAATGCTGGCGATGCCAATGTTGTAATGGCCCAGTGTGGCTACAATCTTATCTTTATTCTCCTCTAGCTCCTCTTTCGTTACCTGTATCTTGTTTGTGCCGTAATCGTTCAGCAGGTCGATGTGCGGGTACTGGTAACGGGCAAGATCAAGGGTTGGGTCGTAGTTTTCACCTGAGATTACGTCAGCCTCGGCTTCTTCTGGCACCTGCTTGATCTCCAGTTCCATCTCTGCCTCAAATTCAGGTTCTTCAGTATTATCAAACCCATCATCTTCGAGTAAAGCCTCGTCGATATCCAGTTCCAGCGTTGGGCCAGCCGGTTTGACAGGTGCTTCATTGATAGTTGTTAAAGAACTTAGCTCCATTTCCAGGGCACGGTTTATCTCCTCGTCGTCCTCTTCATAAAGCTCCTCTTCTTCCTCATCCTGCTCCAGCGAAGCCGTCGGGTCTGCATTGTGGTTTATACTGCGGCCGCCATTGCCTAACACATCGCCAAGCGACTGTGCAGCAGCGTAATTGCCAAGAGGTTTGTCTTCCTCATCTTCAACTTCTTTAACCTTCGAACCCCAGTTTATACTTGTGATATTAAAGAATCCAACTATAAACACCAGCAGCAAGAAGCCCAGCACCAGCCAAGAGCCCCAACCTATCAGGCTGTTCATCCAAATAGCCGATTCAATGCCGATTCCGCCACCCAGAAAGCCCAGAGGGCCGATCGCATCCAAGGTAAACACTACATAACCAAGCATCAGGCAAAGCCATAGCGTGCTAAAGCTGCACAAGCCAAGGATGTATGACATGGAGATGTTAACGCGCTTGAAAACGATGCGCAACCCTGCAAAAAAGAAAACAGGTATGATAAAAAAGGCGCCAAGGCCTACCAGTTTATAGATAAAGATATTCGACAGCCAGGCTCCAAATAAGCCTAACCAGTTCTCAGCCTCTCTGCCCGACTCTTTTAAACCAGTACCGCTTACATAATCTACCACACTTTGGTCGGCTTTGCCTGTAAACAGGTACGACACGAAAGCAATGGTCATGCAGAAGGAAATAAGCAAAAACGTAAAGCCTACCGAAAGTTTAAAACGGCGGTCTTGTAAAAAAGCTATGTTAACAGTTGGCAGCGATGGCAGCGAAAAAGATGGCATTTTTAAAGACCATTTCTTCTTATCCTTCTTGCCCATCTCGCTTTTAGGTACATTTGCCCTGCGTGGCTCGTTCTTACCCCGCACCTCATTCTGCCGCCCAACATTAAGCGTATCGTTTCTGTAAGTGTTCTTGGCCATACCCTCTGACTAATTAAGATTTCAAATTTACATTTTTTTGGATAGATGCACCCAGCAAAAGGGAAGGCTTTTACTCAAATTTGTAAAATAATTTGATTGTTGATTGCTGATGGTTGAATGGCTAAATTGTTTAATTGTTGATTGGTAACTGATACAGAACGTAGAGACTTAATATCGTTATTGGTTATTGGTAGATGTAGAGACGCAATATTTTGCGTCTTGCCTGCTACAGGGCTTTAGGTTTCCTTATTCGTTGTTGGTTATTAGTAGATTTACTTTGGCAAAGTATAAAGTATGGCTAATGGAAGCCTGTATTCCAATCATTTTTTCTTGTATACCAGATAAGTCATCGCGCGGACAGGTCGCGACCTGTCCCTACAAGATGTGGCCTTGACTAGCGCTTAAGACCTGTGCCAGATAAACGACCTCACAGCGTCTTACAGACCTGTGAGCGTCTTATCAGCTACAAACAATCAGCAATCAACAATTAAACAAGCAGCCTCTTATTAATCCGGGTAACCAACGACGGCCCTTCGTAGATAAAGCCGGTGTATAGCTGCACCAGGTCTGATCCCGCCTGCAATTTATCAACCGCATCGTCGGCAGTCATGATACCGCCTACACCGATTAGCTTGATTTCTTTTGGCAGGTAGGTGCGCAGGTGCTGTATGATCTGGGTAGCGTGCTGTGTAAGTGGCTTTCCGCTAAGGCCTCCCATGCCGATCTTCTCAATTTCTGCTGCAGAAGTATGCAATCCGGCTCTGCTCACAGTAGTATTGGTAGCAATAATACCGCTTAGTTTTGCCTCTGTGGCTATCTCGATGATATCGTTTAGCTGATCCATGTTAAGATCAGGAGCAATTTTAAGTAGCAGCGGCTTTGGTTTGGCGTGTTTGTTATTTTCTTCTTGTAGCGTCAGCAGAAGCTTTTTTAGTGGTTCTTTGTCCTGCAGGGCGCGCAGGTCCGGGGTGTTGGGTGAGCTTACGTTTACTACAAAGTAATCCACCACATCAAACAAAGCTTTAAAGCTATACAGGTAATCGCTGGTGGCCTCTTCGTTAGGCGTTACTTTGTTTTTCCCGATGTTGCCGCCTACAATAATGTTGCTTTTGCGTTTTTCCAACCTTCTGACTGCTGCATCTACGCCCTCATTGTTAAAGCCCATACGGTTTATAATGGCCTTGTCTTCTGGCAAGCGGAACAGGCGTGGCTTTTCGTTACCGGTCTGTGGTTTTGGTGTGAGGGTACCGATCTCAATAAACCCAAAGCCGAAATTGGCAAACTCGTCTATCAGTTTAGCATCTTTATCGAAGCCTGCTGCCAGACCAACCGGGTTTGGAAACTTTAAGCCGAACAGCTCACGCTCCAGGCGTTGGTCCTGTACCTGAAACATACTTTTGGTTATACCTTCTACCAGGGGCAGCTTGTAACCAAATTTAACGGCATCAGCGGTAATATAATGTACTTTTTCGGGGTCTAGCTGAAACAGCAGCGGGCGGATGAGGCTTTTATACACGGCAGCAGGGTTTGGGTTTGTTTGCTGCTTACAAATATAAGGTCATAATTTTAGGAAAGCAGAATTAGAGCGAATTTTGAGAAGTATGATGGTTCGATAAGTAAAAAGTATGTTAAACTTTTATTACAAAACTCTCATGTCGATCAGAGCGAGAAATCTCTACAAAATTCCAGATAGATCTCTCCTTCTGTCGAGATGACAAAATTAACTTGATCTGTTTCACCTGAACAAACCCTCCAATACAGCGCCAGCATAATAAGCCAGTATAGCGGCGATACCGCCCAAAAATAACGTTTCGGCAATACCTCTAACAATCTTTTTCTGGGTAACTATACTTTTAAGTATTCCAATTATTACCATTGCCAAACCTGTAAGTAGGCAGGCATAGATAAACAGGTTCGCTTTACTCGTATCAAAAACCAAAGCATATACATAAGCCGCTAAGGGTATAAACCCGATCAGCAGGAAAGAGAAAAAAGTCATGCCGGCGGTTTGATAGGGCGATTTATCATCCTTTGTCATGTTCAGTTCTTCTTTCATCATGGTCTCTACCCACACCTCCTTATCAGAGGTGATCACGGCCACCACCTGCTCCAGCAAATCGCCATCAAAACCTTTTTTCCGGTAAATATCCCGGATCTCTTCTACCTCGGTGTCGTGCTTGTTTTCTACTTCCCAGTATTCTGTGGCTTTGTGTTTCTCATAGTTATCCAGGCTGGCCTTGGTAGAGAAAAAATTACCCACCGACATCGAAAAGCCATCAGCGATCAGGTTGGCAAACCCAAGTATGATCACCACGGGTATATCCAGGTTGGCGCCTGTAGCTCCGGCCACGACTGCAAATGTGGTGATGGCGCCATCTATGCCTCCATAAACAAACTCAGGCAAAAAGTCTTTGTTGATACCCAGCAGTTTACCTGTATCGTGTGCTTCTGCCATAGTTAAACGGGTAGGTTATTTATCATACTAAACTTAAGTAAAGATTTACAGAATAGCTACACAGCATATGCCCATACTTTGCAGCCTGAGCATTACATCTATAAAAGCTATACCTTTGCAGCAAACAGGAAGTAGAAACGTACTTTCTTATACTTAATCTATACTTTATGTCCTTTGCCAAACTTGGTTTATCTGCACCGCTTGTTAAAAGTATAGCTGCCCAGCAGTACGAAAAACCTTATCCTGTTCAGCAGCAGGCCATACCCGCCATACTTAAGGGGAAGGATGTATTGGGCATTGCTCAGACAGGCTCAGGTAAAACAGCGGGTTTTGCATTGCCGATACTGGAGATGTACCAGAAAACCGAGCCATCGCGCAACAGGTTTGTAAAAGCACTTATACTTGTTCCTACCCGTGAACTGGCTATGCAGGTAAAGGATGTGGTTCATACTTTTGGCGCAAGCCTGCCCCGGAAAGTAAAAACGCTGGCCGTGTATGGAGGTGTAAGTATAAACCCGCAGATGAAGCAGTTGCAGGGCACCGATATACTGGTAGCCACCCCAGGCCGTTTGCTTGATCTTATAGAATCTAAAGCGGTGCATTTGTCGCAGGTAGAGGTGCTGGTGTTGGACGAAGCCGACAAAATGCTGAACCTGGGCTTTAAAGAGGAGATGGACAAGATATTTGCCTTATTGCCAGCCAAACGCCAAAGTATACTTTTCTCAGCTACCCTCAGCACCGATGTGCAAAGTATAAACGAAAAGCTGCTGCACAACCCTGTTACCGTACAAATAGAGGCCGAAAGTATAAGTCCGGAGCAAATAAACCAGGTTGCTTACAACATCACTCCCGAAAAGAAAGGACCTTTTTTAAGGTACCTGATAAAGCAGGGCGACTGGCAGCAGGTGCTTGTGTTTGTATCGTCTACGCGCACTGCTGATAACGTGGCAGATAAACTGAACAAAAACGGCATAGAGGCTGCAGCTATGCACAGCAAGAAAAGCCAGGGTGCCAGAACCGATGCTCTGCAAAAGTTTAAAGCTGGTAAATTGCGTGTATTGGTTGCAACTGACCTTGCCTCAAGAGGCATCGACATTGAAATGCTGCCCCACGTTGTAAACTACGACCTACCCCGCTCTCCCAAAGACTACATTCACCGTATTGGTCGTACAGGCCGAGCAGGCGCCACCGGCGAGGCTATTTCCCTTATCACTCCCGAAGACCAGCACCACTTTAAGATCATCCAGAAGAAAATGGGGAAACGGGTTGAGATGGTTGAATTGGAGGAAATTGATCTAAAGGGATATTAGCCTGGACCATGATTTACAGCTGGAGCGTTCTGGAAACGATTATCATCCCCCTGCCCCCTTCAAAGGGGGACATTCTGAATACTTAAATTTGTGAGAATAATACTTCCAGAAAAAGTCCCCCTTTGAAGGGGGCAGGGGGATGATTGCTCCTGCAGGAAAATATAACTTAACTTCTCGGATGATAATCCTTGATCACCTGCTTCAGGTAATCCCTGTCTAAATGCGTATAGATTTCGGTGGTGGTGATAGACTCATGGCCAAGCATTTCCTGTACGGCACGCAGGTCGGCGCCTCCCTCTATTAAATGCGTAGCAAAGGAGTGGCGGAAAGTATGAGGGCTAACTGTTTTCTGTATTCCGGCTTTGGCTGCCAGGTCTTTGATGATGGTAAACACCATAATGCGCGTGAGCTGGGCTCCGCGGCGGTTGAGAAAAATAATATCTTCGTGGCCTTTTTTGATGTTGAGGTGGCAACGCACACCTTCTTTGTAAAGCTTTATATGCTTTAAGGCATCGCGCCCGATCGGCACCAAGCGTTCCTTGTCTCCCTTACCGGCCACTTTCAAAAAGCCCATATCCTCGTACAGGTTGCTCAGCCGCAGGTCCAGCAGCTCGGATACACGCAGGCCGGAGCTATACAGCGTTTCCAACATGGCGCGGTTTCTTGCACCCTCCGGGGTAGACATATCTATAGCACCCAGCAGTTGCTCAATCTCATGGAAATTAAGCGTATCAGGCAATTTACGGCTTAGCTTCGGCGCCTCCACAGTATCGGTAGGGTCTGTCTGAAGCATATCCTCCATGATCATGAATTTGTAGAAAGCCCTGATGCCGGATAACGTGCGTGCCTGAGAGTGCGGCGTCATGCCCAGCTCTGCCACCCACTCTAGAAACTCACGTATCTGTGCCGGTGTAACCTGTTGGGGTGTTACCTTTAGTCCCTTTAAGTCCAGGAAGTCGGTTAGCTTGGAAACATCACGCAAATAAGCTTCTACGGAATGCTTTGAAAGCGACTTTTCCAGCTTAAGGTATTCGCCGAATTGCTTTGTTGTGATAGACCAGGACATTGTTGGGAGTTAGAAAGTTTAGGAGCTAGAAAGTTAGAGAGTTCGTTTATCAGCAAACAATTTAACCATCCAACAATTCAACAATTATTATGTAAAGCAAATATAGTTAATCCTTACCTTTGCTGTCTCGGAAATTTACCGTAAAATCAAATAGCCTCCTTCTATGAAAATACTCATCCTGAACGGCCCTAACCTAAACCTGTTGGGCGTGCGCGAAAAAGCTGTTTATGGCAGCCGCTCTTTCGAAGATTATTTTGATGAATTGAAAGAAGCGTTCCCGGCGCTGGAGCTTAGTTACTTTCAGTCTAACACAGAGGGTACTTTGATTGACAAACTGCACGAGGTTGGTTTTAGTTATAAAGGCATTGTTCTTAATGCCGGTGCCTATACCCATACTTCGGTTGCCCTGTCTGATGCCATAAAAGCCATTGATACGCCTGTAATAGAAGTACATATCTCTAATGTGTATAAGCGCGAAGCCTTCAGGCATAAAAGTATGCTGGCCCCTTATTGCGATGGCGTAATTGTAGGTTTTGGTTTAGAAAGCTATCGCCTGGCATTACAGTATTTTGAGCGTCTTAAGCCGAAACAAATCGGTTTTAACATGTAACAAAAGTATAAATTCCCGTTATCTACAAACTTAATTCTTAAACCTAAGTATAGTATAAGCGCTATATATTTACGATATTTCTCTATGCTTAACTTCTATCCAGGGCCCTCTAAAGTTTATACAGAAGTACGCACGTATTTACAGGATGCGTATGACGAAGATATCCTGAGCACTCCCCATAGAGGTGAGCAATTTGTACAACTGTCGCGGGCTGTGGTTGGCTCTATCAAGCGCAAGCTTAACATCCCCCAGGACTACTCAATCTTTTTCACCTCTTCGGCCACCGAGTGCTGGGAGATCCTGATTCAGAGCCTGACAAAACACAAAAGCTATCATATTTACAATGGCTCTTTCGGGGAGAAGTGGTGCCAGTATGCCAAAAGTCTGAGGCCAGCTTCGGACGGGCATAAGTTTGATGTGAACGAACCCATGCCGGTAGACCAGTTGGACATAAGCCCCGACACCGAACTTATCTGCTTTACCCAGAACGAGACATCAAACGGCACACAGGTAAACGCCACCACTATACTTAACCTGCACAACCGCTACCGCGATACTTTAATTGCTGTGGATGCCACCTCATCGATGGCGGGTCTAAACCTGAAGCTTATAAAGGCAGATATCTGGTATGCATCGGTGCAGAAATGTTTTGGCCTGCCGGCTGGCCTGGGCATTATGGCTTGTTCGCCAAGGGCAATTTTCAGGGCCAAGCAGATGAACGAGCGCGGGCATTACAACAGCCTGGTAAGTATGTACGAGAAAATGCTGAACTACCAGACCACCCACACGCCCAATGTGCTTAACATTTACTTGCTGAAGCGCATGCTCGAAGACCGTGAGTTTATCAAAACCATAGATCAGCAGCTTTCAGACCGTGCAGAGGACTTGTATACTTTCTTCAGCCAGTTTACCGATTTCAAACTGCTTGTAGAAAACGAGGAAGTACGCTCCAAAACAGTGATCGCCATTGAGGCCCCAGAGCGATTGGTAGACGATATAAAGAAACGCGCACTGCACCACAACATGCGCCTGGGCAATGGCTATGGACCCTGGGCTCGCAACACCTTCCGGATCGCCAACTTCCCGGCTATACTTGACGAGGAGTACGAAGAACTAAAGCGCTTTTTCCTGCACTATTATGCGTAATTACATGGCTAAATGGTTGATGGCTGCAAATGCGGTTTTTCTATACTTAGCTCAGTAGTTATCAGTGACAAACAATCCAACAATCAACAATTCAACAATTAAAACATGTTTAGCTTAAAAGAGATAGCTTCTGTTACGCTTACCCTTTTTGCCGTTATAGATATTTTAGGTTCCATCCCCATCATCATAAACCTGCGCAAGCGCGAGGGCAAAATAGAATCAGAGAAGGCCACCATCATCTCAGGCATTCTGATGATCGCTTTCCTTTTCCTTGGGCAATCTATACTTAAGCTGTTTGGTATCGATTTCCAGTCGTTTGCTATGGCAGGTGCCATCATTATTTTCCTGATCGGCCTGGAGATGATCTTGGGCAAAGACTTTTTTCACTCCGATCCCGAATCGAAAAGTGGCTCTATTGTACCGCTTGCCTTCCCGCTTATAGTTGGAGCCGGCACCATGACCACACTTCTGTCGTTACGTGCGGCTTACTCGCTGCCCAACGTGCTGGTTGGCATTGTTATTAACCTGGTGTTTGTGTACATCGTGCTCAAGGCATCTAGCTGGATAGAGCATAAACTGGGCAAAGACGGCGCCAACGTACTCCGGAAAGTATTCGGTATCATACTGCTGGCTATTGCCATTAAGCTCTTTAAGACTAATTTGTAATTTTGAATGAGCGAATGAGTGCATGAGTGAATTCGGTATTGTACATTCACTCATCCGCTCAGTCACTCATTCACTCATTTAGATACATGATAGAACTATTTACCGATGGTGCTTCACGTGGAAACCCGGGGCCGGGAGGCTACGGCACTATACTTCGCTGGAAGCAACACGAGAAAGAAATAAGCCAGGGCTTCAGGAAAACCACCAACAACCGCATGGAGTTGCTGGCTGTGATTGTGGGCCTGGAGGCTATTACCAAACCCGGCATACCCGTTACTGTTTACTCTGACTCGAAGTATGTGGTAGATGCCGTAGACAAGGGCTGGGTGTTTGGCTGGCAAAAGAAAGGCTTTAAAGGCAAAGCCAATGCCGACCTATGGACCAGATTTTTGCGTGTATATAAAAACCACAAGGTAAAATTCGTCTGGATTCGCGGCCACGCTGGCCACCCCGAAAACGAACGCTGCGACGAACTAGCCGTTGCCAGCGCCCTCTCCCCTAACCTGCTCATAGATGAAGGCTTTGAGTCGGGGATGTATAATTCTTTGTAATTATGACTGAATAATGATTAACTAGTCCACGGCGCCACCCTTTCTGTTCTTCATTATTCATTCGTTATCACCCAATCACTCATCTACTCATTCGCTCATTCATAATTATACTTTGGCTAACTCATACTTCCAGTTTAAGCAGTTCCGGGTAGAGCAGGACAAGTGCGCCATGAAAGTATGCACCGACTCGTGTTTGTTTGGAGCTGTAGTAGCTGTTGAGGGAGCAGAAAGTATACTTGATATTGGCGCAGGCACAGGTTTACTCTCTTTAATGGTAGCCCAGCGCAGCCAGGCAAGTATAGATGCCGTTGAGATAAATCCGGAAGCGCAGCAGCAGGCTAAGGAAAACTTTAACATCAGCCCATGGTCAGACAGGTTAACGCTACACGCTGAATCGCTGCAGGAATTTGCTGCACACAACCAGCAAACCTACGACGTTATACTTTCGAACCCGCCTTTCTTTGTTTCCTCACTTAAGTCTCCGGATGCCGCCATTAACGCAGCACGGCACGTAGAGCAGGTATTTTTTGAAGAGATACTGCACTTCACCCAAAAACACCTGACAAAAACCGGTAGGTTATACTTGCTGCTCCCTCCACCTGAGGCTACGCTTTTCCAGAAGCTGGCACTCAAGCATGGTTTATACTTAGCTCATACTCTGGAAGTTTATACTAAAGTTGATGGCAAGTGCATCCGCCATATCCAGACCTATACTTTTGAGGCTGCGCCTGCAATAGTGGAAAATATAGCAATTAGAGAAGCTGATGGTATAGCTTACAATCCTGGTTTTGTAACCCTGCTGAAGGAGTATTACCTGATTTTTTAACAATTCCCCCTGCCGCTAATCTCGCCGCAGCGGAACCTTATAATTAGCCAAAAATCACTTCATAGCTGGTGTATCGCGCGGACAGGTCGCGACCTGTCCCTACAAAAAACTCGCAAAGCTGATTCGGACATCCTTGTCCGAATTTTAGTCTGCTGCGGACTTCCTAGTCCGCACTTTACAGGAGTTCGGGGATTCGGAAATCCCCATCAGAAAGCTTCCGGACAGGGATGTCCGGAAGAGCATTTCCTTAAATTGACGCCTTTGGGTCACAACCTGTCCATACAAAAAGCTCCCGATTGAATTAGTAGCGATGCCGGAAAGTATACTTCTCTAACTCTCTAACTTTTTACTTTTCTACCTCTCTACCTTTAAAATCTCCTGCTCAACAAAATCAATCCCGTACTCTTTCAGTTCCTCCAGCACCGGCTCATACAGTTCAGGGTGGATAGGGATCACTACACCACGGTGCGAAACACGGTTCTGGAGCATAAGTTTGGCAAGTATACCAACTGGCAAGCCAACGGTTTTAGCCATCGCGGTTTGTATTTCGTCGTCGCCGAGGGCAACTAACGAAGATGTTATTTCGCGCTTTTCACCATCGAGTTCGTACTCGAACAAATGCTGCATCACGATCATGTCTTTATCGCCGGGGCTTAGGGTCCATTTATCTTTAAGTATCTTTTCGAGCACCTGTGCAGGTGTG
Source organism: Pontibacter sp. H249 (assembly GCF_037892465.1). Taxonomy (NCBI): domain Bacteria; kingdom Pseudomonadati; phylum Bacteroidota; class Cytophagia; order Cytophagales; family Hymenobacteraceae; genus Pontibacter; species Pontibacter sp. H249. Next base: position 3,746 of record NZ_JBBKTR010000017.1, on the reverse strand, counting down.
GCGCCGGCCAGTTCTACAGGCGTGTCGTCGAACATGCCAAGCCACGCCAGTTTCTGCATTACCTCACCATCCGGGTCTATTCCTAAGTATAAACCCAGGCACTCTTCTATACTTTGGTCAACTGCAGCAGGCGGCAGAAATGCTTGCAGGTAGCTGCGGTTGGTCATGCCTTCAGAACTATCTAAGGTATAGCTATCGTCGGTGAGGCCGAGTTGCACGAATACGTTCCAGGCTTCGCAGTAACCAGGGCGGCGGAGGGTGCCGCGCAGCATCGTGGGTATATCAAGCAGGCCGTAGGGTTCGCGGTAACTCAGGGAGTCGCGGTTGGCATAGCCTTCAAAGTGGCCGTAGCCTTCTACATAAAACTCGTCTGTGCGCTTAAACAGCTGGTGATACGGGATATACTTGTAAGCCCCGTTCTTGATATACTTTGCTGTGCCCTGTCCTGCCAAAACTACATTACGGGGGTTCCAGGTAAACTTGTAGCGCCACGGATTGGTGTCAGATTCAGGTGCCACCAATCCGCCTGTAAACGATTTAAAAGATGTTAACTTACCTCCTTCGGCCTTAATGCGCCGAATAATCTGCATGGCCGACATATGGTCAATGCCCGGATCCAGGCCAGACTCCATCAGAATGGTCAGGTTTTTCTCTTGCGCCTCCTGGTGCAGTTCTAAAAATGCAGGTGTTACATAGCTGGCTGTGATGAGGTGTTTCTCCTGCATAAGGCACTCCCGTGCCACCTCAATGTGAAAAACAGCCGGCAACAGCGAAATAACCAGATCAACCTTGCCTACTTCTGCTGCTCTTTGCTCCTCGTCGTGCACATCAAACACTATGGCTTCGGCAAAAGTATAAGGCTCTAGCAGAGGGCGCAGGTGCGTTACCGATATGTCTCCGATCTTGATATGCCAGTTCTCTTTTTCAGCGTTGGTTAGCAGGTATGTAATCAGCGACGAGGCGGAGCGACCGGCCCCCAGCAGCAGAATTCTTTTCATAGTAGCGTATTTGATCTGCCTTAATTTAAACATTACCGCACGCAAGGCAAATCTTTAATATGGTTTTCTCAGAATATTACCTTAAATTTATAGCCCTTTTCTATTTTTTAGAACTATTCACGACGAAATGGCAAGTGAACTGCATATAAACATCAGCATCGACGTGCTGGAACCAACTGAACTAACCGATCAGGAACGTAAAGCAATGGAATTGGCCCAACAAGCCGCCAGCGACGCTTATGCTCCATACTCTAATTTTCTGGTAGGCGCTGCCCTGGTGCTGGAAGATGGCACCATGTTTAAAGGAAGCAACCAGGAAAACGCTGCATATCCATCTGGGTTATGTGCTGAACGTACCGCGCTGTTTGCCTTTAGCGCTCACCATCCGCACGAAAAAATAAAAATGCTGGCTGTTACGGCCCGCCGTCGCGACGATGCGGAGTTTCTGCCTGCCATGCCATGTGGTGCCTGCCGCCAGGTAATGGCAGAATACGAGTACAAACAAGGAGAATCTATACCGGTGCTGCTTCAGGGCCCAGAGGGAAATTTCTATCGTTTCCGCTCGGTAGCTGATCTGTTGCCCTTCCAGTTTAACAGGGAAAGCCTATAAAGTTCAGGAATTAGAGAAGTATAGCCTACATACTTTATGAACGAGCATAGCCTTATAGTACCACGCCGCGCACGCTACTATACTTTAGGAACACCCTCTGAGCAGGTGCAGGACCTTTGGATCGTGTGCCATGGCTATGGCCAGCTGGCTCGTTACTTCTTAAGGCATTTTGCAGTGCTGGACAATGGGAATACCCTCATAGTGGCTCCTGAGGCTTTGTCACGTTTTTACCTGGATGGTTTTTCCGGGCGTGTAGGCGCCACTTGGATGACCAAGGAAGATCGCTTTTCTGAGATAGAAGATCAAGCCTCTTACCTGAACCTGCTGCTACAGGAGCAGCTAATGCAGCTGCCCGAAAATGTGCGCGTAACAGTGCTGGGGTTCTCGCAGGGTGGCGCTACGGTTAGCCGCTGGCTTGCCACCGAAAGTATAAAAATACACCGGCTTATACTATGGGCCGCCTCCTTCCCCGAAGACATCGATTTTACCACAGGCAAAGCCGCCTTCACAAACCTGCCTGTAGCCATGGTTTATGGCACCCAAGACGAGTTTATCACTCCTGAAACTCTTGAACGCAAACAGCAATTAATGGCTCAGCTCGGCATTGTCCCGCGCGTTTATACTTTTGAAGGCGGCCATACTTTGCACCCTGAAACGCTTCAACTGGTGAATGAACAACTGTAAGTTTGCTTTTCTATATTGAGGGTGATATATTAAGTGATAAACTTGCCTATGTACGCCATATGTAGTGTAGATCATGGGAGTAGGTATTTCTGCTAGTGGGTAGTCATTCTTAATCTGAATTATGAATAGAAATGCATCGATAGCTATCACTTCTTTAAATGTCTTGATTAGTTTGGCATTTCTTGCTGCTTATTTAGTTGAGACATTTTGGTATGCAGGAACAATGTCTGCTTTGTGGGTTTGGGTTGGTTACCTATATATGTATTCTCTTGTTTTTTTTTGTTGCGCCGAGCCTGCTAGTATGGGCAATAATTTTGCTATTAAGAGTCAAGCATATAAAAGAGAATACTGTTTGGGCGTTTTCAGCTAAAATCTTTGGCTTTACCCTTATCTTTCATTTGATAATATTCTATTCGTTCAGAATACATTCGAACAAGGTAGAGTTAGCCTTTTCAAATTACTCAGAGTTTCCAGTTACAGAACTTGAAGTTGAAGCTAGGAATAATAAATCATTTAGTCTCTCTAAACTAGAACCTGGCATTAGAGAAACATTCCGATGCTACTGTGCCCGCATTGATTACCCTGACGATACAGGCATAAAGCTTAAATTCAAAATCAATGGAAAGAATATTGAAGGTTTTATTTCAGGCCGTTATTCACCAATTCATCATAAAGAAATAGAAATTAGGATACTCAATGACTCTTCTTTCTACCAAAGCTATGATTACAGTTCTGAAGACGAATGGAAAGACTTTAACAAGTATTCAGGTACTGTTAGAAAGTGGGAGGAAATCATATAAAAAAAATAAGACAATACACACCTAAACTTTAGCTGTGCCACCGAAAAGTCAACTCCGTTAGCACAAGCATTCAGCCTTACAGCAACTATTTGAAAGTAACCATGCCTACAAAAGAATACACCATCCGGAACGCTGAACCCTCTGATTTTGAAGCCATAGGCCAGCTAATGGTACAGGTTTATTCGCAGTTAAAAGGCTTTCCTAAACCGTCGGAGCAACCTGCTTATTATACCATACTTTCAAAAATCGGGGATTTTACCCATAAACCGGGAACAGAGCTGTTGGTGGCAGTAGCTGCAGATAATGAGGTAGTAGGCGGCGTAGTATACTTTAACGATATGCAATACTACGGTTCCGGAGGAACAGCCACACAGGAAAAAGATGCAGCTGGCTTCCGGTTACTAGCTGTTGTCCCTTCAGCCAGAGGCAAAGGTGTAGGCAAGATTTTAACGAACGAGTGTATCCGGAAAGCAAAAGAGAGTCAGCTGGCCCAGGTAATTATTCACAGCACAAAGGCCATGCAAACAGCCTGGAGCATGTACGAAAGTATGGGTTTTGTAAGATCAGAAGACCTGGACTTTATGCAGGGAGAGCTGCCTGTTTTCGGATTCAGGCTACTTTTAAAGCAGCAAGTATAAAAAGTATAACAGTAGG
>NZ_JBBKTR010000016.1:0-126847 GCF_037892465.1 Pontibacter sp. H249 | reverse complement strand
GAGCGTCATCCCCACGCCACCATACACGCCTCTGATAGAGCTGAAAGCATCAGTGTTGTTTAACTGCACATTTACCAGATCCATCACGGATTGCGGGCTGGCAAAAGCCATCACGCTTACAGACAGGAGGCTTAACGCCGAAAGGAGAATAAAGCCTTTAGAAGCCAGGTTTACGAGTCTTTTCTTTTTCATAGTATGTAGTTTTAAGTTTATACTACAAAGGTGAGGAGTCTCAGAAATATTAATCTTGATTAAAATCAATATTTCAGGTTATACCTTTGCTGATGCCACATGAGGCAATTTCTATCGCTGTCGCGGCATTGTAGCTTATACCTTTCCTTTCCACGCAGCTGTACCTCCCATAAAATGGCTATCAACTAAAACCCATACTATGATCAATCAGCAAGAGTAAGTAGAGATTACTCAGACTGAGACCTTTAAAACAAAAGCACTTACCTATTCGCTTTTTCTTGTTACGCTAACACTCTTGGTTTTGTGGTTGAGAGCACCACTGGAAGCTACGTTGCTCACTCTTACAGAAAAGCCCTTAATTGCTAGTTTGACGGTAGGATCTTTCTTGAGGTTTATTCTCATTATCTGCCTGAGTATTTTTATCATAAAAAAGAGATTGCTTGCTTTTTGGTTTTGCACAAGCCTTAGTTGGGGTACTGGAAGAACTGCTTTTCAGAGGGGTTATATTCCCTTTATTAATCTTATACTTTGCAGGTAAGAGTCAGTCTATTGTAAAAGCTGTCTGGTTTTCTTCCTTGCTTTTTGGTGCTGTGCATGTAGTAGCCTCATCAGAAATCCTGAAAACATCTGGGGTGTTACAAAAACCGTCATTTTTGCCATTGGCATTGGGTTTTTATTTGCATGCATTTTACTGCGATCCGGAAACATACTCGTGCCTATCTTCCTTCACTTTCTGATAGACTTCACAAACGGGGCCAGCGAGCTTCATGAGGTAGAAACTATAACGCCAGCTCCAACAACGGGCACTATCATACTTACGCTTGCCGTCGTAATAGCTATGAGCCTGTTTTTTATCGGAGTTGGCTATTGGTTGACGCGGTGTGTTCAGAAAGAGGAATGTCTGCAAAAGGCTGCCATGATACAACTATAATGCGTTGGTCGGGTTTTCAACTATCAGCACAATTGCACACCACATGCAGGCACCTATTAAAGTATAACCTTCCCTCCCGCTGCTGCCTTACTACGCTTCAGATTACCTAGCAACTATAACCTATCGGAGGAGCAGCTGTTTAAGCTAAAGTACCAAACCTATGAAAACAATGACAAAGAGCAGAGAGGAACAGCAGTATACCAAACCGGAGCTGCGCGAGAAAATAAAAGACCAGCTGATGGCCTCAGACAAAGGCGGGGAAAAAGGGCAATGGTCGGCACACAAGAGCCAGCTGCTGGTGCAGGAGTACGAGAAGCAGGGTGGCGGCTACAAAGGCAAAAAAGACGAAGCGGCCAAGTCGCTGGAGAAGTGGACCGACCAGGATTGGCAAACCAAAGAGGGCGACGCCAGCGCCCGACACAACGACACCACCAGTCGCTATTTGCCCAAAGCCGCCTGGGACAAACTGAGCAAGCAGGAGCAAAAGGAGGCCGAGCAGCAGAAGGTAAAAGGCTCTAAAAAAGGTGATCAGCACGTGGCCTATACCCCTGCCGTGAAACGCGCCCTGCAGGAGGTTAAGAAAAAGCAGGACCACGAGCCCACCAAAGCCGACCTGCTGCAGGAAGCCCGAAAACTTGACATCAGCGGCCGCAGCAAAATGAACAAAGCCGAACTGCAAAAAGCCGTGGACAAAACGAAATAAGTTAATAGATAGGCAGTTGTGGTTGACAACTGCTCTGGAGGAGGATATTCAGATTTCTCTCCCTGGCCACTGCTGGTCCGAGCTTGCAGCTCGGGCCTTTACATGTCCACGCAGCCATACTTTTAGCATTCGTAGCAGTACGAACTGCAGGCTTGAACCAGATGTGCCCAGTATAAGTTTAATTTTAGTAAGCTGCCGTTTATTGCTGTACTATGCCGCTTTTCTTTCAAATAAACCTAAACTGGTAAGTAAACACGAAAGGTGGTACCAACCTTTTCCTTACTCTCCACCTCTACCTTTCCGTCTGCGTTCTCCACTATTTTCTTCACCATGTAAAGTCCAATGCCAGTCCCTTCCACATGGTCGTGGAAGCGTTTAAACATCGTAAAAAGACCTCTCTTCTGACCTAGTGTCATGCCGAGGCCATTATCAGAGAATGTCAGCACATGGAATTGGTCAGCCATATGATAACTTACCTTAACCTGTGGTATCCGATCGGCAGCGCGGTATTTCATGGCGTTGGAGAGCAGGTTGTATAGTACGCTCCGCAGGTTCTTGCCCGAGAAGCGGATAGCCGTATCAGGTGCTATATTTATTTCCAGCACAGCCTGGGTAGATTTTATCAAGGGGACCAGGTCCAAGGTCACTTCTTCAATAACCTCTGCCACATTTATTAATTCACTATTATACTCGTTCTCCTGCTGAAGCTTGGCCACATCAGTCAGGCTGTTGATCGTTTTCTTAAAGCGTTCTACGGAGCCCTTCATCATTTGCAGTATCTCCTGCGTATCACTGCTCATTTCTCCTGTAGCTATATACTCTTCAGGTAGGAGTGCCAGCAACCCTTCGATGTTGATGATAGGTGCCTTCAGGTCGTGAGAGGCAGTGTAAATAAAATTATCCAGATCGTTATTGATGCTGACCAGGTGCTTGTTTTTTATCTCTATTGCCTCCAGGTGTTCTTTCCGGTCGTGTACATCAGTAGCTGTTCCGAACCATCCTGTCACTTTGCCTTCGCTGTCGTGCTGCGGAAGTGCGCGGCTCAGGTGCCAGCGGTGGCTACCATCCCGCATCCGCAGCCTGTGCTCTACCTCATAGGGCTCACCCGTTCGCACTGCCTTGTCCCAGGCTGCTATCGTTAACTGCTCGTCTTCTTCGATTAACATGCTCTCCCAGTGCCAGTCACCATTTGGTAGCTGCCTGGCTCCTGAAAACTCAGATACTCGTTCATTGTAGTAGGTTACTTTTCCGTCCGGGTTAGCGATCCAAACGATCTGCGGCATAGCGTCGGCCAAGTTCTGCAAATCCTTGGAGCTTTGCTCTATTTTTTTCCTGGCCTGTACCTGTTCTGTTACATCAAGGGCTACGTGTATCACGCCGGTTACTTCGCCTTCTTCTATAAGTGGGGTATAAGACAGGTTTATATAATGCGGCTCCACTTTGCCGTTTTTCATTAAATGGACCATATGCTCGTCTGCGGCAATGGCCTTTCCTGTTTTAAGCACTTCCAGAACCATTCCGACCACAGGCTGGCCCTTTACCTCTGGCAGCGCTTCAACTAACTTCTTCCGGTTCACTTCGTGTTCCGATTTCCTGCCCATGATGTGCAGCATCGGGGTATTAACGTTTTCAATCACCATGTCCTCGCCCCACGTTAAGGCAATAGCGACAGGCGCTTGCTTAATCATGTTCCGGAAACGCGCTTCGCTTTCTTCTAATCGCTTCTGAATTAGTACTTCTTCAGTTACATCGATAGCGGTGTGGTGAATGCCGTACACCTCTCCTTCTTTGTTTAAAAGGGGTTTATAGGTAAAATTAAAATAAGCAGTTTCTAAGCGACCGTCTATTTCCAGTTCCACTTTTTCTTTTACCCCAATGTAGGTTTCGCCGCTTGCATACACCTTCTCCATCAAATCAAGGAATGGCTGGCCTTCAAACTCCGGCAATGCTTCCTGCAACGTTTTACCAATCACACTGCTGCCCTTTCCCCAATAGCCAAGCATAATGTCGTTGGCGTATTGTATTCGGATGTCGCTGTGCAGGTAGAGGGCGGTGGCAACCGGGGCTTCTTCAATAAGTGTACGGTAACGCCACTCACTTTCAGCCATGCTGTCGCGAGCCTGGTTTAGCTCTGTTACATCCGCTCCTGTGTTGATGACGCCGTATACTTCTCCGGCTGCATTAAACAGGGGTGTCATGCTCAAATCAAAATAGTGTGTCCGCAGCTCTCCACCAACTACCAGGTCAAGTTTGTGGTTTTTGGCATGGAAAGGTATGCCTGTTGTATAAACTGCTTCCAGCTGCTCGAATATCTGCTGGTTCTCCAACTCAGGCAACACATCTTTGTAGCGCTTGCCTACATTATCATTGCCTTTGCCTAAGCCATTTTTGAGCGCCTGGTTGGCAAACTGTATCCGCATTTCACTGCCAAAATAAACGCCTATCGGATGGTGTGAGCTTTCTATGAAAGACCTTAACTGCTGCTCGCTTTCCTCTGCCTTTTGGCGGGCCTGCACCTGCTCCGTTACCTCATGGGCCACGCAAAACACGCCGCTGGCAACTGTATCGCCAACATTTACATAATAAGGCTGGTACACAAAATTGTAATAGCAAATAACCTCCTCCCCATCCTTTATCAGTTTAGAGGGATATTCTGTACCATAATAAGCCTGACCTGTATCACGCACCTGATCCAGCAATTCAGGGAATCCCTCTGTTATGATTTCCGGAATAGATTCAAACAAAGGCTTGCCAATAATGTCGGATGTTCTGCTTAGTAGTTTAAGCATTTCCTCATTGGCGAGTTCTACCCTATTTTCAGGGCCAGTTACAATGTAAACTGCCACAGGCGCCTGCATAAACAAGCTATACTTTTTCTCAATTTCCCGCATGGCAGCGGCTTTCTTGTCTGTTATTGCCTGCGCTGTAATCTCCGCCGCTGTGTGCAGGATGTAGCGCAGGTTTCCATCCGCATCTAAAATTGGCTTATTTGTTACTTTCCAATACCGCTCTTCAAACACGCGGGCTTTATTTGCCACATCATAGCGCATTGATGGCAACTCGTCGGGCACTTTTTCCTGGGTTACGCGTGTAAAAGAGTTTCGCAGGTCAGAGGGGCCGGCTGTAGCCACGATTTGCGGGTTTATGGGATAAGCTTCAAAAATGCTTTTGCCTATTAATTCGTGCCTTTCCTGGCCTGTTAGGCGAAGTTGTTCGTCGCTTACGGCCAGTATGGTAAACAGGGGTGGGTTAGGTTGCAGCAACAAGAAATTGCCTGATAAGGAGTTGAAAACTTCCTGAAAGTCCGGTGCCGGAACGCCTTCCCCGACAGAATTTGCTTGGTGCATGCTGTAACTGATAAGTAATGTTGTAAGATACACAATTACAACACAATATTAATTCCCTGCACACAACGACTGCTAAAGCATACAACTTTACACTCATACTTCCGGCACCGGCCGCTGCAGGTGCATCGTTTCTGAATGAGTCATGTTCAATCTAAAATTATACTTTTATAAGTCCTGCAAAGTATGCTTTTAGCAAGTCTTGCAGAAGGTCTTTACCTGCTCCTCGCTCTCATTAGGATTGATATTCCTGAGTAGCAAACGCAGTATGTCATACGATACAGTTCACCAGCAAAGTGGCTATGCCTGTGATATCAGGTATAGCAGCGAAGTTGTACTTATACTTGCTTTACTGGCTAAATTTATGACTATCAGGCGCTAGGCCTTTAGACTTGTAGCTCGTGCCTTCTCTTTGTAAACAGTTATACTTTCTGCCGCAGCACGGCCAACCACAAGTTCACATTAGCCAAAACCACACTAACATGAAAGCTACTTAGCTTTTCTTTGGCTCATGGCCCCAGTTTTTAAGGGAGTAGCGCCAGGGTGTATCATCGATGCTGCCGGAGGGGCGTTGGGCAGAATGGCGGTGCACATAGCCTACTACCTTGCGCATGTGGGCATAGTCCTGATCGTTAAGTTCGGCTTTTTTCTTATGCAGTATATTTATGATCTTTTTACCAGAGTCGTGTCCTACTGATTCACTATTATCGTTTTCCTTATAACCTACTTCTTTAGACTCGTCGGTTTCCAGCCATTTTTCAAGCTCTGAAGGTGTCATATTTACAACTTCTTTAAAGTCCTGGTAAATCTGCTCGCGCTCTTCTTTATTGAATTCTGTTTGTGCCATGGTTTGATGGGTATGTTACAGCTATATTCTTACGGGTAGCACAGTAGTTCAGGTATAAAATGTTTAGGAGCTTTTTAAGTGAAGTAAAGTTTTAAATCTTACAGTACCAGCCTGAACATTCAGGAGTTGGAATCAAGCAGAACAATTTATATTCCAAGCTTAAGTAGTAAGATTTATACTTACAAATGGTTAGTAGAAAACATTTAAACAAAGATTTGAGTTATTGCTATAACACTAACTAATAGCTACTTATAAGCTACTAGCGCATGCATGACTTAACCTTAAAAACATGAATGAAACAGAAGTACTACTACACTGGGCTTATGTAGCCATTATGCTTGTTAGCGGCATCGTGTTTTACCTACTCAGTAAAAACCCAAAAGGCGTTCCATACTATAAGTATACCATCCATATTTTTATCGTAACCTGGTCGGCACTCGCTTATACTGCTTTAGCGCTAAACCAGGGTACTATCGAAGTTGGCGGACAGCAGGTGCATTTTGCCCGATACGTGGACTGGGTAATAACAACGCCCTTGCTACTGCTTTCGCTGGCGCTTACCGGTAAGCTAGTTACACGCAAGGAAGGTTGGATGATTGGTACCATGATGGGTACACAAGCCATTATGATTCTTACTGGTTTAGTAGCCGATTTATCAGTAGACGAAACAAAGCAGTACTTTTGGTATACAGTAGGATGCATTGCCTTAGTGGTCGTGTTTTACATTTTCTGGAGTCCGTTATATGCTATTGCTAAAACCCAAGGCGAGAATATAACTCGTGTTTACAGAGCATCGGCCATTTTCCTAACCATTCAATGGCTCCTTTACCCAGTAGTATGGTTAATCGGTGATACAGGTTTGAAGCTGTTGGGCCCGTTTACAACTACTGTTCTGTTCCTGATCATACCTATTGTGTCAAAAGCTGGATTTGGTTTCTTTAACCTTTTTAAACTCCGTGAATTGCCCGCAGAAGATAAGCCTGCTCCAAAACCGCCTCACCCATACGAGCCAATTAATAAGTTCAGACCAGCCTAGTTTAAGCCGAAGTGGCTGCTAAGATCGCTAGAGCACAAGCCACCATTCAGGTTATTAAAAAATATATAAGCCCCTGATCTTGCGCAATGACACCTTTCTCAAACTATAGATAAATAACCCGTTGATAACCGGTTAAACTACGTACATTAAAGTATGTTAGATAACAATTTCCCTATCGGATCCGACGTGTTCGCAAAAGTGAATCCGGGTCTAAAGTTAACCATTCGCCAATACCTGAAACGTATCTACTACTGTACTGTTAAGGGTAACTCTTCGCAGAAGGACCTGGTATATTTCGAACGTGAGTTAATACCTGTACCGATAAAGTAATTTAAAAGCCTCTGCTAAAAACAGGGGCTTTTAAATTACTGGCTGCTATTACCACTGGCACGAGCTTACAGCTCGTGCTTTTTATTTACATGCAAAAATACCTGTAGCTACTTAACCCTACTACAAGCTGCAAGTTCTTACTAGCGTACACGTTAACATGCCCTAGCTACCAAATAGATTTTAACCGAATTTTGGAGTTATACGAAGCTATACTTTTGTATATTTAACGTACATAGTCCTTCCTCACATCTAAATCTAAAACCATGAAATCACTCCTATCCCTTCGGCAACTTTCTCCTGCCGCTTCTGATAAGGCAGGTAGCCAAGCGCCATCTGTGGCAGAATACCACAACTACACCGATACGGAACACGAACTGAGCGGCGGCGCACGCAGGATCACCATCAATACCCCGAAAGGCGACTTTTACGTCTGGACGCGGCGGGTAGGCAATAACCCCACTATTAAGCTTCTTTTGCTGCATGGCGGCCCGGGTGGCACCCACGAGGCTTTCGAGTGCTTCCATAGCTACCTGCCAAAAGCTGGCATCGAGTTTTATTACTATGACCAGCTGGGCTCCCACTACAGTGACAAACCAGATAATACCAGCCTCTGGAACATAGACCGTTTTGTAGAAGAAGTAGAGCAGGTGCGCCAGGCGCTGAATCTGGATAAAAGCAATTTTTACCTGCTTGGCCACTCGTGGGGCGGCATATTGGCCACCGAATACGCATTAAAGTACCAGCAGCACCTAAAAGGATTGATCATATCTAACATGATGTCGAGTGTGCCCAACTACAACACGTATGCCGACGAGGTGCTGGGTCCGCAGATGCCTGCCGAGGTACTCGCCGAGATTAAGGAGATAGAAGCTGCTAAGGACTTTGCGAACCCGCGCTACATGGAACTGCTGCTGCCGCACTTTTATACCAAGCACGCGCTGCGCATGCCCTTAGAGGCGTGGCCAGACCCAGTACTGCGAATGTTCGATCATATGAACCAGACTGTGTATGTGCAGATGCAGGGCCCAAGTGAATTTGGTATCAGAGGCAATGCCTCGCTCCTGCATTGGGACCGCTCCCAGGACCTGCCAAGTATACATGTTCCTACGCTTACAATAGGTGGCCAGCACGACACCATGGACCCGAAACATATGGAATGGATGGCTACACAGTTTCCCAACGGCCACCACCTGCATTGCCCAGAGGGTAGCCACATGGCCTTTTACGACGATCAGAAAACATACTTTGAAGGATTGGTGAAATTCATGCAGGAAGTAGACCAATAAAACTGCCTCCCAGATAATCGCAGTATCCGTACTTAAGGTTTGCGAATTATTTGGGAGCAAAAGCTGGTGCAGTTTTAACCTAATCCACAACAAGAGCAGTATACTTATATCGCTTCTAATTAAAACAATACGCTATGCTGTACCAGGAGATCGACCCTCATCCCGAATTAAAGCCTTTTATTCTGGATTATTGGTCATTCAAAGTACCCTCGTTTGCAGATTTAGGCCAGCAAGAAGTTAAGCACGTGGCTCCTGCCGATGGCTGTGTATCGTTGCTACTGCTCTATAACCAGGTGCAAAAGTATAAAATGGCATTAGTGATTGGTCCGAGTACTGAAGCGGTTCAGACGATGGTGCAACCTGATTCTGTTTACCTCGGTATCCGCTTTGTACCCGGAATGTTCTGTGCACTGTTCGATGTGAAGAACCGTGATCTTAAAAACGTAAAAGTACCGCTACAGCACCTGCTCCCCCACCTTAATTTGCAGCCCCTGCTCCAGGAACTTAACCTTGATTTTAATAACTTTAAGTTAGTAGATAATTTCCTGCTACAGCTGCTTCCCATGCACAACCCGGTAAAGTATGACGTGGAAGTGAACAAAGCCGTACGGCTGATTATGTCTGGTGGTGGCAATATTTCTATCCGAAATGTAATGGCACAAGCCTGCCTGAGCGAGCGGCAACTGCAGAAGCGCTTTAAACACAGCACCTATCTCTCTATGAAGGAACTGGCCAAGATCTGCCGCCTGCGCCTTGCCATTGCAAAGGTGCACCTGGAGCAAAAGTCTATCTCTGATGCCGTACACGAAGCCGGCTATTTTGACCAGTCACATTACAACCACGACCTGCACCAAGCTACAAAGCGCAAACCAGAAGACTTCTACAAGCATATTAGCCAGATAAAACATGTAGATGTTAAACCACTGCAGCAAAAAGAAGATTGACGTTTTTTTACAAGATTATCAGTGGCATACATTATACTTTTGATATAAAAACACTATGAAAAAGATAGCATTTATACTTTGCTTGCTGCTGAGCCAATTAGCCTCTGCACAGGTACCGGCCTCCCCGAAGCCGACCGTTCAGGAAAAAATGAAAGCGCTTAACTGGATTACCGGCAAATGGCAAGGACAAGGCTGGATGAGTTACGGACCTAACCAAAAACATACGTTCACCCAAACCGAAGACATACAGTATAAACTCGATAACACCGTAATGCAGATAGAAGGCCTAGGCAAAAAGGATGGCAAAACGATACACGATGCCCTGGCTCTCATGACCTATGACATAAACAAAGGAGCCTATACTTTCCATTCTTATACTTCAGAAGGACGCTACCAAACAGATGCAGATGTTACAGTGGAAGACAAGAAGTTTATCTGGCAAATGAATAATAATCCTAACCGCCAGATCCGCTACACGATTTGGCTTGATGATAAAAACCAGTGGCAGGAAATCGGGGAAATGAGCACTGATAAAGGCCAGACCTGGAACAAGTTTTTCGAGATGACGCTGGAGAAGGTAAAGTAGTCTGTAAAAATATGATAACTGGCATTGAATTGTTAGGTATGATTTTTACAATTAGCACATACTAAGCTGGGTTCTGCGGGAGATATGCTGCCTTAGTTTCGAAGCTTAAAAAGAATCCAGCAATACCATACTTTAATCAGGTACAAGATCTGTTAAGCAAGAGAAAATTCGGGTAAAGTATAATCCTCAAGCAGATAACTGTAAAAGATGATCCTTCGCAGAAGAACCTGGTTTAATGCTAAACAGAGACAATACATCTGCACATAAATTAAGTCACAGATGCTTTCTTGACAGGGGCTTGTTAATTTCTACTGCCTTTAGCTACAACTAAAACTTAGCACCAATCAACAAAAAAAGCCCGGACTACATATTGTAATCCGGGCTACTACTTAAACAACTATCAACCTCACTAATGAGACTCGTCTGTTTCAAAGCCAAGTAAGGTTAACCTCACCGGCTTAGCAGAAACCTTATGTTTTACAACTTTATTAAAATCGTCAAGATTAACCTGATGTACCTCTCCTAAGTTAGGCATGGCAATGTAAGCGTACTTTGCTGTGGCTTCTATAACAGGCTTAAATGAATCGCCGGATGCAACCGGGCTGATTACCATACCCTCTTTTTTAAGAGCACCAGTAGATAGGTTATAAACTCTCAGTTTACCATCCATTGTTAACACAAGAAGGTTATTGCCGGCATAATCCATTTTACATTGAACGGCATCAGTGCCATTATAAATAGGCGTAATTTTGTTCGCAGCCAGATCGATCATATAGGCTCCTTTTGTAGCTCCGTATCCTACAAATTTTTTAGCTCCCATGCCATACAGAATTGTTCCTAAACGTACCGCTCCGAAACCAGCCGGATTTGCAATTACACGCTGTTCACCGGTTTGATTTACAACCAGCACACCGCCTGTTGTTTGATCAGGGGAAATAAAGCTACCGAAAACGGCATTTGTACCATCTGTGGCGTTACCGTGTATACGAGCTACTTCTACTGTAGAAGCATGTACTAGCCCGCCATTTTTGTTGATGACTCTTACGCGGTTACCACTTTCTGTTACGGCAATATTACCATTGTCGAATTGTGCCATAGCACCGTGGTGCGCTGTTAAGCCTGCATTGATGGTTGTAAACTGTGCGCTTGGCGTGTGAAAGTTCGCTTCGTTTGCAAGATGCAGGGTACCATCACCGTCATTGAAAATTAATGACTCAGCACCTCTGCTTTTAAAATGAGCTGGTTTTGAACCGGCAGCCGTTATAGCAGCCCACTTTGGTGTGCCTTTCATATCCACATGATTTCCGTGAAATTCAAGGCCAGTGTCAAACATTTCTGTAAGATTTTGGCTACCATAAACAACAGCAGCAAAGCGCCCGTTGGCTGTCGCATAAAGGTTACCCATCGGAAACTTGGTATCAAAAGAAGTAATCCCTGCAGTAGCTGGATTGATTTGGGTAAGCTTAGTAGCAGACTCATCAGTGACAAGTACGCGCACATGCTTAAATTCACCTTTGTTTTCAATAGGGTTTACGTCATCATCTTTCTGACAAGCGGTAAACACCATAGCTGCAACCAAGCTTAGGCCCAGACTACGGAGATTAAATTTTTTGGTCATGCTTTAAAGTATATAAATGAAACAATGTTGCAAATATATATAGACATTTTATATATGCAACATTGTTGCACTAATAGTTTGTACACCAAATCATCATTTAAAAACGCTTAAGTATGGGTGCAGAAGCAGTTACTGTAAACAAATAATTTTATAAGCAGTTAAAAGTGAAAGCCGGTATCGGCAATGAACACTTGTTACATCCATAACCATAACAAACTTACTTATGCCATTTATTGAGACAGAAGACATCCAGAGAGGAGAAAACGTTTACCTGAACTACCAGGACTACGGCGACGGGCAGCCTGTTATCCTGATCCATGGTTGGCCCCTGAGCCACAAGATGTGGGAAAACCAGATACAGACTTTAGTAGATGCCGGGTTCCGCTGTATCGCTTACGACCGCCGCGGCTTCGGTGACTCTGACCGGCCTTGGCTAAACTATGATTATACTTCTCTGGCCCAAGACCTTCGCGCACTGATAGAGCAGTTGGATCTGCACCATTGCGTGCTGGTTGGTTTCTCGATGGGTGGCGGTGAAGTGGTACGCTATCTTAGCATGTTCGGCAATGACCGTATAGACAAAGCCATACTTGTCAGCTCGATTATTCCTATTGTGAAAAAGACAGACGACAACCCGGATGGTGTACCTGAGGACAAGCTGGATGAAATTATGGATGCGCTCCAAACCAAGCGTGTAACTTTTCTGGCAGAGTTCAGCAAGCAGTTCTACAACTACAGCGATTATAAAGATAAAGTAAGCGAGGAGCAACTAAAGTATGACTGGGCCATTGCCTCTGCGGCCTCGCCACGCGCCACCATAGAAACAGCAAAGGCTTGGGCAAACACAGACTTTAGAAATGAATTGCGCAATGTTACTGTGCCCACGCTTATTGTACACGGAGATGCAGACCAGATTGTGCCCATCGAAACAAGCAGCGAACAGTCATCCAAAGAGATCCGCAACAACAAGTTTGTAAAAATCAAGAATGCCCCGCATGGCCTGTTCCTGACGCACAAGGAAGAGCTGAACACTGCCATAATAGATTTTCTGAGGCAGCAGTAGCTATAAGCAGTAAGAGAGCCGCCGCTACGTTATCCATAGCGGCGGCTCTCTTACAATAATATATCTCCTTTTGTTCAGATGGGAGCTTATCTATCCATTCTTCTTTCAGAATTAGCATTTCGCTGCAGATCCAGTAATCTTCCGTTTTCTGGTAGCGCCAGCATAGGAAGGTTAAGGTTGCGAAGCAGTTTAGCTGATACGCTGTTGTGCGTCATCTGCTCTAGGAAAATCCTGTTTAACATAGTAAAAGAAAGTAAACTAGTGTTGGCTTCCTGAACAAAACGGCTTATACCTTCAACTACATCATCATTTGCTATCTCTACAAATTGTATATCTGCCTGCGGAAACTGTTTTATAAGCTCTTGCTTCACATATTCATCATCGATCAGATCGGGCTGGTTTTTACTTTTCACGTGAAGAAACGTTAAGGTAGCACTAAATAGCTCTTTCAACTGCATTAACTGTAACACAGTTACCTGATCTCCATTTTCAAAATCGGCAGCATAAACAATGTGCTCAATTGGCTTTATAGGTCCGTTTTCGGGTAATACCAGCACAGAACACAGGCCACGTTTTGCAATGGCTTCAGTTCTTGTTCCAAAGAATCTTTCCTTAAATCCTTTTCCACCAGCCGTTGCCATTACCACCAAAGAAACGCCAAACTCTTCTATGGCCTTCGCTATTTCGTCTACTACATTCCCTCCTCTTATCACAGTCTCTATCTCGGCACCTGTATTTTTAGCTTTGCCTATGAACCTGTTTACTTCTTGCTGAGCCTCCTCCTTATGGGCTTTATCCATCGCGCTACTAAAACCAGGAACTAACGCTTTATCATGTATATGGCAAACTACTACCCTCGCATCAACTTCTTTTGCGAGATCAAAGGCATAATCAAGTGCTCTGAGGGAACTATCAGTAAAATCAGTCGGAACAAGGAAAGTCTTCATGTGCATATAAGTTAAAGTTTATGACTATAGATGTTTGTAGTCTTATTCATAATCACAAAGATGCGTGCTGCACCAGCTTAACAAAACGATATAAATCATTCCTATACATGATCTTGGTCAATCGCTGCTTGCCAGCGGCACTGCTACTTACTACGAAACAAAAGTTTAAGTAAGTGAAAATTAACTTATTAAATTTGATCCTAATGTCTTTCAGGCATTATGTGAACCTTAAAGCCATCTACTTTTACCTGTTTTATACGGTAGTAACTTATCTCCAACTCACTAGTAAAATTACACACTATATTAAATTTATCTTAAACTCTGCTTTTGCACGTGCGTACTATAGTAGCTAAAAACAAATAATCTATATAGAAAAGCATGATATTAACTCTACTCGTAAAATTTCTTTGCTCACTTAATTTGTAATACTTATGAAGAAGTTAATATTAATTCCGTTATGCTTTTCGCTTTTCTTTACCTCCTGCAACGATGAGGACTCAGAGGTGGATATTCCGCCAGTTTCTGAAATTGACGCTGACATGAGAGGCGACTGGACTAACACAGACATTAAAAGGATTTACTACTCCGACAGAGATACCATAATGTACCAAGACTCTGTTAAACGCCAAGCTTACTTTAACTTTAACGGCCAAAAAATGACCGTTACATTGCCTGGCAGCGCAACGGAAGATGTTTGGAACTACAACTTTCCAGATAAAAATGACTCTACCTATATTGAGTTGAGGCAGAACAATGTTACAACGAAGTATAAAATCACAACGCTATCTGGCGACAACATGGTATGGGTAGAAGAAAAAGCCTGGGCTGGATATCCGGAAGAGGTGCCGGACGACCAAAAGACAACATCCAAAGTAGGAGTTTATACCTGGAAGTTTGTTAGGGGAAAACAGTAATCGTATTTAAATAAGTTAAATGGCGCGGGTCTTTTGGCCCGCGCTTTTTTATTAAGCACCATTCTAACTTAAAGCAGGGTATACTATAAGGGGACCAATGATTAAAATAGCCGTATAGATTGGCTTGTTATACTTTATTTGCCTGTTAGGGGTATATCTTAGTTTTTGAGAAGAAAAGTATAGATTAGCTACTCTTAATTTAGGCCTGTCAACCAACTATTTATCAGGTTCGTTCTTTCAGCATATATCTAGCAGTTGCCTATCAGTAAACACTCCTAACAGAGAAACGCACACGTTTAGCACCGAACGCATAGGAATTGGAGTTGCCTGTAAAGTATGGGCAGAAGATGCTTTTAATAAATTTCAATTGCCATAACTACGAAACAATCCTTGTAGCCATTCTGGTAGTTAACAGGCCTCTTCTTTATCCAAGCTTAGGCGTTGAAGTATAGCTTTGCAGGGAGTATCTGATGTAACTTCTACGTGGTGGGGCGTGTGCAGCGGAATCTCCAGAAAATCTCCGGCAGTTAAGTTCTGTATTTTGTTACCTGTAGTAAACTTACAGGTGCCTTCCAGTATCAGGAAACGCTCGTATTCATCATGGTGCAACTCTACTTCTGACCTTTCCTTAACCCAAATAATAGCCGTGGTAGATTTAGGTGTATAGCCGATAATGCGGGCATATAAACCATCAGCATCTTCTGGCAGTACAGCCTCCTTTTTGTTCAGCCATTTCTCGTAGTCACTGATGCGCGATTCGGGTGTTAAAATAGGTGGCGACTCTGGCAACTCGCCTTGTTTCATGCGCTCTAAATAGTCTATGGTTGCCATTATTAGCGTTTTAACCGTACTGCGCGGTTTTATAGCATGCACCTGCGCATAATGCTCTATAGACAGCCTAATCTGTTCTATCTCCTCCTTTACCTCAGGGTGTGCAGCAGCCATATCTTCTACGGCACGTACTTCTTCCGGACTGGCCACACCCATCACATATAGCTCCAAAACCCCGGACTCTATGAATTCTATAACTGGGTTCATATTGGCTTTTCTGCTTTTAATTGGGTAAATGCGCTTTTCAAAATTTCTTTTACTTCCGCTTCAGTCATTTTCAGCTCACCTGCAATTTCGGGGCAGGAGCGGCCTTTAAGGTAGAGTAATTCTAATACGGTTCTCTCTAATGGTGCCAGGTTACAAAGATCTTGCTTTTTGGGCTGATCTTTACGTAAAGTTACATCAAAATTTTGGAGTACATTATTTTCTACGGACTTGATAGATGGCTTAATCAAATTTTTATACCTGTTGGTCTTCACGGCTTCGAGCGCTATTCCTCTCGCAATAGCCAACCCCCAAGTTAACAGCCGCTCTTTGGAGGAGTTATATATTCCGATCCGGCTCCAGATAGCCACAAAGGTTTCGCTAAGTACTTCTTCAGCCACTTCCTTGTCCTGCACAATTCGGGTTATCACCCCCAACATCATGGGTGCATAAGCATCGTAAAGTTTTCCTAAAGCCTCTTGCCTACCCTGCCGTATTGACGCTATTAAGGCTTCCTCATTTTCCCCCTCAAAATTTATTTCAGACATACTTGTTATAGCTCTGGCTAACGCTTATGCGCCGAAGCGGCCAGTAGTAGATAAATAAAACAACTTAGAATAAAGCGCAGCCCCCGAACTGCCACCGGAGGTGTAGATATGGCTTTGTACGTAATAATAAGAACTAAATTTAAGTAATTTGATATTTTTTACATCTAATGTTACATGCATGCTTATCCAGCTCCGGCATTATTTCCAATTCAAGCGTTAAAGTTTAAATCCTGGCCTGGTAAGTATATAGCTGATAATACCTCCCCTGTTTCTCCAGTAGTTCGTCGTGTCGGCCTTGCTCAACTATGCATCCCTGTTCTATCACCAGTATCTGGTCGGCCTGCCGGATAGTGCTTAGTCGGTGGGCGATAACAAAGGTGGTGCGGCCTTGCATTAATGTTTTAAGACTTGCTTGTATCAGGCTTTCGCTTTCGGTATCAAGGTTAGAGGTGGCTTCGTCAAGTATAAGAATGCGTGGGTCGGCAAGTATGGCCCTGGCAATGGCGATGCGCTGCCGCTGTCCTCCTGATAGCTTCACGCCCCGCTCCCCGATCAGTGTGTCTAACCCTTCCGGAAAACGATTTGTAAACTCCTGCACATGTGCTGCCTCTACAGCCTGCATCAATTGCGCCTCGGTAGCATTTGGCCGCGGGAAAAGTATGTTCTGCCGAATAGTGCCCTCAAAAAGAAAATCGTCTTGTAACACCACTCCCAGTTGGCTACGATAACTTTGTAAGCTTATACTTTGCAGGTCGTGCCCGTCTACAGTAATAGTGCCGCTTTCGGGGTTTAAGAATGATGCAGCTAAACCGGCTATGGTGGTTTTACCCGAGCCTGAGGTTCCTACCAGGGCCGTAACAGAACCAGCAGGCGCTTTAAAGCTAATTTCCTTTACCACATCCTTTCCAGTTTCATAGGCAAAAGACACCTTTTCAAATCTGATATCGCCATGGATGTGGTTAAGCTGCAGTGTGCGTTGGCCAGTGGCATCTTCCAAAGGTGTGTTCAGGATCTCCTGTGTCCGATCCAGGCCGGCAAATGCTTCGGTAAACTGGCTGCCAATGTTACTCATCTGCAGGATCGGGGCTATCATAAAACCGAGGTAAAGTGTAAAAGCCAGAAAATCGCCGAAAGTTAGTTCTCCGTTCATGATCAGGTAGCCACCAATACCCATAATACCCGCCGAAGCAAGGCCCAGCAAAAGCGTAGCTGCACTCGTTACCATGCTGGTGGTGGTCAGGCTCTGTTTCACATTAAGGAAAAGTCGCGTTACGCCATCTTCAAAGGTTTTAATTTCCTGCTCTTCGGCGTTAAAGCCTTTAATCACGCGTACCCCACCCAGGGTTTCGGTAAGCTTACCGGTCACTTCCGCATTTATCACACCACGCTCCCGAAATATGGGTCGTATTTTGCCAAATGCTTTCAGAGAAATAAGTCCGAAAATAACTACCGGAAATAGTACATACAACGTCATCAGCGGACTGATAACAATCAGCAGTACAAGACAGATAAGTGAAGTCAGCACTCCACCTATCATTTGGGCAAAGCCTGTGCCTACTAAATTGCGCACCCCTTCTACGTCCGTCATGATGCGCGACACCAACTCTCCGGTTTTGGTATTGTCGAAGAAGCGGATAGGCAGCTGTATAATGTGCCTTTGTACCTTGGCCCGCAACTGCGAAATCAGATGCTGCGCCTCTACACTTAAGATTTGTGTAAGCGCAAAGGAGGTGACGGATTGTATGGCAATAGCAGCCACTACCGCCCCAATCAGCCATTTAAGCATGGTGCTGTCACCGTTCGGGATCACATCATCTACCAGGTACTTGCTTGCCCCAGGCAACACGAGTCCGGCCACGCGGCTAATAATGATCAAAACCAATCCAACGGTCAAGTATTTCCTGCGCGGCCAGATAATAGTTTTAAAAACTTGTGCTACGGTAACGTTCTGGAGCTTTTTTGATTTAGGCATATCGACGGTAATAGAGAGTAAACCTCCATTAAGGAGTTATGGGAAAAAATGTATAAAGCGGAAGTATAGCTAAACTAAAAACAATAAAGTGCAAGTTAGGTGTTTTCCGTTTTAGATGTGTTTAACTTTTTTATACCTCGGAGTTGATTTACCTGCTATTTTCAGCAACTCGCATACTGCGGCTCCCACTAATATGCAATGCCCACTTAAAGACAGGGAAAACTAACATTACGAAACGATTCAGCTGCTAATGATGGTGCATTTAAACGGCCAACCCTGCCACTGCACAACCTTGCCATTAAGGTCGGCTTGATAAGGTCATAAAACACAAAATCAACTGGTTATACATACATCCTCTTAGCATGCTGTACATCCAGACAATCTATAACTAAGCCCTGGCAGCTAGCGTTATAACTAACACATATAAATTGGAGGGTATATGAAACAGATAGAGCAATACCTGGTAGTACTTTGTTTTTTGGGGATACTTTGGTTAACTGGTTGCGCGCGCGGAACTACACCAACTGGCAGCGCAGGTACAACTACCGAAAATGTAAACCGGGCGCCGCAGCGGGTAGATATAAGGGGGCAGGTTATTACGAGCCGGTACAGCGATGGACAGGTTATACTGGAGGTAGAAAGGCTTTCTCCTTCACCACAGTCGCGCTACGACAGGGCGTATGTACTTGTACTGCCTACCGCACAGATGGTAGGGGCAAATGGGCAATCAATCAGCATCAGTGAGTTTCAGCAGGGGCAAACAGTGGCTATTTTATTGCGGGGAGGTGGACAAGGCAGTCGTGTAGGGCTAGGAATTGCCAGGAAAATTTGGGTAGAGGATTCTTTCTGAGCATAGGGAATCAAATCAGTTCTATCTTTAAGTTACAGGTTAGTTTAGCTCATTCTTCTTATGCTCTTATTTAACTTATTCCTATAAAAAAACAGCCGCTACTATAAGCAACGGCTGTTTTTTTATAGGAGTGATTTAATTTAAAAACCACCATATTCTCTGGTACCTCTATCGGTGTTATGGGAAGTGTTACCCCAACCGCTGTTACTGCGGCCACCGTAGGTACCGCCGCCCATAGAACCGGAGCCACCATAGTTGCCCGACGATGAACCGTGCACTTCGTTGCCAAACGCGCCGCCACGATGCCCTTCTGAGTATCCTGTACCGCCGCCGTAGTTGCTGCCACCGTATGTACTGCCGGTTCCCCAGAAATCGTTGGCCGTACGCCTGCCATAATTTGGTATACCTCTATCAGAGTGCACCGAAGAGTTTCGCATGCTGTCGCTGCCATAGTCACCGCCTCTGTAGTTACCCCTGGAGCCAGAATAATTGTCCTGATCATAGCTCCTGTTCTGGTTGCTGTCTAAAGTATTGTAGCGGTCAGAGGTGCCTCCATAATCAGAAATGCCATAGCCCTGGCTTATATTACCACGCCTGTCACGATCGTTGCTATAGCGGTTTTCTCTATCATTATCGCGGTAGCTTCTGTAGTCGTCCTGGAAGTTGCTGTACTTGTCGCGCTGGTGGTTAAAGTTTTGGGAGTAGTCTCTGTCCTGGCTTCTGTTCGGCATATCATAGCTTGAGTTGCCTCTCCTACTTTCTCCTTCTCTGCTCATGCGCTCATAGGCATTTCCCATATTGCCTTCGTGGTAACTCCTGTTGCGGCTATAACGATCATGGTCACCATCAAAACGGCTTCCTCTTTCACGCTGAAAATCCTGCTCAAAGTCATTTGTCAGGTTTCTTGCACTGTGGTAATTCGAGTCGTTACGGTAATCATCATAGCTTCCGTAATCTGATCTGTTATCATAGCGATCTCTTTCTTGTCTGTTCATAGTTTACTATTAGGTTTTTAAAACATTTACACTTTATAAACGGGACTTAAGCCGAGCGGTTTAATAAACTCCTCCTGCCTTGCCTATTTACAAGCCAAATGCCAGTATATAAAATCTAAATCATAAGCTGAAATGAGACTGCCAGTAACAATTTGATACATTCACTCCCGAGAAACCTATACTAGCGTTAGAATAACGCTTATACTTAAGTTCAACGGTAAAGCACTCTTAAGTTACTCCTCCGTTTCACGAACACGCGAGGCTAGAAATTTAAAAAGTATGTACAATACACCAAAGATGGCCATCAGAATCAAAGTCCAAAATTTCTGGTGGTTCTTCTCCTGCCAATAATCACGTTGCGCTTCGGTATCTTTTAATCGCTTTTGAAATCCTTTATTAGCCAGCTGTTCCGTCTCCAGCTCCCGGTGCAAAGAGTCTAGTAGGGCTGTATCTTCTACATAAACAGTTTTAACAGTATACATTTCTGGGCACTCCGGACAGGTTAAATGCATCGGACCAACAGCCGTAAGTTCGCTTCTGCTTAGGGGTGGAGTAAGCGATAATCGGGCAGGTGCGGGAAAGGCAGGAGCATGTACGGCAGGTGCATAAAATCTTGGCGGAAAATGTTTGGCTGCATACGCTCCGCCATGTTCTTGTGTATACTTCTGATTCTGGTCTACATACTCCGCCAGCTTATCTGTGTTTTTGTCGAAAAACTTTTCGGCCTGGCGCTGGGTAGCGCAGGAGCACAGGAGCAGCATGAGTAGAGATTTCCATTTCATTTTAAATGTATACATCAAAGCAGGTTGCAATGCTTCAGCAGGTGTGCCTGAGCCTGGCTTTCACCCTCTGTACGTAAAGTGCGCTGCTTTGTATACTTATATAGCGATACTTAGTTGATGACCAGCAGTGTTGTATATTTTGCCTGCTGCAAAAGCTTATTTTCCAGTGTCACACTGAAAGAAACTTTCATCGTAGCCTGGTGCAGGCTTATCTCCTATCCTTACGATTCTGTCGAGGCGAACTTCCTCACCTGTTGTTAAAACAAGATACTCCTCGCCTTCGCGGTCCTCAATTTCCTTGAAAGTACCGTGTAGGGTTAAGAATTCGTTTATATCAGAGTAAAACTGTATGCGTGCACTGGTTCTGTTTTCAGTCATTTCCTTGATCATCTGCCGGTAAGCTGTACTAATGGGTTTATAATCTGTGCTCATATCTTAAATTTGATTTCCTATTTAGATTAAAAGAATAAACTTACAAGTGCTCGTAGCAACTTCTTTAGTCATACTACGGCATAACAGTCAAATTTAGTAACTTGCCTGTTGCCCTACGAAAGCTATGCATAGCACCAGCTGCCACACATGAATAAAATTTTATCAAAAGACAAGGCTGAAGAATTGCTGCATTCACTGCAGAAAACTAACCTGCCCACAGCCTACGACCCCGAGAAACACCGGATAGCGATTCTGGATGAAGCTGGGAACGCAAAAGTATACTTTCGGTTACCGATTACGCTTACTGCATCAGTTGTGCCTGCTCAATTACATTACGTGATCCTGCTGATACAGTCGGGTAACTGTGCCCTTGGCTACTTCGAAAACGGCAGAAACCTGAACCATAAAGTGTTTCGGTCTTATATGGTGCGCAAAAAGCAGGGCAAAAGCCAAATCAAATACTTAAAAACGAAAGGAAAATCGAGGGCTGGCTCGCGGGTACGGTTAGGTGAAACAGTAGAGTTTTTTGAAAATATAAATGAACGCCTGCAGCAGTATTTCGAGCACCACGACATCCACCGGATTGCTATCAGTTGTTCTAAAACACTGATCCCCTACTTATTTGGTTCTAAAGCGAAGACACCTTTTGATAAGAATGACCCACGCCTTTTAAAGATCCCTAAACACATACATACACCTATTTATGAAGTGCTGCTAGATGCTAATAAATTTCTGCTAAAAGGAGAGCTTATCTATGATGAGGCACAGCAGGAGCTTATAGATAAGTTACTACCCGATACAGGAACTGCAGAGGATGTAGAAGAGTACGAATATGATGATGAGTTTGATGACGAAGAAGACCCGGACAACTTAGAAGAAGATGATGAGTACTATTTCTAATATAACATACTGCGCAAGCCTTTAGTATAGCAAAAACTTACCAGCACAGTTATAGCAACTGATAACATAAGTAGGCATACTTACTACGGTCAGTAAACTCACCCATTAAACTATAATCATCTCTACTATACTTTCACGATAACTCATACCGGTAAGCGAGTCCTTTTGGCACTTCAATTTCACATACTATAAAGTGCGCATAGCTACCCGATGTGCAACTTGGAAGTTCTATATCATTTAAAGGTGTGGCCTTACAGCAAGCTTTATGCAGCATGAGCTGCACTGTTGGGTCGTAGCACAGGTTATTCTTTAGGTTTTCCAGGGAACTGGCCACTGCATAACATACCCAAAAATTAGGGTGATGGAACTCCGACTGTAGAATTAAAGCATACTTCATAGCAAGGATAGGTATAATAGTTTATAATTTTATTTTGTACGTAGCAAATTAATTATTGTATTATAATACCATTCATAATCTAAAAAAATTCTTTTGATTACGCCTCATATACTATTTAGCCTTCTGCAGCAGCTCGCATGTAAAGACTAACTTTTAATTATTAGCCTGGCAACAGACAGTATAATCTTTAAAATCGCTGCACTTGATTGCAGATTAATTGCGCATATTTGCGGGCTTATTTTACCTGAATGAAGTTACTAAACCAGCAGCGTATTTCGCTTAGCTTATTTTTTTTCCTGTCCGGATTTAACTTTGCCAGCTGGGCCTCCCGAATACCAACCATTAAAGCCGCATTAAATCTAAACGAAGCAGAACTAGGAACGATCCTCCTGACCATGCCCGTGAGCTCTCTTATAGGCTTGCCCTTATCCGGTTGGCTGGTTGCCCGGCTGGAAACAAGAATACCTTTAACAATCGGTTTTCTTTTAAACTCTATATGCTTAACGTTTATTGGTCTTGCCGATTCTGCCTATACTTTGATAGTGGCCCTGTTTCTGTTTTCGCTGAGTATGCGCATCTTTAACATATCGGTTAATACACAGGCTATTACATTGCAAAAGCAGTATATCCGTAAAATAAACGGATCTTTTCATGGGCTCTGGAGCACAGGCGGCATACTTGGGGTGGGCTTTACTACCTTGCTAATCTCACTTGATGTGGCTATGGTGCCGCACCTTGTAAGTGTTGCAGCAGTATCGGTGCTGGCGGCATTGGTGGCATACCGTTATCTGCTCCGCAACGACCTTTCAACTACCGGAAACAAACTGGCTTTTGGTAAGCCCGATCCCTATATCTTATACTTGGGGCTGCTGGTGTTTTTTGCAGCAGTTTGCGAGGGCGGCATGTTCGACTGGAGCGGAATTTATTTTCAGCAGGTGGTAAGAGAAGAAGTATTTACAGCAGGATATTTAACGTTCATGTCGTTTATGGCCCTATCCAGGTTTGTGTCTGATCGTATCATCGATAAATTGGGAATGCCTAACACTTACCTGCTAAGTGCACTCTTTATCTTCGTAGGTATCTTGCTTTCTATACTTTTCCCAAGCTTTTGGCCTGCTATGATTGGCTTCTCGCTGGTAGGCTTTGGCTGTGCCGCCGTTATCCCCATGACGTATTCTTTAGCCGGTGCCTCTAAAAAATATTCTCCTGGTATTGCCATCTCTTTAATAGCCACATTTGGTATAGTAGGTATGCTGATAGGGCCGCCTATGATTGGCTATCTGGCTCATGCCTTTAATTTAAAAGTATCGTTTGTAGCCTTCGCGCTTGCAGGCATTATGCTCATTCCAATATCTAGGGGCTTTTTTAGAATGCAGCGCATTGGTTAAACTCTAGCCTCCTCTAAAGTATAAAACCCGCTACCTGGCTTAAATCTAGGTAACGGGTTTTATACTTTAAGGCGTTTTCTTACTCCTTATCAGCTACTACTACAAACTCCTGTATCACCAAAGTATCATTAGCACGAAGATTAGCTAAACCCTTAGCATCAAATTTGTTTGAAATGTAATAGCCCTTTACCATAATTGCATTCTTATCGCCAGTCTTCAAAGTATAAATCATTTGATCTACCAGCAATTGATTTCCTTCTAATGAGGCAAAAAACTGGGGCTTGGTTTTATACTGATAAGAAAAATCAGTACTTGTAGCCAAAGCCTGTTTATCATATACAATTGGTTTGTATTTGCATATTCCAGTATGAAAATTGATAAACGCCTCATCGCTTTGGTTATACATTACAGTGCCCTCTTTTTCTGCTATAAGCTCCAGGGCATTACCGTTCCACTTTGCTTGATAACGTTCTACGTGCCCATGCATTTGTTTCTCTGCCTGCGCATGTGACTGTAGTACAAGCTTCTCCCCTACATATGATTCTACTTGTTTGCCATCCTGATGATAGTTTATTCTACTGGCGTTCTTAGATATAAATGCCTTGATAAGCGCAGCATCCTTTACCCCCCCTTTTATAGTGTACATCCGCACAGGAGTAACGCTCCTGAACTCGCTGCTTGCAAATGTTGCAGGGTAATCCAGCTTCGGTCCTTAGTTTTCATCTTCGTCGCAGGCTGTAAGTATGCCAAGCGATAGTAGCAGGTAGTAAAGTCTTTTCATACAGTAAGTTAATAACTTAAAGGATAACAAAATTTACTTATAACTGCAGCCTCTAAAGCTTAAACTACATGGTTACTATACTTACCTAATGGCTATAGGCATATAAAAAAAGCACAACAAAGATTAAGCTCTTTGTTGTGCTTTTAAAGTATACTGAAGGAAAAGGTAGTTTATACTTCTATCCTGTTTAATCTCTGTTATTACGAACCAACATAACGATAGCTGCCGTAATTCCTGCTACAACTGCTACTCGTGTTAACAAGCCTGTTTTGTTGTGCTGCCAATCTGCTTTATAGCCCTTCTCTGCTAAAATATTAGGCACTTTACCATGCATAAAATCTTCGATTATTCCCTCAACTACATTTACGCGGTCAGCTATAAGCAATGGGAGCCAATGTCCATAATCGTTCTCACTTTTCTTAAAAGCCATACGCCGGATCATGCCGCTCAGGCCACTTGGTGGCACCGAAGTACCAAACACTGCCGTTACGTTGGGCCGCTCAATCGAGTGAAAAACTTCTATGTTAATAGGCTGCTGCGTTGGCCTGTCCCAGGTGTAGCCTTTATGCTCTTCGTTTGTGCGCTTTTTTATGGGATAAGTCGGGTCGTTTTTCGGATCTGCATCTATACCCCAGCCTTTTATATACTCAGGGTTTTTGCCCCTGTTATTTTCAAATGGTCTGTTATTTTCCATGATACTTCTCTGATTTAAATTTTTGCTGATGGTGGAATAAGTACAGGCTTAATACAGTTGTCGAGTTTATTAGCGAACATTCTGTAGCCCTCGGCCACTTCTTCCAGCGGCAGGCGGTGCGTGATCAGCGCCTTCGGATTCAGGACACCATTCTGGACATGATCAATCAGCCTTGGCAACAGGCGCTTTACCGAGGCTTGGTTTGCCCTTATAGTGATGCCTTTATTTACCACATTACCGATCGGCACCAGGTTGTCTGTAGGGCCATACACGCCTACTATTGATACGATACCACCTTTCTTAACACAATTAATTGCCCAATGTAACGCTGTAGCAGAGCCTGCCTGCAAAAGCAGTTTTCTACCAGTAATTGTCTGCATGGCATTGCCGGCTGCTTCAGCACCAACGGCATCGATGCACACATCAGCACCTAACGAGTCCGTAGTTTTCTTGGCAAACACAGCAGGATCTCCTATCTCCTCAAAGTTGTATGCCTCGCATTGAGCGTAATTTCTCGCAAACTCCAGACGATAATCTTCTTTATCGATGATGATGACACGGCCAGCGCCGAACAACCATGAGCAACGTGCCGCCATAATACCCACCGGGCCTGCACCAAACACCATTACGGTATCACCTTTTTGAATGCCTCCCATTTCGGCTGCCTGATACCCAGTTGGCACAACGTCAGTCAGCATAACGGCATCATCGGGGTCCATACCTTCTGGTATGACAGTTGGGCCTACGTTAGCATAAGGTACCCGTACATATTCTGCCTGCCCCCCATGGTAGCCACCGGCTGTGTGCGAGTAGCCAAAAATGCCACCTACTGCTGTTGCCTGTGGGTTAGCTTCGTGGCAGTTACCATACAGTTCCTGTTTACAGAAGGCACATCTTCCACAGGCAATATTAAATGGTACCATCACGTTGTCACCCACTTTCACCTTGGTTACTTCTGACCCTATCTCAACTACTTCTCCGGTAAATTCGTGGCCAAAGGTCATACCTACACGGGTATCGGGCACATTGCCATTGTATAAGTGCAGGTCAGATCCGCAAATGCAGGAACGGGTAACCCGAACAATGGCATCTTCAGGATGCAGAATTTCGGGCATGGGTTTATCATCAATTCGGACCCTTTTAGGGCCCCTGTAGTTCATTGCAAGCATAAGTTTGTTTTCAGTTTATTTTGATTTACACTATTGGGTACATATTTTATCTATAATAAGACACTTACCTGTAACGTGTCTTAATGCTAATAAGATACTAATCCGGACTTTCAAAGTTTCGCGTATGGGCATTCTGGCACTGCCAAAGTACAAACCGACAACTCTATCAACCATAACGCCTGTCTGCCGCAAAACCCGCTTTGCTACGTTTACCGATAGCCTCATCTACACTCCAGATACCAGACCCGCGTGCCGCCATGTATAAAAACAAAAAGCAGTATAGTACAGATAACTCACCCTTATTCAGGATTGGCCACGGTGCCTGCGGAGCATGCGCTATAAAGTATGCGAATGCCATTTGTCCACTGGCGATAAACGCTGCCCAACTCGTGAGAAAACCAAAGGCAATCATTAATCCTCCAACAAACTCTATGATACCTGCCAGCCCCATCTGAGAGGCAAGCTCTACTGTATCGCCGCCACCTGGCCAACCGAAAAGCTTTTGTGTACCATGCATGGCGAATAGTATACCTGCCACAAACCTGAGTATCGCGTATAAGTGCGGACTAAACTTTCCTAAAAATCTATCCATTTTTTCCTGTTGTATAATTGCACCATCATTACTATAACTTATTTTAATACAGATATTTGCATGGATAGATTAACGCATACAAGAAGCAGAAAGTTAAGAGTTAATCTAGCGCCGTAATTCTGTAAAGGACTCTTCACACTACTGATAAGCCTTCTATACTTTTGTAACTCCTGATAACCTAAAACCCAGCTGCTGCATCGTCACCTCTTGGATCTGCGCCACCCTCCAGTTTACCATTGGGTAGTACAAGTATACCGGCTGCTCTGCCTATGCCACCATTGCGGGGTACAATCTTGTGTCCTTTCAGCCACAGCTTAATTCCTGTACCGGCTCCCAATGCACCCCACTCCGACAGTACCCAGTTTGGCTTCCACTGGTGGTGAAAGCGGCCTGCATTTATAGCTCCCTGCATTGTGTGGCCGTGCACTGTTACATTAAGTATAATCTGATAAACCGTTGTAATGATTGTAGAGCCCCCCATACTTCCTACTACCATAAACAAGCTGTCATTTTTCTCCAGGATGGTGGGTGTCATGGAGCTGAGCATGCGTTTCCCAGGTGCTATGGCATTTGCCTCTCCTCCTACAAGACCATAGCTGTTGGGATATCCGGGCTTCACGCTAAAATCGTCCATCTCATTGTTGAGCAAAAATCCGGCACCTGCCACAAACACTTTAGAGCCAAAGCTGCTGTTTAGCGTAGTAGTAACCGACACGGCATTACCTTGGGCATCAACTATAGAATAGTGGGTGGTGTTCGGGCTTTCAGGAGGTGCTGGTAAACCAGCCGAAACAGCATCAGAACTTGTTGCTCTTTTAGGAGTGAAGTCGGCCATTCTGCCCTTGATATAATCTTGTTCGAGCAGTCCCTGCACGGGCACCTGGTAGAAATCAGGATCTCCGAGATGTTTTGCCCTATCTGCGTATACTCTCCTTTCTGCTTCAATCATAAAATGAGCTGTGCGGGCGCTGTTCCATCCCCAATCGCTAAGTGGGTAATCTTCTGTGATAGTGAGCAACTGGATTAAGGCAATGCCTCCGCTGGATGGGGGCGGCATGGAAATGATTCGGTAGCCGTTCGCCTCGGCAGTAAGCGGTGCGCGCCACACAGAACGGTAAGCAGCCAGGTCTTCTTTGGTGATGATACCTCCCCCTCTTTTCATTTCGTCAGCAATCAGGTCTGCAGTTTCTCCTGCATAAAAACCGGCCCTGCCGTTATCTCTAACCCTTTGCAGCACACGTGCCAGGTCCGGTATGCGTAAGCTGTCGCCCTCTTGCCATTTGTTCCGAAGAATAAAAGCGGGTTTTACAGTACTATACTTTATAAAATCCTCACGCTGCTCATTTAGTTTTGCAGCTTCTTTTTTGGTTAAGGGAAAGCCATTGGCTGCCAAGTCTATAGCGGGCTGCACCAGATCCTTCCAGGGCATGCTGCCATACATTTCGTTCGCCTGCACCATGCCGTCTACAGTGCCGGGTACGCCAGCCGCCAGGTGCCCCTTAAAGCTCAGGTTCTCTACTACCTTTTCAGTTTTATTCAGGTACATGTCCCGGTGTGCTGCAGCAGGGGCTTTTTCGCGGTAGTCCAGGGCATTTATACTTCCATCCTGCTGGCGGAGCACCAGAAAACCGCCACCTCCTATGTTACCGGCATCCGGATATACTACAGCCAGGGCAAACTGTACAGCCACGGCTGCATCAATGGCATTACCGCCTTGCCTGAGTATCTCGGCTCCAACCTCAGAAGCCAGCGGGTGCGCCGACACCACCATAGCCTTATCAGTTACCAACCCACGATCAGTCAGGCTGTTACTGGTGCAGCTTGCGAAGCTTATCAGTAAGAAGAGCAGTGTAAACTTTCTGAACATCTGTATATGTAAAAAGTATAAAATCCGGTTTTACCCCATTACTCGGTAACAAGTTTAAAAGCGGCAAAATTTTGCAGCAAACGATATAAAGTAAAACGGAATGCTGCTCCTGACGTTTTTAAGGTATTACCAATTGCTTAAACCAATGCAATTCAAACAACCACCTGTACTGTATAATAAAGAAGGAAAGCTGCGCACAGTAGGCTTTGAGTTGGAGTATGCCAATGTAGGCATCGAGGAGTCTGTGCAGATAGTACAGGACTTATATGGCGGCAGCATTCACAAAGAGAACAGGTTCAGGCAAAAAGTGCAGCATACTAAACTTGGCGACTTTACCATTGAGTTTGACCTGGCCCTGCTAACAGAGAAACGCTATAAAAAGCCTTTAGAGTCGCTGAACATTCATATAGAGGATGTTAAGTTTAGCAATGGCGATACTTTAGAAGATGAGGTAGAGACGGCGCTTGAAAGCTTGATCGGCAAAGTTTTTCCGTATGAAATTGCCTGCCCACCAGTGCCCTATACGCAGTTGGGTGAACTGGAAAAACTAAGGGAGGCACTGTACCAGCACCATGCTGAGGGCACAGACTCCTTTCTGACCAATGCCTTTGGCACACACATAAACGTAGAAACACCTGATACAGACACAGACACACTTTTATCATACTTAAGGGCTTTCCTGCTGCTTTACCCCTGGCTTTTGGAAATAGGCCATACAGACCTTGCCCGAAAGTTAAGTCCATTTATAAAGTCATATCCTGCTACCTACACAGCACTTGTATTATCACCTGAGTACCAGCCAAGTTTAGAACAACTAATACTAGATTACCATACTTTTAACCCAGACAGAAACAGGCCGCTGGATATGTATCCCCTGTTTGCAGCACTAGAAAGCGACCTGCTTGATCAGTTCGAAAACCTTGGAAAAGTAAAGGCCAGAAAAACATTTCATTACAGGTTACCCAATAGCTCTATAGCGCAACCAGGTTGGACATTGGCCCAGGAATGGAACAACTGGGTAGCCATAGAAGAACTTGCCAATAACCGGAAAAAAATAGAAGCCCTAAGCCTGGAATACCTGGCACTTAAAGGCGACACTATTTTAGGGTTTGATACAAAGTGGGTGAAAAGAATTGAAAATGGTTAACCTGAGTCAGAAAATAAACCGAAGCAGACCCACTATTGGCATAACCGGCCCAGACAAGGGTGGCGAAGCGGCATGGCTTTTTACAGCACTCGGTATTTGGATAGCCGGCGGAAAACCTGTGCATGTAACCCCCGCCAGACCCCGTACTGCTGATGGCTTGCAAGGCTTGGTAATAGGAGGAGGCGCCGATGTAGACCCTACTATTTACGAGCAGGAACATTTACTCAACGATTATCTGCAGCAAACGATCAGGCAACCGAACAAAAATGTTTTACAGCGGGTGGGGCGTTTCCTAAGTTGGTTATACTTTCCGGCACTCTTCTTTTTCAGGAAATTATTAAGCCGCAAACTTACTTTTGGCCTTGATAAAGCTCGGGATCACCTGGAACTACAATTGCTCGACCAGGCAGTAAAAAAAGACCTTCCTGTAATGGGTATTTGCCGCGGCGCCCAACTCATGAACGTGTACTTTGGAGGTACATTACATAAGAGCATTCATACTTTTTACACAGAAGCACCTAACCCTGCCAGCATACTGCCTGTAAAGGTGGTCGAAGTAAAGGCAGGCAGCAAGTTACAGCATATACTTTGCGCCGATAAGCTTGATGTAAATGCTCTGCACAAGCAGGCTGTAAAGGAACCTGGAGCGAACATTTGCATTGCTGCCTGGGAGCCAAACGGCGTAGTGCAGGCCATCGAGCACACCACCCTACAGTACATGATCGGGGTGCAGTGGCACCCGGAGTATCTGCCTCAGAAAAGCCGCCACCGCAAATTATTTAAAGCACTGGTGCAACAGGCAAAGGCAGTACAGGCACAAATTGAGGAACAGGATGTACTAGATGCCATAGCAGCACCAAGAGAGGTGTATAATGAGATTGAGAAACAGGGAAAGTAATTGAAAAGTATAAATCCCTACTGATCTTTTCAGAGAATTAATCTATAATTTTTGAGCCTTGCTAAAGAGCCTACTCGTTACCGGAAGTATACTTTTAATTATTTACTTATCACTCATGAGCCTTGCATTCTTACAGCAGGAGAACCTGATCATTTTTCCGGAGAAGTTGCGCCCAGACCACAAGTTTTCTTTTGTACAGGAGTTTGAGGAAGTGTTTGTAACAGCAACAGACGGAGCTAAGCTACACGGTCTGCTCTTTAAGGTTGATGCACCAAAAGGCCTGGTGTTTTACCTGCACGGCAATGCTGGCTCAGTAGACTCCTGGGGTTGGGCTGCTCAAACCTACACCGACTTAGGCTACGATTGCTTTGTATTTGATTACCGTGGCTATGGCAAAAGCGAAGGCAGCATCAGCAGCGAAACTCAGTTTTACGAAGATGCACAAGCCGCTTACGAGCACCTCAGAAAAAGCTACCATGAGCAGGAGGTTATCATTGCAGGATACTCTATTGGTACGGCAGCAGCGGCGAAATTGGCCTCAGAAAATGAGCCTCGTTTACTTGTACTTCAGGCACCTTACTACAGCCTCAGCGATCTTTCCAAAAGCCTCTACCCCATCATTCCGTCATTTCTGCTGAAGTATAAATTTGAGACGTATCGGTTTCTGGAGAATATAAAAGCGCCTGTTGTATTGTTTCATGGCGCACAGGATGAGATCATTTATCATGGTTCGTCTGAAAAACTAAAGGCGCACCTCAAGCCAACTGATCAGGTAATTATACTTCAGGGACAGGGACATAACGGCATGAACGAAAACCCAAAGTATAAAGAGGCACTGGCTGTTGTACTGGCAGCGGTGAAGTAAAGTATAAAGTTGCAATATAACGGCCGCTTTTGCTTCGGTAAATTAGTTATAGAAATAAACTGTTTTATACTGCCTGCCTCCAGAACATAGCACCTGCTTTTGCGTTTACTCCAAACCAGGTATGAACATCAGAAAAGCAAAATTAACCAATTTTAACAAAGGTCTTTTAACAGTACTCCTGCTGGGCGTACTCCTGAACCTGGGCAAACTCTTCCTGATACCCATTGTAATTGCGGCTTTCTTTGCGATGCTTCTGTTCCCGATGATGATGGGCCTGGAAAAACGCGGACTTAAAGCACCAATAGCAGCGCTTACCTCTGTGCTTACCCTGTTGGGTGTACTTGTGCTGCTAAGTATACTTTTACATTACCAGATCAAGAGTATTGTGCAGGACCTGCCCCAACTGGAGGCGAAACTAGACGAAAAAACCAACCGGCTTCAGTGGCTGCTCTACGAAACAACAGACATCTCGAAGTATGAGCAGGAGGAGATCTTAGAAGAGAAAAAACCGGACATTGCCAAAGCTGTATTTAAAAGCGTGAGAGATGTACTGCTGCAGACCTTTGCCGTGCTCTTGTTTGTGTTTATTGTTCTTACTTATACTTTCTTTTTCCTGATCTATCAGCAGCGTATTCAAAACTTTTTTGTGTGGCTTAGGCTATTCAGCGGCCCTAAAGAATCGAGGGTGATGCTTGCCCGGATCTCGCGCATCATACACGATTACCTGAAAGGCACGTTAACTGTTATCTCTATTCTGGCTGTAGTGTATGCGCTGGGTTTTTGGGCCATTGGGCTAGAGCATGCCATGCTTTTTGCCCTGATAACCGCCCTGTTGCGGGTGGTGCCATACTTTGGTTCTTTTCTGGGCATTGCGTTACCTATTGCCTTTGCCATGTTAACGAAAGACTCGCTTTGGTATCCGGTTTTGGTGCTGCTGTTTTTTATGGTAACTCAGTTGCTGGAGGCTAACCTGCTTACTCCTTACATAACGGGCTCTAAAGTTAAGTTAAACCCACTGGCAACAATCCTGATCATACTTTTGGGTAACCTGATCTGGGGTATTCCAGGCATGATCCTGTTCGTGCCGCTTTTTGCCAGCCTTAAAATTTTCCTGGACAGGATACCGGAGTTAAAACCATACGGCTATCTGCTTGGCAAAGAAGAAAATCCGCAGGTAAGCATTAATGATAACACCCTTTAATGCAACCCTGTTTAGGGCCTTGGTTGCTAATCAATAGTTATCCTATACTTCTGATCATCCGTACAAATAAAAACCTTGTGCAAGCCACAAGACTATAGTTGAATTTTAAACCAAAAGAAGACAAACCATGAGTACAAATAATAGAAACATTGAGAACCAGGGAGATTTTGAGCAGGACAAAAATGTAAGCGGACGCCCACAAGGAACCAACACAGGTCCAGTGGCTGGCGGTGCCGACAACACACGCGGAGAAAACAAACCTAGCAGAGAAGGAAACAGCGGTGGTGAAAAAAAAGGGAAAGACACTCCTAAGCAAGACAGCCCTCAGGGTTCTAATGCAAACCTGACTACCACAAGTCGTGGCGCAGACAGCACAGACAAGGAGTTCCGCAATAACCAGCCAAATGCCAGCACACTAAAAAGCCATAAAAGCAGTGCAGATTTGGATAAAATAAGAAAGGAAAATAAGTAATTAAGCCTTTAACATTTATAAAGCCAACTTGTAATGGCTTAAACCAGAGAGCCCGGTAATAACCGGGCTTTTTGCTGTTATAAAGTATAACCTACGGCTGGCAAGGTGCTGTTTAAGAGATAAATTATAGAATAAGTGCTTATGATGCGATGGTTTGATGTACTACGATACGCAAAGTATGGAAACCCTGAGCCGCCTTATAAAGAGGAGAAAACTGAAGCGGAATGGCAGCTGCTGCTAACGCCGGCGCAGTACCAGGTAGCCAGGCAAAAAGGCACAGAGCTACCTTACCGAAATGCATACTGCCGCTTTTACGACCCTGGAAATTACAGCTGCGTGTGCTGTGGCAGTTTGCTGTTTACTTCTTCAGAAAAGTACCATGCCATATCGGGGTGGCCCAGCTTTACACAGCCAGTTACTAAAAGCGCAGTAAAATACGCCTTCGACGATAGCCACAACATGCAACGGATAGAAGTGCTTTGCAATATTTGTGATGCGCACCTGGGCCATGTGTTTAACGATGGTCCTGAACCAGCAGGCCTGCGGTACTGCATTAACTCGGTATGTTTGGTGCACCAGGAAAGCAAAGTATAAAAAAGTATAGTAGCTGAGGTAAAAAAAACAGCCACCTGTAGTAGTACAGGTGGCTGTTTTCACAAAACAAATTTCTTTACCAATCCATATCCCGGTTAAACCTGCTACGGCTTTGGTTTTGGCTATTGTCTCTGTCCCACGCTGGTTCAGAGCGGTAGCCTCTGCTATCGTCTCTAAATCGCTGCTGATTGCCGTAAGCACCCCTTTCCCTGTCTAGGTCGCGCATGTTGTACCCGGTAGCGCCATAGCCAGTATTACCAAAGCTGTCATAGCCACGATCATAGCCTCTATTCTCCTCATACCCTCTGTTGCCGGAGCGGTTCTCTAAGCGGCTGTCTCTATTTTGGTTTTCTCTTCTGTCTTCGTTTTCTCTGTTCCGGGAAGTATATCCGCCATCGCTGCTGCTGCCAAAGCTGTTGCCGTAGTTCCGGTTCATAAAATGGTCGTAATCTCCGTGGCCATCATATTGTTTGCTGTCCTGGCGGTTTCTGTCGTGTTGGGTTATACTTGGTCCATGGTCTCCGGATAGGCCGTAGTAAGAATGACCATAAGACGATCCGCCACCCTCGTTGCTGCCACCTTCGCCATAACGTGTGCCTTGGCTCATGTCTCCGTAGGCACGTGTAGCATTGGTAGCACGTCTATCATACTGCCTTTGCTGGTCGTAGGAGTCTGTTTGGTTTCTCTGGCCAAAGCTACCATACTTACTTTCAGGGGTATGGCGCGACAAGCTGTTGCGATTGCCTGTTCTGGGGTTTCCGTAATCATCAAAATCAGCGTAATGGTTTTTACGCTGACGATTCTCGTTATCAAAGTTTCTGTTCATAGCTTTCTTGTTTATGGAATAATCACTCTCCCTTTAAACGCAGGATAATGGCGCATGTTCATCTAAGGTTATTTAGGTAGAGGCTAGATAACAAACCTGTAGAGATAAAAGTATAAAAGCCTGAACTCTGCTTGAAGTTAAGCAGTGTAAGCAATAAGCCATCTCTAATCATATATAAATGGAGCAGAAAGAAAACAAAGGAAACCAGCCTAGCAAAACTACTTTAGTTGAGAATCTGGCTGAAAAGCTTGGAATAACAGCAAAGGCTGCAAGCATATATGGAGATCCGATAGAGCGTGATGGTGTAACGGTAGTGCCTGTTGCAAAAGCTATGTACGGCTTTGGCGGTGGGGCAGGCACTAAAGCCGGCGAGAACGGTTCAGGCGGCGGCGGAGGCGTATCATTAACTCCTGTGGGCTATATTGAGATAAAGGACGGCAATACCCGATTCCGCTCCATTAGAGATCCTCAGACTACAGTTAAAATTGTAGCGATAAGTAGTCTGTTCGCTTACCTGACAGCTAAAACTGTTACCAACATATTCTCATATAAAGGAAAGAAAAAAGGTAAAAATAAAAAGAAGTAACAACAGAAGGGCCTTTGATAAAATGGATGAAACGTATAAAGTGCCTGCTAAAACCAGCATTGGGCATGTACACCTAAAAGTGGCTGACTTAGATCGTGCCATGAAATTTTACTGTGATCTGCTGGGCTTCGAACTAACCACCATGTATGGCAACGATGCTGCCTTTATTTCGGCTGGTGGTTATCATCATCACATCGGCCTGAACACCTGGTACAGCAAAGGAGGCTCACCGGCACCTGTAAACAGCGCTGGTTTGTTTCATACTGCCATCCTCTACCCCATCCGCAAAGACCTGGCAACCATATTTAAGCGCCTGCTCGATGCTAAATATCCGTTAACCGGAGCCTCAGATCATGGTGTTTCGGAAGCACTTTATTTAAATGATCCTGACCAGAACGGTGTAGAATTGTACTGGGACCGGCCAAGAGAACAATGGCCAAAACACGAAGACGGATCACTGCACATGTATACCCGCCCTTTAGATCTGGAAGACCTTTTAGCTGAATTGGACCAGGATTCTTAGGATTGAAAAGTGGACTGGATCAATCTCAGTACCTATTCCGAATCGCTACCCTTTACTTGCTACCGAAAACTGTACCTAAAATAAGGCAGCCTACTTGTAAGCGATGATAGATGTAAACGACACTTTGCGCATCGGCTTTCTGCTGATCGGGTTGATAGACTCTACTACACCTTCTTTCTTCAGGGCTTCGAATGCCTCCAGGTAATTGCCGCGTATGTAATTGGTGCCGATGTTGTGGTGCCTGTAAATGCTATCCAGAGACAGGTTGTGGTAAAAGCTTGCTTTGCCAGAGAGCTCTGCTATCAGGTTTTTAATGGAATAACGGTACTGCTCCTGGAAAAGCGACAGCTGGTGCTTAATGTTGGCTCCGAACAACGGAACGCCATCTTCCTGAAAATCGCTGTAGGTCAGCATCAGTTCCTTCATCTTCATGTAAGCGGTATCCGTTCTGGAAACAAAGAAGAGGTAGTGACTGGTCTGGTTCTTTTTAGGCAGGCTTATCTTAAACCGGAACGTCTTGTAGTCTTTTTCCTTAAAGATGTCTTCAAAGCTGTCCACCATAAAATCTTCGCGCTGGCCCGCATCCTGGTAACGCTCGCAAAACTCTTTAATCTTGGCGATGCGTTCTACCCCAAAAATATCCGTCAGTAAATCGTTTTCGCTGGCATTAAGTATAGCTGGCCGCATTTTGGCAGGGCTAAACAGCATAAATACATCCAGGCCCCACCGCTTGATAGACTGCAGCAGCATTTGCTGCGAGAAAGTATATCCAAATGGGTCGGTGTACATTAAGGCAGGCGTATCAGTGCCGAGCAGTTTGGCCAGCAGGCTAAAGTTTACCTCCTCGTTAAGTATAACCGGCTTGTAGATCAGGTTTTCGTAGTATGGCAGTGCCTCCAGGTTCTGCTTCAGCTTCTGTGTTACCGTTGGCTTCTCATCGGTAAAGAACGTGCGCACGATCTTGTTCAGGTTAAACTTATCTGTTGCCCCGAAAATACTGTTAAGCACCTTAACCGGTGTGGCGGGTTTACCGTCTTGATACTTGCCGTCTCCGGCATACAGATCGATGTAAGCCAGCGCATGATTCGACTTATAGCGCTGCCCCTGAAGTATAGCTGTACACCAATCCCTGAAGTAATCATTCAGTATTTGTGACTTGATCTCAGATGCATCTCGCTGAGCCGTAAAAAATTCGCTGGTATCAACCGTAGACATGGTATCGTAATTCGTGCTTTTGTTCCCTCTTCTTTAACTACAAAGTTAATCCTGATTTCGAAAGTGAAGGCTATAAACTGCTGGCAAAGTATAAAACTATGACACAAAGTATAAACCTTCTGCAAGCTAAAATACAGGCAAAATACTACTTCCTATAACTCAACAAAGTATGATGCTCTTATTTAACCGAAAACGAACACAAAATACGCCGCTGTTTTCTGCTCCGGCCGCTGAGAAAATACCATGAAGGAAATTTATACTTTACTCCTAGCTCTAAGTTAGTTTATGCAGCTGGAAATAACCCAGGTGTATCTCATCCTCCACTGCTTCATCTGTAGGTGTAAGTTGTATAGTGTACTCCTGCTTTACCGACTCCGGTAGCATATCTTTTACCAATTGCAGGTCATCTACGTCTACGCCATACTTGTCGTCTATGTGCGAGGCTGCGCCTTTAAAGCCTGTGTGCTTGTAAAAAGCAGACTTTCTAGCCTGAGCCGAGGCATCTCCCATATCAGGCGCCACAACCAGCATCTTGTAATGAAACTCATCGAACTCGCCTGGTTTGTAACCGCCCAGGTTGATAAAGAAGAGCTTATCCGCTGCACCAGCACCTGCGTTCTGTTTTGGCACCACATTCACGTTGTAGCCATTCACATTGTTTACTTCTCGCCATGCATCTACGTGCAGGTTGCCGACTGCCTCCGGCCAAAACTTTTTGATAGCCGGCACCAAATCTTTTAGCGTTTCTGCTATCCCGAAAAACATGTCGTGCTGTTCGATGTTGCGTCCCGAGGGCCTGCCCCCGAGCATCAGCATAAATAATTTAGGTTTTTGCATGTGGCAAAGGTATAGAATTACACTGGCTTATACTTTCATCTTTACAAACTGCACACGTAAGAGAGATATAAATTGTACCTTTGCGGAGACAAAAGTATAGCAAAGCGCCAAGTACAAAGCAACATGAGACT
The DNA here is from genome assembly GCF_037892465.1 of Pontibacter sp. H249. Lineage (NCBI taxonomy): Bacteria > Pseudomonadati > Bacteroidota > Cytophagia > Cytophagales > Hymenobacteraceae > Pontibacter > Pontibacter sp. H249. The sequence goes on along the minus strand of NZ_JBBKTR010000016.1, from coordinate 88,409 downwards.
AGTAGGCAACATCAGCGACATTAAACATAAGCGTGACAGTAAAAATGCTGGCATAGAAGTATACATCAGCAAAATTGAGTACATCACCCACAAAAAGGACGGTAAATATTATCAGCCTTTTGACTATGAGGTAGAGCTGGACACGCCACTTGCCATTACCGGAGACTGCCTTGCCCAAACCAGCAACAGCCAGCCCGCAGAAGGTGATTACGAGTTTAACGTATATGAGAAAGTGGACGATGAGTACGTGCTAAACCCAGACAAGCAGCTTTCTTTAACTACATCTTTTGTAGAGGAGGCTGGCCTTGTAGTGCTAACGTCAGTGTATTACACTGTAACTGTATCAAATGCTGATTTTCAGGAACTGAAGAGAAAAGGCCACAAAGAACGCGTGGCCAAAAAAGGTAAAAAGCGATAAAAACAAAGATCCCAAACTGATTGGTAAATACATGCAAAGACCTGCTTTAAGTATAGCTTAAAGCAGGTCTTTATTCTTTGTTTCTCGAACAAACTTAAAAAATTTCAGAAAGCTTCTACAAGCTTTATTCAGGCTTTAACCTGTCTGTACGATTACAAAAAATGTATGTACTTAAGTATACGTTTTGTTGTAGCAAATGTTAAGCAGATTTTGACTGATTATTATCACCTTGCCTGCCAACGTAAATGGCATACGCAATAAGCCCGATACCGGCAGCCAGCAGCACATACTGCTTCTGTTTACCTGATAAGCCATTATAAAAATCAAGCCCATGCGTAGCCGGATCTTTGATGATATCTGCCAATTGCGAAGGATCTTTCATTAACCCCTCTAATGAGTTTACTGATGCGTCCATATTTTCTGTCTCTTTAAGTCTTTTGAGTTTATAGGTTCAAGTACGTCGATATAACCGTATAGGATATAAAAACATCTATAAAGTATAAAACTGTAGCCTACAATTTAAGAGGCAAATACTTCGTCGGCATTCTTAAAAGCCTTGAATTCTAACGGGTTGTTGCTCATATCAAGTACAAACATGGTACGCTGCTCCCCTACCTGCCCTTCGTAACGGGTGTGGGCTTTAACTACAAACTTCACCTCGTTTTCTGTAAGTCTATCCTGCAGCGCATCGAACTGCTCGTAGCTAAGTATGCAGCCAAAATGAGGTACCGGTACACTCACACCGTCTACCTTACCGCAGTAATCCAATTCTGGAATGTTGTCACTAACATGCGCCGAAAGCTGGTGGCCAAAAAAATCGAAGTCGATCCAGTGCTCAGTACTGCGTCCTTCCTGGCATCCTAAAATATCTACATAAAACGTACGTGTAGAGGCAATGTCTTTAACTTTAAATGCGTAGTGAAAAGCGTTCATTTTTTAATAACCTTTGGTTTGTGAAACAACGTTTTGCAGCGGCTTATTTTGTTTAAGCCTGTCGTAATTTTCCAGTATTTGTATAACTGCCGTCGCAGGGTTTGTAACACTGGCAATATGAGGGGTAATATCTATTTTCGGATGGGCCCAGAATGGATGTTGCTGCGGTAGCGGCTCAGTCCGGAACACGTCGAGGCTGGCACCAGACAAGTGCCCTTTTTCCAGCATTATTAGCAAGTCCTCCTCTACCAGGTGTTCTCCTCTGGCTACATTTATCACATAAGCCCCTTTGGGTAATTTCTCAAAAACTGTTCTGTTCAGAATGTTTGCGGTTTCAGGTGTGAGCGGCAGCAGGCAGATTAGCACATCCGTTGAGCTTAAAAACTTATCCAGCTCTGCATTACCGGCATACACTGTAATGTCTTTTATATCTTTAGATGTTCTGGCCCAGCCCTGCACTTCAAATCCTAGCGCTTTTAGTTGCTTTGCCGCCGCTGTCCCAAGTACGCCCATTCCCATTATGCCAACTGTAATATCCCTTTGCCTCAGGTAAGGTTTTGGCAGCCACAGGGCCTGCTCTTCCGCTGCCTTGTAAGCCGACAAACCTCTCATGTAATTTAAAACTAATGCTGTGGTAAAGGTAGCCATGTCTGTTGCCAGGTGTTCATCTGTTAGCCTGGTTACAACAACTCCTTCCGGTAACTCAGGGTCTTTAAGAATATGGTCTACGCCTGCCCCCATAGAGGCTATGCATTTTAGGTTCGGAAACTCTTTAAATACTCCTAAAGGATGGTTCCAGCTAATGGCAAACTCAATTTCATTTTTGGCTCCAGCATCAGGATATACATAAACCTCCAGCTCAGGCTGCACTTCTTTCATAGCATTTACCCAAGGAGTTAAGTCGCGCCCCTGGCTAACAAGTAATATCGGCATGTAAAATGTGGTAATCGTTATGCATGTAGTTTAAAACTATACCTTTAAGGCAACATATGGAATATATTAGCACAGAAAGTATAAACTGCAAGCTAACACATCTATTCAAGTTTATTCCGTTAAAAATTAACTTATCTTGCCTCATCCTTGTTAAAAAGGGATACACTAACAACAGATGAATACAGTACAAAAAGAGAAACTGAGCTCAAAAAAGTATAAAAAAGAATTTATAACTGCCTTTAACGGAGATGATAGCGGAAATTTAACACCACGCCAAACACCTGGTATGCTGTACAGTAAGGCTATACCAACGCCTGTTGAGAAAGTAACGCTTTTAGCATGGTCTGAGGAACTGGCTGCGCAGCTTGGCATCGAAAAACCAACCGACCAGAAGGAAATCGATGTGTTGGGCGGAAAGCACATAGCAGACACCATGTACCCTTACGCTGCCTGTTATGCCGGTCACCAGTTCGGGAACTGGGCCGGGCAATTAGGCGATGGCCGCGCTATTACGTTGGGCGAATGGGAAACAGAAACTAGTAAAAGCTGGGAGCTCCAGCTAAAAGGAGCTGGTCCAACGCCTTACTCCCGCAGAGCAGATGGCAGGGCTGTGCTTCGATCGTCGGTGCGCGAGTACCTGATGAGTGAAGCCATGCATTACTTAGGCGTACCAACTACACGAGCCTTAAGCCTGGTAACTACCGGTGAGCCTGTGCTGCGCGATATGTTCTACAACGGCAACGCTGCTTACGAGCCAGGGGCCATTGTTATGCGTACAGCACCGAGTTTCCTGCGCTTTGGTAACTTCGAAATGCTGGCAGCCAGAAAAGAACTTGATAATTTACAGCAGCTGGTAAACTGGACCATCGATCACTACTACCCACACATTCAAGATGAGGACAAGGTGTTAAACTGGTTTAAAGAGATTGTAGATCGTACGGCTAAGCTTATGGTGGAATGGATGCGCGTGGGTTTTGTACACGGCGTTATGAACACCGATAATATGTCTATACTTGGCCTCACGATAGATTATGGCCCCTACTCTTTTGTAGATGACTACGACCCTGACTTTACTCCCAACACCACAGACTTACCCGGCCGCCGCTACGCTTTTAGCAAACAGCCATCTATAGCTTACTGGAATCTGGGTTGCCTGGCAGGTGCCTTAGCGCCACTGTTCCCGGACACTAAAAAGCTGGTAGAGGTGCTGGAAACATACAAGCAAGTATACTGGACAAATTACTACGGCATGATGGGTAAAAAGCTCGGCCTTGACCAGGTTTCAGGTGAGGATGTACAGCTTATAAAAGAACTGGAGCAAATGCTAACTGCCATCAAACCAGACATGACTATATTCTTTCAGTTGCTGATTGATTTGCCTTTAGAAATGGCTGATGCAGCCGCAGTTGAGGAACACTTTAACACAGCACTCTATAGTGAGTTGAATGAAGATGAAAAGGATCAGCTTTATACTTTTGTGCTGAAGTACACAGCGCGCATTAATGCAAACAGCTGCACGCGTGAGGCTTCGCAGGAGCTGATGCGCCGCACTAACCCACGCTTTGTACTTCGCAACTACCTGCTGCACCAGGCCATCGAGGAACTGGAGCAGGGAAAAGATGAACTCTTTACAAAACTTCAGGCAGCCATAAAGGAGCCTTACTCGGATAAGTATGACGAGTTTTTCCAGACAAGGCCTGAATGGGCTTCTCAAAAAGCTGGTTGCTCCATGCTTTCGTGTAGTTCGTAAACTTAAACCTGCTACAATTTCACTGAGCATCGGACCACAAGTAAAAGAGGAAAGCAGCCATTGCTTTCCTCTTTTACGTTTACAAAAGCTTGATATCATTCTTTTACAGCCTTCTTCGTATGCTAAGTAGCAGCTGCTGGCGCATAAACCAGCCTAAGTTATACTTTGCATCCCATGTCAAAAGACAAAGAAAAAATAAAAGTACTTGCGTTCGACCTGAACCAGACCTTCTACAACAAGAGCTCAAAAGATGAGTTTTTTAAGTTTGTTGCTGCCAAAAAACCAAAGCAGGCAATGTATTACTTCCAGATGCTGTACTACAAACTTTTGCACGAGCTTAACCAGATCAGGCAAACGGAGTTTAAGGAGAACTTCTTCAACTACCTCGACACCTTACCACCCGAAAAAGTGGAAGCTTACGCAGGAGAATTCTGGAAGCAGGAGTATCCGGATAATTTTAATAAAGAACTACTTAACCGTTTTGAAGAAGCCCGAAAAGAGGGGCTACAGCTTTTCTGTGCCACCGGTGGCCTGGAGCTGTATGTTAAGCCGCTGTTTGATCTGTTTAAGATTGATGGCCTTGCCGGCACACAGGCAAAGTATGAGGATAACACCTATAAAGTTGTAGGCAAAGCCTGTAAAGACGAGGAAAAGATTTACCGCCTGGATAAGCATTACGAAAGCGCAGGATACACTATTGTAGAAGCATACTCCGACAGTAAAGAAAATATTTTGGATGAGGCAGAGAAAGCTTATCTGGTAAAAGACGGAAAAATAAAGCCTTACAAGAAAAACGATTAGCTACTAAAAGTATTTACGCACCCCCGAGTATTACTATGGAATTTATCTCAAACTTACACCTAGGCACCTCTGGCTGGAGTTACCGTTGGCAGGAGGTTTTGTACCCACCTGATCTGAAATCAGCTGACCGCCTCTCCTACTACGCCACACAGTTTAATGCCACAGAAATCAATAGCAGCTTTTACCATTTCACGATGGCTAAAACTATTGAGAAATGGCTTGCCACCACACCGCCCTACTTTAAATTTGCCCCAAAGCTAAACCAGGAAATCACGCACAAACGAAAGTTTAAAAATGCGGAAGAGCCGCTGGAGAAATTTATGTCTCGTTACACGCTGATGACTGAGCGGCTTGGTCCGGTGCTGGTGCAAATTGCCGGCAGTTTCCGCTACGACAGGCTTACAGCTGAGGAGTTTTATAGAACCCTGCGGGAGAAGTACCCAAACCAGGCCTTTGCACTGGAAGCCAGGCATGTATCATGGTTCACAGAAGAGTCGCTGGATCTGATGCGGGACTACAACATAACAGCCGTCATGGCTAGTGCTGGTAAGCGGTTTCCGGGTACAGAGATTAGCACCACCGATACCATTTACCTGCGCCTGCACGGCGATGAGAAAATGTACACCTCCTCCTACTCCGACGAAAAGCTGGAGCGTTATGCCTTTATGCTTAAAGACTGGCTGGAGGATGAAAGGCCGGTGTGGGTGTTTTTTAATAATACCGTGCTGGGCAATGCTGTAACCGATGCCCGCAGGCTAATGCAGCTGATCCGGGAAGTATAGCATCATGCTTTGATACTTTAGCACAAGTATAAAGTATAGTTTATTTTTTATTCGGTCGTGCCGGTGTGATCATAATGTGTGCGGCATGTGTGCCAGGATCCATTATCCAAGGCATGGCGGCGCCATCTGGCTTTAAAGGTAAACCAGTGCTTTCGGAGGTGGCGTACGGAATATAAACTACATAGCGCAAATAGCCATCCTTCACGTCTCCGGTGCTGCTGTTATAGCTTTCTTCTGGGGCAGTGTACACAAAAAGCGATGTCGGTTGTTTTGGCATTTTTAACTTACCGCTTTTAGCTTCCTGCTCACGTTGGTCAAAAATTTCTTTTGATGATTTTCCTTCTTTACGCAAGGCTCGCCCCCGTGCCATAAAAGGCTCCAGGTCGCGGTGGTAGCAGGCAACAGAGAAGCCCTTCTGGTTTGGATCGTCGGCCAGGCAAATTAGCTCGTTTGTACCTTTACGCAACTGTACCAACTCCCCTTTCTGGTTGTAGCCCATCACTGTCGCACCAGCTTGTTTATCAGTTGGGGCAGCTAATACAGCACCTTTTATTTGTACCTCTGCGGATGGTATACTTGTTTGTGCTTTGGCACCCACTACTGTTAACAGCAGCACAAAAGCAGCTAAAAAGTTTTTCATGGTTACTGGTTTTATGTTCTACAAAAAGTATGGTTCCTTATACGATGCAGGATAGAATTTGAATACGCTTGAGGTAAGAGCAAAAGAGACTTGACGCAACCGTGAGCTATCCATTGTAGACTGAGCCTGAATAAATTCTGTGAAGACCTTTTCAAAAAATATATGGCAGTACACTTTGAGGGCAATTTTATTAAGGCTTTAGTAAAACCTTGAACAGCTATAATAACAGAGAGCCGAGCAATTTACTCGCCCGGCTCTCTGTTATTATATAAATTTCAGTTTATCTAGTTAAAAGCATTATACCCATCTTTTACGTTCACTAAAATGGTTGCACCCAAACTGGGCACCAGTAATCATTTCGAACTGGCGTGGCTTTTTATCTTCAACTCCCTCGTGAACCAGCGGAAGCACATAGGATGGCTCCAACGCATGTTGGCCTGTTAGTTCGTCACAAACGCCAAAGTCATTGCTTTGGAGCTTTACTTTATTTGGATCTTGCTCCCAATGGGTGCAGTGATTGCAGGTTGCTTCCATAGTTTGTGTAGTTTATAGTTTGACATATTTCAATTTACTTAATCTATACTTGCCAAGGCTACTGGCAGGTTACGATATGCAGCTGCTTTACAGAAATTTAGAATTATACTAAATTATTTTCAGAAACTTTAACTTAGAAAAGTATAATTCAATTATCACATCCTGTTATGCCAAAGGTTTTTCTACTTATTTACGATTGGTATTTTCCAATTACAGAGTATCATTAACAACTATGGTTATGGAACCATGCTTGCAACATTTTATGTATAAGTATAACTTTGATGTGTCTTAACAATTCATAATGACATTCACCTCTCATATAGAGCTTCAATTAGAAAATGCATATCAGGATGATTTCCTTTTAGCTGAAATAGATAAAGCCTTTGGTTTTATGCGCGTTACCTGGTATTGCCATCCAAACAGTCAGGAATTCAGGCGGCTATTTGAGATACTGGTGAACCTCGTTATTAAGCATAAGATCAAGTACTGGTTAAGCAAATCTACCGCTATTCTTTACCTTGAGTTCTCTGATCAAAACTGGGTACTAGACCATGTTATTCCACCGCTAAGATTATCCGGACTTACAAAGTATGCCCGCATCACTACCAAAGAGTGCATGACTTTGATGGATGTTTCTCGCATTATCAGCAACCTTGATCAAGAGAAGATATCAGGTAGCAAATTGACGTTAGAGCAATTCTTAACCGAAGAGGATGCACTAGACTGGCTTTTGTCTGAACTTGAGTAGCCTAAGCTATTAGTATACCTACCTAACTTTAAACAAGCCTGTTTATCAGTTTATTAAAGTTTCCTGCATTTTTACATAGCGTTCTGTTTAATTAGATTTGGCGTATTATTTATACCTTTACGCCTAACACTAACTAAACGACATTATGTACACAGGTTTACAGCATCTACACTCGTACCTAGCTTACTTGGTGCTTGCAGGGGTAGTTATCAGCGTGATTGTTGCGCTGGCAGGCTGGTTCGGCAACAAGCCTTTCACTGACAAAGACAGAAAACTAGGTTTACTAGGCCTTATTCCGGCACACCTGCAGTGGGTAATTGGTTTGATTCTATACTTTGTATCCCCGCTAGGCATCGACAGCGCAACAGGTGGATTTATGAAGGATTCCGTTTCAAGGCTTTATGTGCTGGAGCACCCACTTATGATGATCATTGCTGTAGTACTTATCACAATTGGCTACTCTAAAGCAAAACGCATGGTAGGTACTGGCAACGGTTTTAAGAGCATCGCTATTTTCTATGGTATTGCCCTTGTACTTATACTTATCCGCATTCCTTGGATCTCTTGGCCAAGTAACTAAGCCAAATTAACAAGCATAAAACAGAAAGGGGAAGCAACTACATTGCTTCCCCTTTCTGTTTTACAATCATTCTACTGCCTCATTCGCTGCAAGTATTGCAGAAAAGGCTGCTCTAGTTGCTTTGCCTCTGCCAACATGCCACTGTCTTGTGCTGCTATAATCAGTTCCTGCAACTGTAGCATGTTAAGCTGTACTTTACGCTCATGAAGAGGGCCTTTAGCAAGGTAAAAATCGAGTTCCTGCTGCGTGCTTTTTGCGATTTGCTTTACCAATTGCTCTGCTCTTTCTGTTTCGCCGATGGCAGTTAACAGCGGGATAAACTTTGGTGTACTAAAATCGCAGGGCACTGTATCTAACGGAATCTTTTTAAAGCAGAAATCGATCGCCTCCTTTGCTTTTTCTTTGTTTCCTGCCTTAAGATAATTCTTGGCTAACAAGGCAAACTTCTCACGAGCTGAAGCAGCAAAATTGAGGTAGTTCTGGTCCAGATAAACACTTGGGTCATCCAGGTTTCTGTAACTGAATTTCTTGATCAGGTTATCATACAACACTTCTGTATCTACTTGCTCCTGATCTTTTTCAGCGCTTACGGGCACAATACGATACGCAAACCCTTCTAAGCGGCTGTACTTTTGCAGGCCCACATAATCCGAAACAGGTATGTTTGTAGAGAAGTAAATCGGCCTGTCCCAGTTTTGGGTGCTAAGTAAATCCAGCACCACCAGGTGGCGCTTTTCTAAGTATGGCACCTCTACTTTCAGGTGCATCCTGTTGTTTACCGCATGCTGCTCCTCCTCTGTAAGTACACCCTGCTCCAGCACCTGTTGCTTGTTTACCAGAAGGTAAAAGTCTTTTGTGGGGAAGGTGAGTAAGGTAGTCCCGGAGCCGTACTGTGCCTGCAGTGCCGGGTGGTTCTGCTTAACCAGCTGCATAAACTGCTTTAAGTCGATACCGGTGGCTACCTGTGGGCGTTCCAGGTAAGGCAGGTAATCATTTGTGCCCTGCCGAAAGTTCTCCATCTCCAGGGTAAGCGGCCATGGCGCTGCTTCGTAGGCTGGCCGCATCATCTGTTCTATGTACCAGTCAGTGTTCAGGAAGGTCATCACAGCCACACGCACATCGGTTCTGTACCCTTCTACTTCTTGTGCATACCACAGCGGGTAAGTGTCGTTGTCGGCATATGTAAAAAGTATGGCATTGGGTGCGCAGGAGTCGAGTAGGTTTTTGGCGGAATCGAGAGAGAAGTAACGGTCAGAACGGTCGTGGTCGTCCCAGCTTTCTGCCGCCATAACAGCGGGTACAGCCAGGCAAAGTATACCAGCCAATGTAGCGGAGGCAAATTTATACTTTAGCACATGCCGGAGTAGGGCCGCCATCGCCATCACACCTAACCCGATCCAGATGCTGAAGGCGTAGAAGGAGGCGGCAAACGTATAATCTCTTTCACGTGGCTCCGTAGGTGGCTGGTTTAAGTATAAGGCAATTGCCATTCCAGTAAAGAAGAACAGCAGCCCAACAATTACGGCATCTTGTTTACGCTTTCGCACTTGATGGAGTAACCCAAGTATACCTACCAAAAGCGGCAGCATGTAAAAACTATTGCGGGCTTTATTCTGCAGCAGTGTTTGCGGCAGGCCAGTGTTTCCTTTTCCCAACCAAACTACTCCGGCATGCTGCACATCGCTTTCGCGGCCCACAAAGTTCCAGAGGAAGTAGCGCCAGTACATGTGCCCTAATTGGTAGCGCAGCAGAAAGCTAATGTTTTGTGCAAAGGTTGGCATCTGCCCCTGCCTTAGGTCCACCCACTTACTATACTCGCGCACATCCTCAGGCTTATCGCTGTAAATGCGGGGCAGCAGGGTTTTATCTTTGCTGTCGTAAACAGGTTCTATGCGTGGCTGCTTTACATACTTATCTTTGCCCTTGCTGTAGCGCGGCGCTCCCTCCTGCTGCCCCACCGGTTGGGCATTGTACTGTGGCCCGTAGAGCAAAGGTCTGTCGCCGTACTGTTCTCGTTTCAGATACGACACCACACTCATCACATCCTCGGGGTTGTTTATATCGATGGTCGGATTGTAAGCAGAGCGTATCGGGATCATCAGGTATGAGCCGTAGCCAATCAGCACAAACACAAAGCAAAGTATAGCCGTATTAAGAATCCGCTTTTTATACTTTATGCTGTAGAATAGGCTGTAAAGTATAGCCGCTGCTAAAAGTATAACAAAGGCAATGATACCCGACCCAAAAGGCAAGCCAAGGCTATTGATAAAGAATAATTCCATACTACCGGCCAAGGTTGGCATACCCGGTATAACGCCCCAAAGTATAAATACAAGTATAAAACCGCTGATACTAATGGTTATAAGACTCCCTTTAAAAGTATAGCTATAGTGCCGGAAATAGAAGATAAAAGCCAGTGCAGGAATGGCCACCAGGTTAAGCAAATGCACGCCAATCGAAAGGCCTACGAGGTAAGAAATAAGTATAAGCCATTTATCTGATGTTGCTGTGCCTGCCTTTGTTTCCCATTTTAACATTGCCCAGAAAACGATGGCGGTAAAAAACGAAGACATAGCATATACCTCTGCCTCACCGGCAGAAAACCAAGCTGTGTCGGTAAAAGTATAGGCCAACGCACCAACTACTCCACTTCCCATAGCTAAAACTACATCGGCTTTAGTTGGTGTTTCTTCTGTTTTAGGAAGCAGTTTTTGGGCAAGTTTAGTAATGCTCCAGAAAAGGAACAACGAAGTAAAAGCGCTGCACAAACCGGACATAAAATTCATCCACCAGGCAACCTGCGAAGCATCTCCAGCTAAAAGTGTGAACAAGCGGCCAATCATCAAAAACAGGGGTGCACCCGGTGCATGTGGTACCATCAGTTTGTAGGAACAGGCGATAAATTCTCCGCAGTCCCAGAAGCTAGCAGTGGGCTCTAAGGTTAAAGTATAAACAGTTAAGGCAATGCCAAACACTACCCAACCGGTTATGTTATTGATGAGGTTATAGTTGCGCATGGTTGTGCTCTTTAAATATGATTTTGAAGGACTGCTGCACTTATTAAATAATAATTCTGATTGTTACTGTTTTTATTCGGATAGGTGCTGCCTATGGGTTAGTATAATACAAAGGCTGTCATTTCGAGCTGAGAGTAGTGGTCCTTAATAAGCGAAAAATCTAAAATCTTGCGGGTTTATAAAATGTTCCAGATTGCTCGCTTTACTAGGCCCCTACTCTCAGCTCGAAATGACAAAACCTATTTTTGTTCCTTTAATAATTTCAATCTATTATCTGCATCTCGAATACGATGTAGTGCTTTACACCATACTTTTTGCCCCACTCGCTGGGTGGTACGGCATCCTGTGTAAGGGCACAGTACTGGTACATATCTGGCTTATTCGGATCTACATAAGGCAGAGAGTACACAAACAGCGGGAAAGAAGTATACAGCGGCACCTGAACGGGCTCACCTAACGATCCGGTGGCGTCGCGAAGGCTATAAAGGTTGGTGTTTTTAGATTTATACTTCGGGTTCAGACCTACTCTATCAAACTGGAACATGAAATGCGTTTGCTTCTTTTTAGGCTGATGCGCCAATATATTAAACCTGAAAGCGGCGCTGTCTTTATTGAAAGCAAAGGCTGCCGGATAGTTGGTTTCAGTGTAATGATCGCGGGTGGCAATTAACTTGCTGTTACGATACTCCTTTGACACTATCTTGAAATGCTTGCCTCGCAGGCTGGTATCGGTAAAGGCGACACTGAAGTAATCTATGTTCTGCAGCCTCAGCACATCGCGCAGTTCCGTAGACTTCATATCCCAGGTAACGGTAATAGTGGTGCTGTCTGAGTTGCCGGCAAAAGCTTGAAAAGAAAGTAAGAAACTGCAAATAAAGACTACTCCATACTTTATACTTTCTCCTGCTATACTGCAGAAGCTAACAATCGTAAATGTGCTCATCGGTTTAGGTTTTAGTTCTACACAAAGGAAGTTTTTATACTTCGGGTATAGTGTTAAGCCTTGTTAATGAATGTTAAATAGTGTTAACGACTGCACAAGTCCGTATATCAATTCTTATATTTGATACTATGAAGCAAAGGATAAAGCTGATTCTGGTCTTGATGTCGGTGTGTACGCTGTGCTTGCTCGCTTTCCAGTTTTACTGGAGTTACCAGGGCTTTTTGGGAGCGTCCAAAACGTTTAAAAGCGATATCAACCAAGCCCTGCAAGCCGCCGTGGACAGGGATATGGAGTTGCGCCAGGATTTTATTGCTGATAAGTATAAAGTGTGGCTTGCTGATACTAACCTCGTCAACATCAATTGCCACGTAGATACAGCCTCCGGTACCACTGCCTTTACCGTTACAGACAAAAAGGCATCCGACAACGACAGAAATACTTTCTCAATTGGATTTCAAGAATACCAGCCAGAAACCGGTAAAATGACACCAAAGGTAAAACGGTATTTTATCGATCGCTTCGTGAAAACCCATGTTCGGGAAATCTTAAAGGAGAAAATATCTATTTACTACACGCAGCAACTCGGTGATCTGCTCGAAGAAACTTATAAGCAAGAGAAACTGGACAAGGCACGGCTACAGCAGCTATTCACGGAGGAGTTGCTCACCCGGGAAATCGAAACAAGCTTTCAGTTATACTTTGCAGATGAAAAGCTGGCCGAAACAGCGGCTTTCCCCTACGCCACCCGCACCTTTGAATTTGGTTTCCGGAAACCGTTTTATGAAGTAACTGCTTATTTTCCGGATCCTAACAAAACGCTGATCTTGCGCATGAAGTGGGTACTGCTTAGCTCCTTAGTTCTGGCTGCTATTACCATCTTCTGTTTTGCCTACACCGTTCGTACCATCCTGCGCCAAAAGAAACTGGCCGATCTTAAAAACGACTTCGTGAACAACATGACGCACGAGCTGCGCACCCCTGTTGCCACTATCAGCATCGCCGCCGAAGCCATGCAGGATTTTAACCTGAGCAAAAGTTCATCTGAAGAATATCTTTCAATTATCCGGCAGCAGTCTGGGCGCCTCTCCCACCTGATTGATGACATACTGAAAAACCTGGCCTTTGAGCAGAACCAGCTGGAGCTTGCGCCAAAGCCAATAAGTATGCAGCAGCTGGTACAGCAAGCCTTGCTACAACACCGCCCTCAGCTGGATATTGCCGAAGCTGCTGTAAAAATTGATCAACCGCAGCAAGATTTGTTTATTAAAGCGGATGAACTGCACCTGCTCAACGTATTATCTAACCTTATTGAAAACGCTCTTAAGTATAGCCGTGGCACCCTGAAACTGCACATCAATTGTTCTGAAGAAAACGGTAACGTTATACTTTCAATTACAGATAATGGTATGGGCATTCCGGTTACAATGCAGCAAAAGGTGTTTGATAAATTTTTCAGGGTTCCTTCTGGTAATGTGCACAACACTAAAGGTTACGGACTTGGTTTAAGCTATGCTAAAACTATTGTAGAACGCCATAACGGAAGCATCAGCCTGCAAAGCAAAGAAAACGTTGGCACCACTTTTACCATTAGCTTACCAACCTATACCTATGATGCAGCCGAGCGTACTTTTGCTTGAGGATGAGCCCCAACTGGCCAAGATCGTTACGGAAAGCCTTCAGAAGAGAGACTTTGCTGTAACACACGCACCTAATGGTTTGCGGGGCCTAGATATTGTACGCACTACAGCTTTCGATATTTGCGTGGTAGACGTAATGCTACCCCTGATGGATGGCTTTACTTTTGTGCAGGAGCTCCGAAAAACCGATAAAACAACGCCTGTACTTTTTCTCACTGCCAAGTCCATGACCGAAGATGTGGTGCGTGGCTTTGAGTTGGGCGGGAACGATTACCTTAAAAAGCCCTTCAGCCTGGAGGAGCTGGTGCTGCGGTTAAAAGAGCTGCTCCGCAGAAATGCCTCTGAAGAAAAAGTGCCAGAAAGTACAGCTATTGGTCTTTATACGTTCGATCCGTTAAAGCAGGAACTGTGGCTGCAGCAGGAGCTGGTTTGTAAGCTTTCGCACCGAGAAAACGAGCTGCTAAAAATGCTGGTGCAGCACAAAAACCAGGTACTAGACCGCAAGGCCAGCCTGCTCAAACTTTGGGGTGATGACAGCTTCTTTAATGCCCGTTCCATGGATGTATTCATCTCCAAACTGCGGAAGCACCTGAAACAGGATCCATCCATCGAAATCCTGAACATACGGGGTGTTGGGTATAAATTGGTAGTATAACCACCAGCTACTTTATACTTTCTTTGCCTTTTGGCGCATAAAATCGGACCTTTGCATTTTATATTGGCAGTGCTCTACATTGCCTCTTTTTGAGCTCCGAACCATGCACAGGCATTTTATACTTCATAAACCCTACGGCTACATTTGCCAGTTTGTAAGCAATCATAAACAAAATAAATTACTAGGTGAGTTTTTCGATTTTCCGGAAGGCACCATGTCTATTGGCCGCCTCGACGAAGACAGCGAAGGCTTGCTGCTGCTTACCACCGATGGAAAAATGAGCGAAAGAGTGCGCCGAAAGGATGTAGAGAAGGAATATTATGCGCAGGTGGATGGTGTAATTACCGAGGAAGCGATTGAGCTACTGCAACAGGGGCTCGAAATTGGCTCCGGGGATGCCATGTATAAAACCCTGCCTTGCAAAGCCCGCCGCCTGGACCCGGTTCCTGGCTTTGCCCCCCGCACCAAGAAAATACGCGACGATCGGCACGGCCCTACCAGTTGGGTATCCATTACGGTTACTGAAGGTAAATTTAGGCAGGTGCGCAAAATGACAGCTGCTGTAGGTTTCCCGACCTTGCGCCTGGTACGGGTACGTATTGGCTGCATGCATCTTGGCGATCTACCACAGCGTGGCGTGCAGGAAGTAGATGACTTTATACTTTACCCATAAAAATAGATTAAACCACTGCAGTTAAGCATACTATCTAACATCTGAAGCAGGTGCAGCAAAACTTCTAGCATACAAATCAAAGTTTAAACATTTTTTTCTTAGCAGATACGCAACATAACATCTGCTTACATGTTGAGTATAAAAATCTTTGTTGACCTGCCTATGCAGGCATTATCTTTTTAACAGAGGCAAATACACAATGACAGCTATATCGCAAAAGAAAAAACTTTCCGACACCAAACTCTCAGTACTGGACCTGGTGCCGATATTGGAAAGTAGAACCATTTCTGAATCCTTTGAGAATAGCCTGGACCTTGCCCGTAAAGCAGAAGAATTAGGCTATACACGCTACTGGCTTGCAGAGCACCACAACATGCAGGGCATCGCCAGTTCTGCTACCTCTGTACTTATTGGTTACATTGCAGGCGGCACATCAACAATAAGAGTTGGCTCGGGTGGGATTATGCTACCCAACCATGCGCCACTGTTAGTAGCAGAGCAATTTGGTACACTGGAAACCCTGTACCCTGGTAGAATAGATTTGGGCCTAGGCCGGGCACCGGGCACAGACCAGCTAACAGCAAGAGCATTGCGAAGAGACTTGATGGAATCTGTAGAGGATTTTCCGAAGCATGTGCAGGACCTGAGAACCTACCTGGGTCCGATACAGCCGAATGCGCGCGTGCGTGCGGTACCCGGCGAAGGAACAAACGTACCGATATGGATTCTGGGCTCTAGCACTTTTGGCGCACATTTGGCCGGCTTAATGGGCTTACCTTATGCCTTTGCCAGTCACTTTGCACCGGCCGCTCTACAAGCTGCCCTTAAAGTGTACCGCGACAGCTTCACACCCTCTGATACGTTAAAAGAGCCTTATGCTATGGCCTGTGTAAATGTAGTTGCTGCCGACACTGATACAGAAGCTAACCGACTGGTAACTACGCTTTACCAGTCTTTCCTGAATGTGATTAACGGCACAGCCAGTCCTCAAAAGCCACCAGTTGATAGCATGGAAGGTTTGTGGAGTGCATCAGAGCATTATGCCGTACAACAGATGCTGCGTTATACTTTTGTAGGCAGTCCTAAAACGGTGCAGGAAGAACTACAGGCTTTTATTGATGACACTCAGGTAGATGAAATTATGGTAGCAGCACATATCTACGATCATAAGGCAAGATTAAAATCATATGAACTGCTGGCTGAGATAGGGCAAAAAGTATAATGGGATTGGAAGTTTTTTACCTTGTTAACAAGCTTTACCAATTACGTAATTGGTAAAGCTTGTTGTCATTTCAAACTTCGTGAGAAATCTAAAATGTTCAGAGCTCTGAAATAAGCCAGATTTCTCACGAAGTTCGGAATGAATGCCTTTGCTCATACTAAGTCATCTCCCCTTCAGAAGCAGCTTTGCGCCTAATATACTTTTTAATGAAATACTGTAGATAACTTTAGATGTATACCACTGTAGATATCCTGTTTGAGACTGGTTAATTAGATAAAACCGGATTAAATGTGCAGAAGATCGTAAGTAGGGAAAGTATAGGTATCCTTATCGCTTAGCAGGTGTACGTTTAAACCTCGTACAGAAAAAGGTTCACCTGCTCCTACTCTGTAAATATTGGTATCAATAATATTCATCCCGTCTATAATAGTAATAAGTCCGCTACCTACCACCAGTAAATCCTTGCCCTGTGTTATATACGCAGCAGTATCTGCTTCCAGTCCCATACCTATGCAACCAGGGTTTGTTACAACGCATTGGGCCATTCGAACCATGCGGCCACGTTCTATAAAATGAGTGTCTACGGCTACGTTCTTTATAAATTCCAGACCTGTAGTAATACGCACATCTCCTTTTATAAAGCCGCCTTTGGCCATAACCTCATAAATCATAGGAGTACTCAAAGCCATTGCCCCTGCGCTAGTACCTGCAATTAATACTTCGTCGTAAGTATAGCGCTCTTTCATCAGTTGCAACAGTTTTGTGCCGCCCAAGATGGATGTAAGACGCAGCTGATCGCCGCCAGAAAAATAAATACCGTTAGCACGCTCAATTATCTTTATATACTCTTCTTTATTCGCATCATCCCTGCTACGAATATCCAATACTTCAACCTTTTTTAAACCAAGCTTATCAAACACTTTTAAATAATCTTTTGCTATTTGGTCAGGTTCAGTAGAAGCCGTAGGGATTAATGCCACCAACGGATCATTTCCTTTAAGATGATCTTTAAAAAACTTTAGTATCTGCTCGCTCTCAAAATCTGTATTATGCTCCTGGTCCTCTGTCTGTGCATTTTCTCCTTTACTTTCTTTGCCTCCTATTGCTAGCAGACACCCTTTAGGAATGGGAGGAATGCTGGTTATTTTCTGATGACCAGATGTTTTTCGCTTTGTCATGACTTTAGTTGAAATACCTACATTCAGGTTAAGGTTTTTTGTAACTCACCACCCTGGATACTAACGTGTCGGCCTGGCTTGGATCTTTGCTAAACGATACCCAGGCCTCACGCTTTGATTCCTGAGGCGCAAAAGGTAGGTGCAAGTCTGCTGTTTCGATAGCTGCACCATCTTTTTCTAAGGCAAGCTCTACTAATACTTCTTCAGCAGTGGTGCCGCCTCTGTTATAAATGGTTATATGATAGCGAAACGGCGACAGCTCTGAGGGATCAGCAACTGCCTCTACCTGCAGATCCGGTGAACTGGGATTATCTGTAAATACATGGTACACCAGGTAACCCAATAATGCCAGTACCAGCGTAAGGCTAATCCCGAAAACAGCCCATTCCAGCCAATTCTTTTTATCTTTTGCGCCGTTATCTCCCGGCTTATCATCTCTTTTTTCTACCTGCATTGCCTATTTTATTAGTAACCGGCCAGCTGATGCACCCAACGATGTTATAACACCTAAAGTAACAGTCTGAGATACTACAGTCCAGAAATTAACACCGTCGAACCTGCCAAAAAACCAAAGCATAAAGGCACTGCCTGCAAGCGCGATTATGTAACTCAGGCACGTATCGAAAACAATATTGTACAGTATCCCATTATTACTTCCAGAGCCTCTGCGTATGGTTCCTCTAAAATCGCTGAAGTATACAACCACAATGCACAGCAGCAACGAAACCAGCGCCATAAAAAAGATGTGTGTGGGTGTAGCTTCTATGGCGAGGAGTAATACTTCTTCTGTAGGCGCTACGTTGCCTCCCACTATAATGGCACCACACAGGGCCAGCACCAGCATAGCAGATTTGGTATCTCTGTTAACAGACTCATCTTCTTGCTCTTCGGTTTCTTCATCTTCGTGGGTGCCAAGTTGGGCTGTACCTACCGATACACCAATAGATACAGCCATGGCTTCAATAATGATTTTTCCCATTATCTCGTCCATGCCCATCGCTTGAAAGTTAATTCTGTTCAGCATAAGGAGCACCCCAAACGAAAGCAGCAGCCCAATACCCAACTCTTCAAAAGAGTCAACCATTACGCTTCGCCAGGAAACCCCCGGATGCATGCCAGCATATCGGTTATAGCCTAGTAAAAGCAGAAACGTAACCAGCACCAGCACCAGCAAATCCAGTGGCTGTGCGATAAAACCAGCCCACCATACTTCCATGGTGAACAACATCGGAAAGCTAAACAGCAACCCTCCTGCTACACCACGCGCGTACTCCTTTAGTGATTGTTTTAACGGTCTGTCGTTACCTGATCCGGCCATTCTGTAGTTTCACATACATTATTATATGAATTTACCTTCATACGAAAATATGTATGCATCGTGTTAGTAATTCATCCAGTATGTTACTGCATTAAATAAAAGCTAGGCTATTTTTACTTTTACACTACCAGGCCCATTGTGGTAACGCTGGTAAACTCTGCCATAATTGAAGTTGATAAAGTCGCTGTACGACATCTGGCTGATATCCTGAGTATGAAGCGCAGTATCCGGGGTTCTTATTTCTTTAGCAGCACCAAAGCTTAGTTTTCCTGCATTGATCTCAGCAACTTTAGCATTTGCTTGATTTTTGAGTCTTTGATCAGACCACCTTCTGGTGTCCAGAAAATTTTCAATAGGCTCATCAGAGCACACAGACACATTAATAAAGTCTGTTTTAGTATGTAATACCATTATTGTATGTTCGAAAGAAAATTCCTGTTGTCCAGCACAGCTGCTTATACAAGTAAGCTGTAATTGTTGGTAACAATTTACCAAAACTCTATACGGCCTATTGCCAGATTATATCTAAAAACAGTGCAATTATTTACAGCTGAAACTGGCATTTACCGTTAAAACACCAATGCTATGTATAAATACTTACTAATTTTCAATGAAAATATAGAATGCATCTAATAGTATAGCCAATTTAAGAAATGTTGAAGCTGTACAATGAATATTGAAAAGGAAAGGTATCTTTAAAAATTAAAGCAGTGAAGGAATCACCTCAGCACCCAATTAGGTTGACTCTTCACTGCTTTAATTTTGGATGTAGTTTACTCACTAATGAATTTCATTAGAATGAGCAATACTCGTAATACGGCATGGTTAAGGAGATAATGAATAGAAAGGTTGATTTTAAATGATTAAACGTGTTAAATCCCAATTTATACTTACTGATATACGTAGTTTTCGGGTGTAAAACTGCTGGTGCACCAGCCATAAAAACGTAGCAGTATATATGTAAGCAAAGTATACTTACCCGGCTTCTTCTAGTCCAAGGTGTGCAGTGGGATTAGATTATGAAGAAACGCATATTTAATAAGATTAGCTGTGTTTTTTGCCTTGGTCTTATCTAAAATATTCTGGCGGTGTGTTTCAATGGTACGCTTGCTCGTAAACAACTTTTCAGCGATCTCAGAATTTGTATAGCCTTCAGCTATCAAACACAGCACCTCCAGCTCCCGCTTCGACAAATTGTGGCGTTCATCAGTATCTAATTTGTCTGATTCTTCAGCAAACGATGTTTTTCGCCCCAGCATTTTAAGGGAGATGTCTGAGGATATAAAAGGCGTACCTCTGTGCACCAGTTGTATGGCCATACGAAGTTCTTCCTTACCCGCGCTTTTCAGTAAATACCCTGAAGCGCCAGATGTTATGATTGTATTTACGCACTGCTCTTTATACAAAACAGAAAGTGCCAATACCTTTACCTCAGGAAAACGTGCGCAAATTTGCCTGGTAGCCTCATAACCGTCCATCACCGGCATATTAATGTCCATCAACACCACATCAGCCTGCATCTCTTCTAAGAGAGCTAGCACTTCCTGACCATTACATGCCTCTCCTACTACTTCTATATCATCATAACGCTCCAACAAGGCCTGTAGCCCTTCCCGTAGTATCTTATGATCATCTGTAATGATAACTCTTATCTTGTTGCCCAACGACATCTAAATTTTTAATTTAATAATTAGCTTTTAGCCCTCCTGAACGCTGCTCTGCATACTTTTACTGCGCTGTTCTTAAAGTTAACCTAAGCTACACCGTTTAAACATTATATATAAATTTATTAAAGTATAAGAGCCACAAATACGTATTAGTACGAATTGAATCCGTATTAATCTACTGCCGAATAAGGTCAGTGACTTATTTGGTATATATCTGTAAATTGAGCTCAACCCTAACTAAAAACTAGTTAAAGGCCTGTTTGTTCAAGGGGCAATAATTTAATCTTAAGTTGCTGTACAACCTGCATCATATGTTCGTAATGCGAGCCTTTCCAGTATACTTTGTCACAGGGTGAGCAGTAATAAAAATCATGAAAGTACAGGCGGGTTTTAGGTGGCAGTTTGTGAAGCACTTCTTGTTTTGGCACCTGCCTTATAAGTTCGTTACACCGCAAACACCGTATTAATGGTTTAAAATGCTCCTGTAATTCATACCTGCTTACTACCTCCTGCAGTTGCTGCTCTGTCTGCTGAGAGCGCAGCCAATAGCCATGTTCAATTATCTTTTGCTTTAGCAGGCCTATGTCACGAGTAAGTACAATACGCTGCTCTGCCTGTGCCAGCTGTGCAATTTCTGTGTCGTGCAGGCTCTGGTGATATACTACATCAAAGCCTAGCATGCGCAGCACTTTGGCAAGGGACCCCAGGTGCACATCCAGTACAAACCGATAAGGTTTAAGCGGTTCAGAGCGTAAGCTGTACCCTGTCGGCCATACTTTGCTTTGATCCAGGGGATACACCTGCAGTTTATCGTGGTGTCGCAGGGATGCCGAGAAGGTAGCGGGTGCATCGTTCTTTAGAATAGCAGCAACCTCAGTGTGTGGAATGCCCATGGCCTCGATGGCATCTTTTAGAGCAGGTGAGCCATTAAAAGTATATACAACAGGCACTTTTCTGGCGGCGGGTTTCAGAAAGTCCTGTAAGACACTATGGAACGTAAATATGGCTGTACTAGGCATTAGGATACAAAATAGCTTTACTACTTTCTAAACGATAGTGCTGCCTAATTAGCTATACACACCATCCATATCAGCTTTATAAGCATGTTAAAAATATTTAGGCTGTGCTACCGAATAGCCAAAAACTTGGTGTAGTATTGCGCTTTAAATAAAGCAATAGTAAAGGATTACATGGAACAATGGCTTAGTTATGCTATCGTGGCAATGCTGATGGGCGGCGTAGCGATGGTTTTTGCGAAGATGGGAATGGGCAGCGCCAACGAGCATGTGGCCCTCGTTATAAGAACGAGTGTGTTACTGGCCATGGTAGTAGCCAATGCTTGGTACGCAGGTGCCTTAAGAGGTGTAGCCAAAGTAGATAATAAAACAATGCTGTGGCTAGTGCTGGCCGGGCTCTGCACCGCCGTTTACTGGATTTTATATTTTAAGGCAATAAAAACAGCCAACATCTCGGTAGTAGCCACTATAGACAGAGCCGGTATTGTGGTGACAGTACTCCTCTCCTATTTTATATTAAAAGAGCCGCTCACACCCCGTCTGCTGTTAGGCATGGGAACCATACTTGCCGGCACACTCATACTTATCTGGAAGTAGTTAAAAGAGAGGCATATGCCTCTCTTTTTGTTTAGCGGCTCAATACAATTTTTCTTTTTGTAGTTAAAATATCCCGTTTAGTATATTATATTTTCTAGATCTGTTAGAATTCCTTTATTTACTATAATTTCTATTTGCTACTACAACATCTAAAACTATGGTAAAAACTTCACATCTATTGCTGGTGCTTATCCGGCTTTTTCTAGGTTACTTATTTTTCTCGGCTGGTGTGTGCAAACTAACCGGCGGCAATTTTGGTCAATTAATGGGGCCACCCTGGCTGGAGGAGGCATTGGCAAAACACGGACTCGGCCTGTTTGCACAGGTAGTAGCTATAAGTCAGGTGATAATCGGAGCCCTACTTATGTCGCAACGCTACAGTCTGCTGGGTGCCATAATGCTGGTGCCTATGAATGTGGCTATACTTGCAGTTACTGTTTCGCAGAACTGGGCAGGCACACCTTATGTAAATTCAGTATTTCTGGCTTTAAACTTGGTACTGCTGCTGATGGAGCGCCAAAAGTTTGCATTCCTGGTTAACCCAATGGCTACTCATACAATCAATCCTGCACTTACCGATAAGTTTGGGCAGAACATGTATAGCTGGATAGGCCTTGTCTTGTGCCTGTTCATAATAGTTGCAGCGAGGTATAATTTAATGCTCACAAATGTATTAGCAACTTTCATCTTCTTCAGCTTTGCGCTAACTATACTTTCAGACAAAATATTGGGCAAACTGGACAGGTTGCTGTTTGGCCTTCCGTTTCTTGCAATGCTCATTGTTACGTTTGCTAACTTAACAGGGCTGGCGGTGCCGGCATTGTTAGTTATACTTGCCGCCGAGGCTATACTTCTTGGCATAAGAATATACTCTGGTAATCGTAGCCAAGATACATCAGCAACTGGTGTGGTAGCAGGTAATGTGTAAGTATAAACTTGCATTGTTGGCTATACTTTGGTGCTGATATAGTACTTAACTCCATTTCTAATCAAGGCCTTACAGGTGATATACTTTGTAATCCCTGATAGGCCTTGATTTACACAACCCTTACAACACACATGAAAAAGACGCTTCTATACTGCCTGGCTATCGGACTTTGGTCCTGCTCTACAGGTACTACAGATCAAACCAACTCTGCGTTGCCGATGGATGAGCTGGCAGAACGTTATGTAAAGACGGTGCTGCAATTAGGCCAGTATAACAGCGATGTAGTAGATGCATATTATGGCCCGGAAGAGTGGAAACCTACTACCACTCCTCTTGACACATTGCCAGCCTATGCCTTGTTAAATGAATTAAGCGCCATACAACAGGAACTTGCCAAGCAGGATACTGCCGGACTTAACGAGATGGATAAGCGCAGGATACTGATGCTGCAGAAGCAGGTGCTGGCAACCGCCACCAAGATAGAGCTGATGGATGGTCGTAAACTTTCTTTTGATGAAGAAGCAAAACTACTGTACGATGCACAGCCACCACACCAGCAGCAAGCCTATTACGATTCGTTGCTACAAGAGATTGACAGCATGCTTCCGGGCAAGGGCACGGTGGCAGACCGCTGGGCTAACTACCGTGCAAAATTTGAGATTCCGAAAAGTAAATTGGATACAGTTTTTCAGGCGGCAATACAGGAGGCTCGCAAGCGAACACTGGCACACTACAAATTACCCAAAAATGAGAATTTTAAGGTAGAATTTGTAACCGACAAGCCATGGTCTGGTTACAATTATTACAAAGGAAATGGATATAGCCTGATACAGATAAACACTGACTTTCCGATTTACATGGAACGTGCTATAGACTTAGCTTGCCACGAGGGGTACCCGGGCCACCATGTATTTAATGCACTACTGGAGCAGGAACTAGTAAACAAACGTGGCTGGAAAGAATTTTCAGTTTACCCGCTTTTCAGTCCTCAGTCACTGATAGCAGAAGGCAGTGCAAACTATGGTATTGAGGTCGCTTTTCCGGAGCAGGAGCGCATACAATTCGAGAAAGAAGTACTGTTTCCCTTGGCTGGTTTAAATGCAGCTGAGGCAGACCGCTATTACACGCTACTGGAGAAAATAGGTAAGCTTAATTTTGCAGGCAACGAAGCAGCTAGGATGTATTTAGATGGCAAAATTAGCCGGGAACAGGCCGCAGACTGGATTGTAAAGTATAACTTTTATGAAAAAGACAAAGCACTGCAGCGCACCCAATTCATAGACCGCTACAGAAGTTATGTAATAAACTATAACTTGGGGCAACAGCTGGTAAGGCAGCACATCGAAATGCATGGTGGCACAGCCGATAACCCGGAGAAGCGATGGGAGTTGTTTGGAGAACTACTCTCTAAGCCTAATACTGCATCTACGTTAAAATAGCTGCACCTATAATTTACAATTACGCAAGAGCAGGTAGTGCCTTTAAAAGTATACATTGCCTGCTCTTGTTTCCCTTTTGTGTAACACTGATCTATACTTTACAAAAAATCATCAAAAATGCGTATTGCTTTATAAGAATAGATTCCTTAAATTTATACCTAATACGCGAAATAATATAATATTTCCGACTCTATTATACACAACGATCATTAAACCTAATTCACCCTCTAATGAAAAAAAAGTTTATAGAAATGATCCGTCTAGACCTAAGGTCGCATATGCTGTTTAGCATGCTTGTGAAAATGATTAGCCGAGATAATTAACAACAATTTAGTCAGCTTACGTTACAAGATAGAATTAGCTATTTAACCTTTGTAGCTTATAAAGGAGAAAAGAACGATGTCTGTTTTTTTACACGCCTTTGGTTATCATAAGCTTGGTTACTAACTTTTCTGTTTCAGAGTCTGGCTCTAAGTATTTGATTGCTTCGTTAAGGGTGGCAAAATGCTGCATCTCTTTGCTGTTGCCGTAAATTCTGTAAACTTTAGTTCTGATTGACTCGGCAATTGCCTGTAACTCTTGATCGTGGTTTCGGACCATAGCTATTTTTTCTAGTGTCGTATCATAGAGTAGAACACCCAACTGCTCCACAGCCCATTTTTGGTCAGGTATTGTAAACTCACTAATCGTAGAAATCATCACCCATTTCGTTAGCTTGAGTTCTTGTATACTTGTGTAAACTGCCAGCATAGCTTGTTTAAACTCCTCGTGCACCACAGGCCGCAAGAATTTTGTAAAGATCAGATTATACGGCTGTAGCACTTTACAATAGAAAAACTCACTTACCAATTCCATACTGTTTAATGAAGCTCCTGTTTTTTATACGTGGCAGACCTCACAAGTAGTAACCAGCAGGTTTATAAGTTGATATGGACTTGTAGCAGCTGTTCGATATCAAACAGTTTGCATTTAAAATGTCCGGTTTCAGACAGTTAAAAATACCGCAATATCTCCTTAATCTACTGGTATTAAACAACTTACATTTATGGCATTTAACTTGTAAACTAATTATGGAATCCAGATAAAGATTTATTACCGTCTAACGATCTATCTATATGCAAACTAAAACTATGAAACCAGTATTCGCAGCTGTTGCTATGCTTTTGTTACTTACACTTACGATTATGGGCGTTAAAGATTTTACCGCCTGTGATCAGGAAGAACGGGCTAAAGCTGGAGTGGAATGGCGTAACAACCCTAACCTTGTGCCTCAACAGGTATCTACTGCCAGCTGATTAACTGCTTATGCGTATCGCACTTAGTACATTTGAATAATTTACCGCCACATCTATATAAAACTATGAAAAAGAGAGCCCCTGCCTTGCAGGGGCATTTTTATTACGCTTTCTCCTTTGCGATTTAAGTAACCAAAATTCTGCTAAAATAACCATCTAAAAATAGCCCTGAGAGTTACTTTAAAGCACATTTATATAAAAAATATATTTTTTTGTAAATTATAATGAACATTTTAAGCTTAATTAACGTCTTCTAGACAATAACATCAAAAATTTATGAACAACGGAACAGTAAAATTCTTCAACGCCGAAAAAGGTTTTGGTTTCATCAAGGACGAAAATACTAACCAGGAGTACTTCGTGCATGTAACCGGTTTGGTTGATGAGATCAGAGAAAATGACAGAGTAACTTACGAACTGCAGGAAGGCAGAAAAGGCCTTAACGCTGTTAATGTTAAGCGTGCCTAATTCCTGTTAGTCAGCTTATAAAAGAAAAGCCTTACGCAAACCGTAAGGCTTTTTTGTTTTTATATGGTTAGCGTAAATTTAGTACTCATCCATTCTTCTAGCACGCTCCCTTGCTGCCTTCAATTCGTGTTCGGCTGCTTTTAATCTATTTTTAGCCGCTTTCTCTTGTTGGCGAGCTTCTTCTGCTAAACGCTCTGCCTCACGCAGTTCCTGTTTTAGGTAATCTACCTGCTGTTGCTGGGCAGCTACTGCCGGATCGTTGGATACTCCCCCGCCTGTTAATGATGAGCAGCTTATCAGAAGTGGCAGGAAAAGTATAGCTAAACTAGCCGCTACCTTTCTAAAAGTATATGTTTTCATAGTTTATTCTTTAGTTAAACATGTTTTATTTTACTTACGGCGTCATAAGTATCGTGTTTGAATAAACTTATATAAGACCTCCTTACAAGCCCATGCTTATTAAGGTTTTAGGTTATTTGTGCATAATGCAAACTGGTAGCGTTGTATGATTTAGCGTTCTTTTCCAACGCGCGTTAAAGGCTGTCTTGGCTCTAGATAATAAAGGTAGATGCATAGATTTATAATCCTGGAGGGTGAATATACGTGAGTTGGTGTGGTTAATTTTGCAGTAAAAGCAGAAAGTGACAATCCTCATTTCTTTTAGGCTTGATTGAGAGTAAATTACCAGAACACTCAAGATAAGACTACCTACTATGAAAGATAGTAAAGAAGCTGTTTTTGACGCGCTGGGAATAGAAATTGGCACAGCCTCCGCCAAGAAGTACTTTTACAATGTGTATGAATATATGCTCTATAACGACACCCCTAGCTTTCTGGAAACACTCAACTTTAGAATTAACCTACCCGAACATGAAAAGGAAAACGAAGAGTACTACGTGTTTAAATTTATGCTTAAGTTGTTAAAGAAAAGGAACAAGAATAAATTAATGTCGCTGTGCCCTAATTGATCTGGGTGGCATTTACTCTTTTATTATCCTAAACTGTACAGGCTTAGATTTATAATTTAACACTTTACACATTAATCCTGCAGTAGCCAGTCCATGGCATCCTCTTGTGACAAAAAGTATTTCGACTCGCGAGGCAGCGGTATTTCTGATGCGGTTTCATAAATTACTTCTATTGCGATCTGCTGAAAAATATCAGATGCCAGCAAATTGGCTACTTTCTTTAACTTGCTATACTGCAGTATTTTCGCTGAATAGTTAGCAATCCATTTTTGATCCTCCATACTCGGAGCACCCATCTGAATGTAATCTGCCAATATCAATTCTATATCATTACTCATTATAAAACTACACGCGTATTTAATTGCTTCCCGTAGTTCATTACTTGGCAATTGTCCCTTCCACTCATTCCAGATTAAATTTTTCTCGGAGCAGTATCGTATTGTTAAATACTTCTGTTCTAAGGCTATTTCCCAAACCAAAGATTTCATATACTGTTCCCTCAAACAAAATCATAAATAGTAAGAGCTATACGTAGGGTTTTAGTGATGCCGTGTAAACACTCTATATTTGTTATAGTCTTAAAACGAAAGACTTCTGAGTGCACACATTATTTTATGGTGGCGTTATACTTTTATTGTTTTTCTAGTTAATAGGAGGTATTAAATTGCTTGCAAGATGCTGTAATGTTACCCTATGCGACTTGCTTTGCTACAAGCAACCAGTTCAGAGCCTCCTCTTTCGCGATAAATTCTTTTGTTGAGTATGGCATCGACTGTACTGCTGTCATTTCGTAAATAGAATCAATAGCAATTTGCTCGTATAGGTCGTAACCGATAATATTAGCCACTTTTTTAAGATTAGAGTGCTGGAGTAGTTGTAGTGAGTGGTTAGAAACCCAAATCTAATCTTCAAATAAGGGAGCTGAAAGGCGACTGTAATCTGCCAGCACATACTCCACATTGTTTTCATATATGAACTCGGCGGCAAATAGCATATCTTTCCGAAGCGATTTGCTCGGGATGACACCTCTCCATTCACTCCACAAAAATTTTTTCCAAGGGCAGTATCTAATCGTTACATACTCTTTGTCTATGACAAGCGCCCACTTAATTCTCACCATTAGTTCAATTACAGTTTATAACTATATTATTATTTAATTGTACGTTTGTAACATACCACAGTTCCTTTTTGTTTTTATATAACTAAATAATTTTGGTAAACGATACCAAAAACAGTGTATAACCATTTGCAATAGCTTGATTAGTAGATTAGTTATCCTAATCCATATATGTTAATTTGACCATAAGTAATATTCCCATCATACTTTCTAAATAAATATTTACAAAGAGTTTTGCAGATATTTCCTTACCTAGATATGAGCATAACAACAGGAAAAAGTAAAGTATATAACCGGTGCCACTTTAAGGAGCGAAAACTGCAGCAGAGGTTTTAGTAGATGTTATAAGTATGATTACTAATCATAAAGATTCAATTATTCATAACATATTGTGAATCAAACAAATACTAATACGTATAAATAAATATGAGACACTTAATATACATATTTATACTAGTATTTTTCTTAGCTACTGAAGGTACTCCTGCACAGGCACAAACTCCACAGCAACAGCTGCGGCTACACCAAGCAGATTCTATCTACAAACTGCACGATTCTAAGGCAGCTGTAACCAAACGCAACTTAAAAGAAGCGGAGCGTGAATTGAAATCAGCTCAAAATCAGTATAAAGAAGCAAAAGCAGCACACAAAGAAGCAAGTAGAGCTGCTAAAGAAGCCAAAAAGATGGTTAAGCTGGAGCAAAAGGCTATCAAAGCTCGAAACAAAGCTGATGCGCAATCAGAAGCGTTTAACCAGTAAAGTATAATTGAGTTTTACATGGCTACTTGAAATATACAACACCAGGAGACATGTGTACTGCGAAGCTGCCAAAAGTAGTCTGCGCTGTACACATGCTAACAGGTTGTGGCAAGTTTAGAAAAGCGGGGTTATGAATGCAGTACTTTGAT
Source organism: Pontibacter sp. H249 (assembly GCF_037892465.1). Taxonomy (NCBI): domain Bacteria; kingdom Pseudomonadati; phylum Bacteroidota; class Cytophagia; order Cytophagales; family Hymenobacteraceae; genus Pontibacter; species Pontibacter sp. H249. Next base: position 59,244 of record NZ_JBBKTR010000016.1, on the reverse strand, counting down.
TCCCTTTATCTTAACTCTGCCAATTAGCTTTACATTTTATCTTAACTCTGCCAATTAGCTTTACATTTCTACAAAATCCTCCGCTTTAGGAAGTAATGCGAAGTGTTCGGCCAGTTCATCAGGTAGTACAGCCAGTTTCCTTTTCAATGTATCAATCCAGGCGCCCTCTACGAGTATGATGGCTGCTTTTACGCCATCTGCTTTAAAAATCTCATGTCGGATGGCCCACCTCGATCCGTCTTTTTTACTGCTATTAAGTGCGGTAGTAACTTTTAGCTCTTCGTTTATACCGACCTCGCGCAGGTACTTCGTTTCCTCCCTAAAAAGTATAGGACCAATGTGCAGGCGTTGGAATGTTTTTAAATCCAGGCCTAGTTCTTCCAGTGCTTCTATTCGGGCTTGTGCTGCAAAATCGGCGTAGGCGGAGTGGCGCATGTGCATGTTAGCATCCAGGTGCGACCACATTACTTTACCAGTGTAAGTATGGCTCATGTATCGTTTTCAGTTTATATCAATACCTTAACGTAAGGCTTTCGGCAAAGATAGGTTTTGAAAATGTAACACAATGTGCGTTGTTGTAAATGGGCTGATGTAGTACCACAATATTGCTTTATGTTTATACTTTAATTAGTACATTTACAGCCTGATAGCCATACTTTACTGCATTTATACTTTTAGCCTATGAGAACAGCTTTACTTTTTTTAATTCTATTTATTTCATCAAGTACTACTTTCTCTCAAATACCGGGTTTTTCTTTAAATAAAATGGTTGGTATTAAAGTAGATTATCCTTGGGGACTAACTATTGATAGCCACAATAACCTATACGTTTCAGATTGGCAGTTCCGTAAGTTCAATCAGGAAGGGGAACTTGATTGGCGTTATGAATTAAAGGGAATAGATAGCAATCATTACCGGGCATGTAACTTAGCTACTGACAAAGAAGATAACCTTTATCTTGTAAATTACTCCAACTCAAAAGTGATGAAATTTGACAAGGAGGGAAATCTATTGTTGGAGTTTGGCTCCTTTGGTAGTGATCCAGAGCAGTTGAAGTATCCTGAAGACATAACCGTTGACGATAATGGTTTCATTTATGTGCTCGATACCGGAAACGACCGTGTTCAAAGGTATTCAAACACAGGTATTTTAGTTCACAGCTTCAAATTGACATCACCAGACCTTAATTATGTGGATGCAACAGGAATTGCATTAGATAGTGACAACAACATCTATGTAGTTGATGGCTATAATAGTAAAACTGTTCACAAATATTCTGAAGATGGTCAATTACTAGTAGATTTTCGCATTGCAAATGGAGGCAAGTACCTGTACAACCCATACAAAATTGCTATAGATTCTAATGGACAGGTGTTTGTATCAGATCTAAATGCAAGAAAAATATTGGTTTTCAATACATCAGGAGTTTACCAACGGGAAATAAGTTACAGAAGTGGAGTTGGTATGCTTGATGGTACCAAAATACACTTGGCTTTAGATACAGAAAATAACTTATATGTCTCAGACAGTCGCCATCATGGTGATAGTCAAATCCTTAAATTCAGCAATAGTGGTCAGGTACTTCAGAAATGGGGAGATACTTATAAATCTTCAGGTTTTTCTATAGATAATATAGGCAACGTACTTTTCCTTGACTACCGTGGAGTAATCACAAAATTTAACGGCGAGGGAAAGAAAATTTTACAATTTGGACCTACAATATCAGATGGACTATGGATTAATTCTACTGAAAGAATTGAACAGGATATTCACGGCAACATTTATATTTTAGAAAGTAATAAGCACGGGTTTGGTAAACCCTGCATCTGGAAATTTAGCCCAACAGGAAAATATATAAACAAGTACACTGACTTCGGCAATGATCTGAATACAGGACATTATTTTTCTGGCTTGGCAATAGATCTAGCGGGCAATATATATTTATCGGATTACTATGGAAACAGTATACTAAAGCTTAGTGCTACTGGTCAATTTATACAAAAAATAAAATCTGGCTTCGAAGAGTCAACCAGAATGCGTAATCCATTAGATATTGCCGTAGACCCTTTAGGCTATATTTATACAACAGACTTTGATGGAGATCGTGTACAGAAGTTTTCCCCTAAAGGAGAGTTTGTAAAGCAATTTGGCGGTTTTTCTCTCAACCAGATTGATATTGAAACAAAAGTTGACTTGGACGTTGATGATTCAGGAAATGTGTATGTAACATCAAAAGTTAAAGATCGGAAGTTAAATGTATACAATACGGATGGTGTGCTACTTTATCAATCAGCGGATGAGATAGCCTGGGTAGATGTTAATGGTAAAGCAAGTAAGTTAATTGTGTACGATGGGAGAAGTGAAGCATACACCCTTTATACATCTGATAGCTATGTCGAATCTAACAGGTATGTATCTGGCACAGTTTACTATGATAAAAATTTAAACTGCAAACATGAACCGGAAGAAGAGACTTTGGAAGGTATAGTGGTCATGGCTACTCCGGGTCCATACTACGGTGTAACTAATGCAAACGGCATTTACTCACTCTCACTGGGTAAAGGAGAATATAATATATCACAGATACTACCGAGTAAAGTAGGTCAGGAGATCAAACCAATTTGCCCTGAAGCCAACCAAGTTATATCCGTAAGCGAAAGTACTCAACATATTGAAAACATAAACTTCGCCAACCAAGTCACCCTCTCCCCCTACCTCTCTGTCAGTGTATCCTCCACGCGCCGCCGCCGTTGCTTCGACAGCACCACCAAACTTACCTATACCAACTCAGGCTTTGCCCCTGCCACTAACGCCAAAGTATACTTCCAATTGCCAAAAGAGGTAGAACTGCTCTCAGCAGACAAACCCTATACCCGGCTGCCAAATGGCACGTATGTGTTCGATGCAGGAACCGTTAATCCTGGCCAGACAAGCGTGATAACCATACAGGACAAAGTAGTTTGCGGCGACGAAAGTATACGCGGCCTTACCGTGTGCACCAAAGCCTGGATAACCCCGGGAGACCAGAGCCCCACTGCTCCGCCTTCTGCTGTTGCTACCATTACAGGCAAATGCGATTTCGAATCGGGAATGGTACGATTTGTAATCAAAAATTCAGGGCAGGCTGACATGGACTCCCGTAAGGTGTTCAGGTTATTCGTTGATGGCCAGCTGGCAACAGTGGAGGAGTACAAACTTACCGCAGGCGACAGCTTGGTTTTCTGGATACCGGCAGGAGGTAAAACAGTTAGGCTGGAAGCTGATCAACCAAACGGAAACGGCGATAACAAGCTGGCCAGCGCAACAATAGAAGGATGCCGTGTTGCAGCAACCCGTGAAGCCTTTAGCACTGGCTTTGTAAACGCCATGCCAACCGATGATGAAGAGGCCGAAGTGGCAGAAGAATGCCTTCCGATCATCGACTCGTTCGACCCTAATGACAAGCTAGTATCGCCGGTGGGTTTGACGGAAGAAAACTATACACCAACAGGAGCAACCTTAAAGTATAAAATACGATTTCAAAATACAGGTACGGATGTGGCTTATCGTGTAGTGGTAGTAGACACCTTATCAGAGCAACTGGACCTGAGCACACTGCAGCTAGGTTCAACCTCGCATACAGCACGTTTTGAAGTAAGCGGCAAAGGCAAACCCGTACTCACCTGGACCTTTGATAACATCATGCTACCCGATAGCACAACCAACGAACCGGCTAGCCATGGATATATCCAGTTCAGCATTAAACCAAAAGCAGATTTGCCAGCGAAAACAGCCGTAGAAAACTTTGCTGATATCTTTTTTGACTACAACTCTCCGGTACGCACTAATACTACTGTTAACCGCATCTACAACATGCCACCAGTAGTAAACGAAAACGTGAAGCTGAATGCTGAGGACATTATTGCAAGCCCAAGTATAAGTACCTTCTCTCCTGCTGCAGGAAAGTTGGGAACTGAGGTTATACTTAGCGGCAGCAAATTTTCTGCCCGTGCTACCGAAAACAAAGTATATTTTAACGGTGTGCAGACTACGGTAATCAGCTCCACGGCAGAAGCATTAAGAGTACTGGTACCGGTAGCCGCTGCCACTGGCAAACTGAAAGTTGTTACACCCGATGGAGCTGCCAGCACTACAGAAACTTTTGAAGTATACCAGCCTCCCATTATAAGCAGCTTTAGCCCTGCCGAAGGAGTGATTGGCGCTACTGTTACGCTACAAGGCCAGCACCTTGACTCCAGCCTGTTACATAGTATAAAACTAGGTAACTTAACATGTGAGATAATAGACCACTACGATAATACTTTAGTCGTTAAGATACCAGCTCAGGCAACCACAGCCAAGTTTGAGATAACTACAAAAGGGGGAGAAATCTTAAGCTCTAACGCCTATGTAGTATGGCACAAGCCAAGCATCGGCAGCTTGAGCAAACAAAAAGATAAAGTTGGCGCCACTGTCTCTATTGTCGGAGAAAACTTTGCTACTGCTGTAGAACGAAACAAAGTGTACTTTGGACAGGCGCTGGCGCATATAGTAACCGCTACTACCACCCAGTTAACCGTAAGAATACCTCAAGATGCCACCTCAGGATATATTACTGTAGAAACCCCAGGCGGCAAGGCAAGTAGCGCTGTTTATTTTGATGTGATTCCTGCTCCCGTTTTCGAAGCTATGTCTCCAGTAAAAGGCGCTGTTGGCACCACCGTAGAAATTACCGGCAGCCACTTCCGCACACTGGGCATTCAGGATGAGATATTTTTTAATGGTGAGAAGGCCTTGATACTGGAGGCGTCGGCAACTAAGTATAAAGTGCAGGTGCCGCGTGGAGCAACAACCGGCAAAGTCTCTGTGCATGGTATTGGCGGTGCAGCCACAAGCACTACAGATTTTATGTTAGAAATGCTAACGCCAGACCAGGCTATTGCCGTATACCCGAACCCTACTAATAACAAGTTTACCATAAGTTTTTTACATGCTGATTTTGATGTGCAGGAGGTACAGCTTTATACTTCGGTAGGTAAACTAGTGTACACAGCCACGCTTACAAAGCCACGACCTGAAAAACTTGACGTAGATATTGATGGAGTAAAGGCGGGAATGTACCTGCTTCAGATTAAAACAGATCGCGGGATTATCACCAAAAAATTAAGTGTGCTATAGTATGAAAATAAATTTATTAGGTTTAATCACCATGTTTTTGTTACCATGCTTGCTCAGGCACAGGAGCAGCCTGTAGCATTGTGGCAGCAAGAGGTCATAAACTTAGAGGCTGAGCTAAACAACATGTACGCAGCCCCGAAAAAACACTGCTTCCAAAGCAGGCGCTCAAAAAGTTTAAGGGGCTGGAGTTCTTTCCTGCTGATAGTAATCATTGTATAGCAGCCCAGTTCGCCATAACCCCTGATCAGCTTCCGTTTACCATGCCTACCACCACAGGCAGCCGGGCCATCTGAGAAAAGTATGGCGAACTGCACTTGTAAACTACAAGGCAAGCCACTTATGCTTACCATATACCAGAGCCACGATCTCTGGTTAAAGGAAGAGTATAAAGACTACCTGTTCCTTCCATTCACGGATGCTACCAAAGGCATAACCTCCTACGGCGGATACCGCTATTTGGACCTGCGTATACCAAAAAGCAACACCCTCATGCTTGACTTGAACAAAACTTATAACACCTACTGCGCCTACAACTACAACTACAACTACAACTACAACTACAACTACTTCTGCCCCATTACTCCCAAGGAGAATAAGCTGACGCTTGAGAATAGAGCCGGCGTAATGGATCTTAACTAAAGGTAGAAGTTGTCATTTCGAGCACCGCGAGAAATCCGGAGCATTTCATAATACTACAATATTTCAGATTTCTCGCGGTGCTCTCGAAATGACAGCCTGTATATCACCCCATCAATTCTTAATTTGTAATTTATAATTAGTAATTACTCAAATCACCTCCTATCACTCAACAAGCTCATTGACTTTACCAGATTTATAAACTCAATACGATATCCTTCTCTGTCTTTACCTCTGCCACCTTCTGCCAGTTCCAGAATCATCGGGTAAGAGGCGTTGCCCTTGAATTCAGAGTCGCGGAGGAGCATACCATAGGCAGCCACTGCAGCAGAAAAACGGAAGTCATCGGAGGTGTTGTTTACTGCTACGGCTTTATCTGTTACTGTAGTAGAGATCAACTTGCTTTGCGAGCCATTAGGGTCTTTGTAACGTAGCTTCAGGGTCAGGATTTCGTTTGTTCGATTCGCATTTGGCTCCAGCTCTGTTTTCTGATACTTTAACGGGTCTACGTCCCCTGCTGCTTTAGTATCAGACTTGGAACTGGCCGGTACAATTTCATATAAAGCCGTTACGGTGTGCCCGGATCCCAGATCACCGGCATCTTTTTTATCATCGTTAAACTCCTCATCAGCAAGTGCTCGGTTTTCATAGCCAATCAGTCGGTAAGATTTTACTTTAGCCGGGTTAAACTCCAGTTGCAGCTTTACGTCTTTGGCAATCGTAAACAAGGTGCCGCCAAACTCATTCACAAACACCTTCTTTGCCTCCAGAATATTGTCTACATACGCATAGTTGCCATTGCCTTTGTCAGCCAGTTGTTCCATTCGAGAATCTTTCAGGTTGCCGGTACCAAAACCCAGCACCGTTAAAAACACACCCGACTCACGTTCCTTTTCAATCAGGCGCTGCAGTTCACTGTCGCTGCTCACGCCTATGTTAAAGTCACCGTCAGAGGCAAGTATAACCCGGTTGTTTCCGTCCTGCATAAAGTTATCCTGTGCCACCTTGTAGGCTAGCTTAATACCGGCACCGCCTGCTGTAGAACCACCTGCCTCCAGGGCATCAATCGCTTGCAGCATATCTTTCTTTTTATTTGTAGAAGGCAATACCAAACCGGCTGCTCCGGCATAAACCACAATGGCAACTTTATCCTGTGGCCGTAACTGCTCCACCAGCAATTTAAACCCAGATTTTACCAACGGCAGTTTATCCGGTGACATCATAGAGCCTGACACATCAATTAAAAATACCAGGTTAGACGACGGCAGATTATCTGTAGGTATGTTTTTGCCCTGCAGGCCGATGTGCAGCAGCTGGTTATCTTTATTCCAAGGGCACTCCGAAAGTTCTGTATATACCGAGAATGGCGCATCGCCTGTTGGTTGTTTGTAGTCGTAGGTAAAATAATTAACCATTTCCTCTATGCGCACAGCGTCTACAGGTGGCTTTTGTCCCTGGTTCAGGAAGCGGCGCACGTTGCTGTACGAGGCATTGTCCACATCAATAGAGAAGGTTGACAAAGGGTTTCTCTTGGCGTTCTGAAAAGTACTTTCTTTGATGTAGTTGTAATTTTCGGTATTGTGCATGGGCGCATTCATGTCGTAAGACACGTAAGTTTGTGTAGCCACGCCCCGAATTCTGACACTAGCCACCTTTCCAGCCAAGGCCCTTCCATATCCGGTTACAACCACCTCCTGCAGTTGCTTATTATCCACCTCCATGGCCACATCCAGCTGCTGTTTGGCACCTACTTTCACTTCTTTGGTATTGTAGCCGATAAACCGGAATACAAGTATGGCTTTGTTGTTGGGTACACTTATACTGTACTTGCCGTGCTGGTCGGTGCTGGTACCGGTGCTTGTTCCCTTCAGCATTATGGTTACCCCAGGTAAGGGATGGCCTCCGTTTGCATCGGTAACGGTCCCGGTAATCATACGTCCTTGTGCAATTGCCTGCAGCCCGATCATCATAAGGGCAAGCAGTAAGTAGATGTGCTTTTTCATGGCTTTTGTGTTTTGGTTTACTAGTGGATGCAGCCTTCACACACTTTCCATAAAAAATTCTGGAAAATTTTTATTTTCTTTAGATGATGGTCTTAAGCGAGATGTTGCTTTGCATCTTTCAGGTACTTTGCGTTTAAATAAAAAACAGAAGACGAAAATCCTGACAGCAAGTACTGTAATCCATTATAACAGCTAAGTATAATTTAATGCTACCCTTCTTCCTCAGGCTATTTACCAACGGCAAGGCGCCTCCCGGCGACGAGGAATTGCTGCGCCTCTACCAACAGACGGGTGAGTTGGAGCATTTGGGAGAACTGTATCAGCGACACTCGGAAATGGTATACCTGGTTTGCCTGAAATACCTGAAGGATGAGGAAGAAAGCAAAGATACCACCATGCAGCTGTTTGAACACATTGCAGAGGCGCTGCTAAAGCACGAAGTAAGCAACTTTAAAAGCTGGCTGCACAGCACTACCCGTAATTTTTGCCTGATGCAACTTAGGGCTGGCAAAAAGGTGCAACGTATAGCTTTAGAAGATTCTCCTCCCCTGTTTATGGAAAATGCGCCACCCATGCATCTAACAGAAGCAGAACAGGTTGAGGAAACGGAACAGGCTTTGCGGCAGGCCCTGCAGGAGTTGCCACCTGAACAACGCCGATGCATCGAACTGTTTTACCTGCAGCAAAAAAGTTACAAAGAAATAAGCGCCTTAACCGGTTGCGATCTAAACAAAGTAAAAAGTTATATCCAGAACGGGAAACGAAACCTGAAACTATACCTGGAGAAAAAACATGCACCAAAATAACCGACATATACTTTGGGAACCGGGAGACCATCCGTCTGTGGAGCTGCTGCGCCAGTACCACGATAACACCCTGCCCCATTCCTTGCATCACCAGTTGGAGCGCCACCTGCTGGACTGCGACTTGTGCTCGGATGTGCTGGAAGGTATGGCTATTTCGGATGCAGGCAAAACAGCGGCTGCTGTTAAAAGTATAAACAAACTAGTTGCAGCCAGAACCAAGCAACAGAAGCGCCGGCCGGTAACAACTGTAAGTATAGCCGCAGCTATTCTGGTGTTACTATGCTCAACAGTATTGGTGTTTTACTACAACTACAGAGAACTGAAGCAGGAACAAAGTATAGCCGCAACAGAAACGGCCCTTCAGGAAGCTATGAAACCAGCATATGAGCCTGTTGCAGATTCAGAAGAAAGTATAGCTGAGGCTGCCCCGGATACCGTGCGCCCTAAATTGATTGTAGCGTCTCCTTCACAAAGTCGGCCAAGGTATACGCCACCTGTTGTAGTAGCAGATCGTGAGGCTGAGGTTGTAGAAGATGTTTTGGTACAGGAAGATGCTAAGCCAGATACGTTGTTCTTAAACCCAATAAAGCTAGCCGATGCTCCTGCCATTGCCAAAACAACAGCACCTACCGAAGCTGTAAAGTCTTTAGGCTACCAGAGCAGAAACACGCTGGTACCAGAATCTACTTCTGTAGAACGGGCATTAGTAGGAAAAGCAGCTGGCATAAGGATAAGAGGAATAAACTCCGTTGCCATAAAGCAGGTACAGGGGCAGGTGCTTTCGTCGGATGGGCAGCCTTTGCCGGGTGTGGCCGTAACAATAAAAGGAACAAATTCCGGTGTGGCTACCGATTCTAATGGCAACTTCACAATCAGTTTACCACAGGATAATACAACACTGGCCTTCAGCTTTATCGGTTTTGAGCGAGAAGAAAAAAGCATCGATGCCAGTACTCAAAACCTGACCGTAAACCTGAAGGAGGATACCAGGGCACTTAGCGAAGTGGTGGTGACAGGCTACGCAAAAACCACTGCACCCCCTCCTGCCATCGTAGCTGCCCGACCCGCTGCCGGCATACGTGCTTATAAAAAATATCTTGAAGAAAATATCCGTTATACTTCAAATTCTAAGAAAGGACGTGTGGTGGTGCAGGCAACCGTAGGCGCCACCGGCGAACTGCAAGACCTGAAGGTAGTAAAAAGCCTTTGCACCAGCTGCGACCAGGAAGCCTTACGACTAATAAAAGAAGGACCTGCCTGGAAGCCATCTACCAGCAACGGAAGTGCTAAAGCGCAGCAAGTAAAAATAACAGTGCGGTTTAAGCCGTAAATAGTTAGCAAACATGGTTAAAGAACTTAAACAAAACTGGGATACACTGTGCAGCAAGTATACTGCTGATGCTTACTTAACAGAAAATCTATGGCAAGAGCTGGAGCAGGCGTATACTTCCGAAGGCCGGTATTACCACAACCTCAACCACCTGGCTTACATGCTGGAACTGGCAGAAAAGTATAAGCACGAAAGTATAAAGTACGACCTGTTGCAATTTGCCATCTTTTACCACGATATTGTATACACTCCTACCCAAACCGACAACGAAGAAAAAAGCGCCCAACTTGCAGAAGAACAGTTGCATCAGATAAGTTTACCGGAGGATGAAATTGCCCAGGTTAAAAGTATGATTCTGTCAACTAAAAATCACCAGCAAAACAACAATATCACCACTGACTTTCTATTGGACCTAGACTTGGCTATACTTGGCGCTGGTTGGCAAAAATATAATGTATACCGACAGGCCATACGTAAAGAGTATAGCATGTATAGTGACGCAACTTACCAAACTGGCAGACAAAGTATACTCCAGCGCTTTCTGGCTCAGCCCTACATTTTTAAAACTCCATTTTTCCGGGAACGGCTAGAGCTACAGGCAAGGGAAAACCTGCGCATGGAGCTGGATATGCTGCGGTAGGGAGAAAACCAAACAGGGTGCGAGCTAAAAGTTTTATACTGTTCCATATTCGGTTCGGCTCTTTTAGAATGGTCAGCACCAACAGTAGTAGAAAACTATCTTCTTAAGGGGATTATTGGAAAGTTTGAATCACTGGATAGACACAAAAGTTATGACTATGCAGATGCAATTACTCCCTTAGTTTTCTTATGTAGACAATTTCTTTAACGATTGCCCTATACGAGTAAAATACTAGCATTGAATAAGGTATACATACCTACCATTTCCGCTGAAATTTGCTTAGCTTGAACAGAAGTGTGGCTATACTCCGTAACAAGCTCTATGAACCGAAAAGAACTTATCCCGATCCAACTGCTGCCCCTCGGCGACAAAGCCATTGTGTTGCAGTTTGAAGAGGATGTATCGGAAGCCACACATGCTAAAATCCAGGCCGTAGCCCGTTACCTGGACCGCCACCCTATCCCTGGCATTCTGGAATACGTACCCGCCTACACCACCCTCACCGTTTATTATAACCCATGGCTACTCAGCAACAAAGGTAAAACCGACCCTTATGACAAAGTAATATCCATACTGCAAGAGGTGTTAACAAAAACCAGGGAGCAAAAAGCAAACGGCAGCAGGATAGTAGAAATACCTGTTTGCTACGGAGGGAGGTATGGTCCTGACCTAATGGAGGTTGCAAGCCATAACAAGCTAACACCAGCAAAAGTGATCGAGCTGCATAGCAAAAGAGTATACCTGGTACACATGATAGGCTTTGCCCCCGGATTTCCTTACCTCGGTGGCTTAGATAAACGCTTAGCCACCCCACGCAAAAACGAACCACGAGCAACTATACCCGCAGGCTCGGTAGGCATTGCAGGTACACAAACGGGAGTTTACCCTATTACTACACCGGGAGGCTGGCAACTGATCGGGCGCACGCCACTGGTGCTTTTCGACCCACAGCGGGAGCAGCCAAGTTTACTAAAAGCCGGCGATAGAGTAAGGTTTTTACCAGTTTCAGAAGAAGATTTTAAAAAGCACGAACAGCAGCATGAGCATTAAAGTGATTAAGCCTGGCTTACTGACAACGGTACAAGACTTGGGTAGGCATGGGCACCAACAGGAAGGCGTAATTGTAGCCGGAGCTATGGACCCCTTTGCACTGCGCATAGCTAATCTTTTGGTTGGGAATTCTGATAATACTGCTGCTTTAGAAATTACTCTTCAGGGCCCTACTTTATACTTTGAGAACGACCAGCTGATAGCTTTAGCAGGTGCCGACATGACACCGGTTATAAATAATGAGCCGGTACGCATGTGGCGGCCTATACTTTTAAGAGCTGGTAGCACTTTGGCTTTAAAAGGTGCAAGAGAGGGTTGCCGCACTTACCTGGCGGTTTCCGGCGGAATAGATGTGCCTGCTATACTTGGGAGCACCTCTACCTACCTGCGGGCAGGATTCGGAGGCTACCAGGGTAGAGCGTTACAAGTGGATGATGTTATTCCCTGCCAAACTCATACGCCAGTTGCTGCAGCACTTTTTACTAAGTTATCCGAACAGGCCGTTGGCAAATGGTTTGCGCAAACCTCCTGGACACTTGAGCCGCAGCCCTACATGGTGTACGAAGAGCAACCATTAATCAAAGCACTGCCAGGACCGGAGCATGAGCTGTTTAACGAAAGTAGCCAGCAGTATTTTTGGGAAGGTAAGTTTCAGGTAACATCACAATCCGACAGAATGGGTTACCGCCTCCTGGGGCAGGTGTTGCAACTTGCTCAACCCGAGGAAATGTTATCAAGTGCTGTGACTTTTGGCGCGGTGCAGGTGCCTCCGCAGGGCTCACCTATTATACTCATGGCCGACCACCAGACCACAGGGGGTTATCCACGCATTGCACAGGTAATATCAGCAGATCTTCCGAAGCTGGCGCAGGTACAGCCGGGCAGAAATATTCAGTTTAAAAAAGTAAATTTACAGGAGGCACATGCACTTTACATGCAACAGGAAGCAGACCTGGAGCAACTGAAAAGTGCCATCAGCCTGAAATTAAGAACATCATGAAACCATTTGCTGTAGAACCGCTCACCATAGATATTAACTGCGACATGGGCGAAAGCTTTGGCACCTATACCATAGGCAACGACGAGGCTATACTTCCATACGTTACTTCTGCTAACATTGCCTGCGGCTACCATGCCGGCGATCCATTGGTAATGCAGCGCACTATTCAGCTGGCACTGCAACATGGGGCAGCCATTGGTGCACACCCCGGCCTACCCGACCTAGCTGGATTTGGCCGAAGAGAAATGGCTGTTAGTGCCGCAGAAGTATATACCATGACGGTTTACCAGGTAGGGGCGCTGCAGGCTATGGCAAAGGCAGAGGGTATTACCCTGCATCATGTAAAACCACATGGAGCGCTTTACAACATGGCGGCTGTTAATCCTGCACTCGCACAGGCTATAGCACAAGCCGTTTACAAAACGTGTCCGGAGGCTATACTTTACGGCTTGGCTGGGAGCGCTTTACTAGATGCGGGCAAGGCTGCAGGCCTGAGAACAGCCAGCGAAGTTTTTGCAGACAGAACCTATCAACAAGATGGCACCCTCACCTCCCGCAAACTACCCGATGCTTTAATCACTGACCCGGAGAGAGCTGTGCAGCAGGTGCTGCGCATGATTACAGCTGGAAAGGTAAAGACGCAGCAAGGCAACGACATAAATATACAAGCTGATACTGTTTGCATTCACGGGGATGGACCGCATGCCCTGGATTTTGCACGTTACATAAACGACACACTCACTAAAAAAAGCATACAGCTAAAGGCGATCTAAGTATGGGTGAAAATAAAAACTGGGGTATACTTTTGGGCGCAGCCTTTCTAATGGCTACTTCTGCCGTTGGTCCCGGATTCCTGACGCAAACCACTGTTTTTACCCAAACTTTAGGTGCCAGCTTTGGCTTTGTTATACTTACCTCCATTATTCTGGATATCGGGGCACAGCTAAATGTATGGCGTGTAATTGCTGTATCGGAAAAACGTGCACAGGATATTGCCAACATCGTGCTGCCAGGGCTTGGGATGTTTATTTCGCTGCTTATTGTGCTGGGCGGATTTGCTTTTAACGTTGGCAACATTGGGGGCGCAGGGCTTGGCTTTAACGTATTGTTTGGATTAAGTGCAGAAGCAGGGGCCGTTATAGCTGCGGCCATTGCCATCGGTATTTTTCTGGTGCGCGAGGCCAAAAAAGTAATGGACCGGTTTGCCCAGGTAATGGGTTTGCTCCTCATTCTGCTGATGGTGTATGTAGCTTTTACCTCTGCCCCTCCCCTTGCCGAAGCAGCCATCAAAACCATACTTCCGGACCAAATCGACTTCGCTGCTATCGTTACACTTGTAGGTGGTACAGTGGGTGGCTACATAACCTTTGCAGGCGGCCATAGACTACTCGACGCGGGAATAAAAGGAAAGGCTGCGCTTCCGCAGGTTAACAGTAGTGCTGTATCAGGTATTACTATTGCCTCGGTAATTCGGGTTTTTCTGTTTTTGGCAGCGCTTGGGGTGGTAAGCAAAGGCTTGGTTCTAGATGAAAGCAATCCTCCTGCTTCTGTGTTTCAGTTGGCAGCCGGTGATATTGGCTATAAAATTTTTGGTGTGGTGATGCTCTCGGCGGCTATTACTTCTGTTATTGGTTCGGCTTATACTTCGGTATCGTTTATCAAGTCGTTTAAACCAGTATTTGAGAAGTATGAGAACTGGCTCATCATCGGGTTTATACTTATCTCTACGGTTATTTTTGTAACAATCGGCAGGCCGGTTCACCTGCTTATACTTGCCGGTGCTTTAAACGGTCTTATACTTCCTGTTACACTGGGTACTATAATTTGGGCAGCACATAAACGCAAAGTAGTAGGCGATTACAAACACCCGGTTATACTTACAATATTCGGTGTGCTGGTAGTGCTGGTGATGGCCTGGATGGGTGGCTATACTTTAGTGCAGCAACTGCCGGCTTTGTTTAAGTAGGCAGTTTACCTAAACTATTAATCCTTCAGTTCATCAAAGCTATACTTGGCGCCGCTCCAGAATTCGTCTAGGGCGATGATTCGGGGTTTGAAAAAGGAAATAAGCGCTGGCCAGTCGTTTTGGTTAAACACGCTTACATCCGGTAGCTCTTTATAGATTCTGCTAATGGTTCTGCCTTCACTGTTAGTAGTGTGCAGGTCCCACTCCCAAGGCTCTCCTACGTACTCGTGCAACAGGTTTTTTAATTCTTCAAACTGCTCAAAAAACAGCTCTTGTATCTCCGGGTCGGGGTGAGTTAATTCAATGGCAATAGACGCTGATCTTTTGTCGGCCTGCATCCGGAAATAAACGTGCTTTAACCCAGTTTTATAGTTAGACCAGTTAATTTTATAGCCATCAGCAGAAGGATGCGGCGCTATGTACTGTCCGAATGCAGTCCAGAATGACTGCCGTAGTTGAGATGCCTGTTCGCGGGAATACATGTATTAAAAAATTATACTTTGCTGATACGGCTATACATAACCAGCTGGCGAATTTAGTTTCACAAGAACTATTGCTCCTGCACGTGGTCTATAGTTTTTCGCTTATTTTCCTTAACCTCTTTAAAATAGCTGGGTGTTAGGCCTGTTACCTTTTTAAACTGATTTGAAAGGTGCGCAACACTGCTGTAGCCTAGTTGATAGGCGATCTCTTTCAGACTTAGCTCGTTGTACACCAGCAGTTCCTTTACGCGCTCTATGCGCTGCAGGATAAGGTACTTCTCTATAGTTATCCCCTCATGCGACGAGAAAAGCGAACTAAGGTAACTATAATCCATGCCCAGTTTTTCAGACAAATAATCTGATGTATTAATATGCAAATCTGCTTCCCCCTGGCGGTGCACCAGCTCAATTATTGCCAGCTTTACCTGTTCAATTAACTGCGTTTTTCGGTCATCCAGCAATTCAAATCCGTTGGCAGTCAGCGTTTCCCTTATCTGCTCTATGTTAAACGCATTGTCGGCTCTGCTGATCTCGGCCTCACCTAACGAAACCTGCAACACCTGATAACCTAATTTAGCAAGCTCCTCAGCCACAACACGGTTACACCGGGCGCATACCATGTTCTTAATGTGGAGTTTTAACGTTCCCATAGCTATTAATCTAAAAACATACCTTAAAACAACTGCTCAAAATTACAAAACAAAAGCCATTTACAGGTGTAGCAATATAGAAGTATGGCTCTATATTAAGAAAGTATATTTGATGTAAGAATGTTATAACCTTAATTTTATATCTCTAATACGCTCTTCATATCAACACGATATATATAAGAATATTACAAATTTAAAATTAAGAATGCATTAAATTTTAATTATTAGCTAATGTGTTTGATAAAATTGTTTAATTTGAAAGATATTTTTGCTCCTACTACGATGAACTTATTATAAGTAATTACTCTTAACGCCTAACAGTAGCGTTCACTTATAATTTACATGACTATATGATAACAAACGCACTTAAACTCTTTATTAAAACGCTGTATTTTTAAATACTCATGGGTCACCTGCACTCAGATTTTTACAAGCACCTACTACTAAACAGCACCGACCTGTTATCAGTTATCGATGAAACTGGAGTATATAAATATGTAGGCGACTCTGTTACTGCAATTCTAGGCTATACAGCGTCTGAAATGGTGGGCAAAAATGCCTTATCATACATCCACCCGGATGATTTAGACAAAGCGGTTTCTGTTTTACAAAAAGTAGTATCAACCGATAAAATAGTAAGCCCTCCTTACCGCTTCATGTCGAAGTATAATGGTTGGCGCTGGATTGAGAGCACTGTTACAAACCTGCTACACGACGAGCTTATTCAAGGTTTTGTAACCAACTCCAAAGATATTACCGAAACTATATCCCAACGGGAAGAAAAAGATCTGCACCAGGCGTATTACATATCTTTGTATGAGGCGCACCCGGATGTAGTTTTTATGCTTGACATTGCAGGAAACTTTACCTCCGTAAACAAGCAGTTCAAGAATAAATTAGGCTACCAAG
Organism: Pontibacter sp. H249; assembly: GCF_037892465.1. Taxonomy (NCBI): domain Bacteria; kingdom Pseudomonadati; phylum Bacteroidota; class Cytophagia; order Cytophagales; family Hymenobacteraceae; genus Pontibacter; species Pontibacter sp. H249. The sequence continues at coordinate 42,615 of NZ_JBBKTR010000016.1, read as the reverse complement.
AAGATGCCGTTCTGAAAGAGCACTTTCTTAAACTCGTTCACCCTGATGATTTTAACTATTCGCTGATAGCTTTCAAAAAAACATTAGAAGGCGAGTCGCAGGATATTTTGTTAAAAGTGCTGGATGTTGCCGGCAAGGTAAGGGTGATGAGTATAGCGGTGCTTCCTGTCTCTGTGGGTGGTACTATTATCGGAGTGCAGGGAATTGCCAAAGACGTTACTGTTGATATAGAGCACCAACACTTGATAAAAGCACATTCTGAACAGCTACGTAAGATTTTAAACAGTGTAACAGAACCATTCTTTGCCCTCGACGCAAACTGGTGTTATACTTTTGCAAATCAGGCTTACTGCAACCATATAAACAAGGAAGCCAAGGAGTTTATCGGGTTAGTTATCTGGGAGGTGTTTCCTGGTTTAATGGATAAAGACTTTTACTTAAGTTGCCTCCAGGTAGAAGCAACCGGTAAAACCGAATACCTGGAAGAAACCTATGACACCAATGGCCACCTAACACTGAGTTACAGCATATTTCCCTTTGATGGTGGGCTGGCTATTCACTTTATAGACACAACAGCAAAAAGTGCCCTCCACCGCGAAATGGAGAAATTGTCTTTTGTGGCCAGCAAAACAATTAACGGGGTTGTGATCATGGACCCTCAGGGCCGTATTGAATGGGTAAACGACGGGTTTACGAGGTTATCAGGGTATCTTAAAGAAGAAGTAATCGGCAAAGTTCCCAGCCAGTTGCTACAAGGGTATCAATCCGACACTGAAACAGAAAATTATATCCGCCAAAAGTATAAAGAGCAGGAACACTTTACAGCCGAGATACTTAACTACCGCAAAACCGGTGAGCCGTATTGGGTAAATATAGATGTTACCCCAATTAAAGATGCAACCGGTGAACTGGTAAACTATATCGCTTTACAAACAGATATAACTGAAAAGAAAAAAGCTGATGCCGAGCAGCTTAAATTAGCGGACGATCTGTATAAACAGAACCTGAATCTGCAGCAGTTTACTTACATGGTATCCCATAATCTCAGAGCACCTGTAGCAAATGCTTTAGGCTTATCAAGGTTGGCCAGAAAGGTGCAATTAGGCACAGGTCAGTTTGATAATATCATGGATAAGCTGGAAATGTCGATTACACAACTTGACAATGTAATCAAAGACATTAACTCAATTCTCTCAATCAAAGATGCAGACAGAACCCTGCCCCGCGAAAATGTTAACTTGCTCAACATTGTAGAGGAAGTACTTAGTCCTTTTCAGGATGAGTTGAGTATAAACAACGCCAAAGTAACTCTGGCTATTGACTGTAGTTACACCATGCTTTCCAACAAAGCCTACCTGTACAGTATAGTTCAGAACCTGGTGTCTAATGCTATCAAGTACCGCTCACCGGAAAGGCTCCTGCAAGTAGAAATCAGCGTAAGCAGAGATGCCCGTGGTTATGTTCTTAGCGTAAGCGACAATGGCCTGGGAATGGATATGGAGTTGGTTCAAAATCAACTTTTTAAATTGTACAAACGCTTTCATCCAAACACCCATGGCAAAGGCATTGGTTTGTTTCTGGTAAAAACGCAGGTGGAGACAATAGGCGGAAAAATTCTGGTAAAAAGCGAACCCGGAGCTGGTACAACCTTCACATTATTATTGGGTAACAAACATGTACAGTAAAGTTTTTATTGTTGATGATGATGAAATAAGTGTCTTTTTAACCGAGACACTATTGGAGATAGTACAGTTTACCCAATCATGTATAGGCTTTTCCTGTGCCACGCATGCCATTGCAGAAATTATTTCAGCAGTAACAGACAAAGCGTATCAGAAACTTCCGGATATTATTTTTCTGGATTTGAACATGCCTCATATGAGTGGGTGGGATTTCTTGGATAGATTACTGCCCTATGAGGAAGAATTACTTTCTAAATGCCAGATCTACATCCTTACCTCATCAGTAGATCAGGTTGATATGGACAAAGCCCAAAAGTATAAAGTTGTGTCTGGCTTTTTACAAAAACCCCTCGATGAGGAGATCATCAAACGTATAAGCAACAGCTGATGCATTTTGTACTATGGCAGTTCTTAAAAAAACAACTGCAGTTCTACAGTTTATGAACCAGTACAGTAGCAGACTACAAAACTAAAGGCACCATATCTCTTATTTTCAGAAAATAGTTTGCTGGCAAGCTATTTCAGTTTTGCATTTAATGCTACCTTATTGCCTTAAAAAGCACTATCAGAAACCTATACTTTTGAGTATCGTTTGATAAATTGAATATAGCTTTTCCAAGAACACCCAATACAGGAAAGGCTACTTGGCATTAAATACACGACTATGAAAAAATATATTTCGGCCTGTCTGCTGGCAGGTTTAATGAGCATATGGAGCTCATGCTCCACCAACCCCGTAACAGGAAAGAAAAACGTAACCCTGATGTCGGAAGACCAGGAACTGGCTATGGGCCAGGAAGCTGACCCACAGATCGTGGCACAGTTCGGCCTTTACGATGACCCCGCCATGCAGCGCTTTATTGATGTGAAAGGACAGCAGATGGTCGCTATCTCACACCGCAGCGATATAAAGTATAGTTTTAAGGTACTCGATTCGCCTGTGTTAAATGCATTTGCCGTGCCTGGCGGATACGTATACTTTACGCGCGGAATTATGGCGCACTTTAACAACGAAGCCCAGTTTGCCGGTGTACTTGGTCACGAGATCGGGCACATTGCCGCACGCCATACGGTCCAGCAGCAAAGCAAAGCCATACTTGCCCAGGTTGGCTTGATAGCCGGCATGGTGCTCGCTCCGGAACTGGCACAGTTTGGTGAGGCAGCCTCTCAGGGCTTAGGTTTGCTTTTTCTTAAATTCGGACGCGATGCCGAACGTGAATCTGACAGGTTGGGTGTAGAGTACGCAACTAAAATAGGATATGATGCCGATGAGATGGCTGACTTCTTTTTAACGCTGCAGCGCAAGCAACAGGAAAGCGGATCAGCTATACCGGAATTTCTTTCTACTCACCCAGACCCGGGTAACCGCTATACTACAGTGCAGCAGCTAGCCACTGAATGGAAACAGAAACTTAGCTTGACCACATTGGATGTGAACCGCAACAATTATCTGAAAATGATAGACGGCATGATCTATGGCGAAGACCCGAAGCAGGGCTTTGTGGAGAACAACGTCTTCTATCATCCGGAGTTAAAATTTCAGTTCCAGATTCCTACCAACTGGTCTTATATGAACTCGCCGCAGGTATTCCAGATGGGGGCTAAAGATGGTAAGGCCATGATGAACCTGACGCTTGCTCCAGGTAATTCACTAGAGGAGGCGGCACAGCAGATGATGCAGCAGTACAAGCTTACACCCGTTAAATCAGGAAATACAACAGTAAACGGCTTACCGGCGCTCGCTATTATTGCAGATCAGCAGCAAGAGCAACAGCAGGCAACCATCCGGACACTTACTTACCTGATCCAGTATGACGGCCGAATTTACAGCATCATGGGCATTACTACAGCACCACAGTTCGATGCTTACGCACAACTGTTCAGCAACACCATGGAAAGCTTCAGGCAACTCACAGACGCCTCCAAAATAAACAAACAACCAGAGCGTATACAAATCAAACCGGTAAAGCAAACCAGTACGCTGGCACAGGCTCTACAGTCGTATTCACAAGAAAGTAAAAGGCTGGAAGAAATAGCCGTGCTAAACGGAATGCAGCTACAAGACCGCGTTGAAAAAGGTATGCTGATAAAAGTTATTGAGTAAATTATTGTAAGTATAAAAAAGGGTGATGCAGTAACTGCATCACCCTTTTTTATACTTTTATATTACCCTCGAAGTAAACAAGTGTCGGCGAAAGTATAAACTCCGAGAAAACTACAGTTCATACTTTTAGCTTACACCCCAATGTCTTCGTTCCATAGTTCCGGCTTCTCCTTTATAAACTGTTGCATCAGGTTGTGGCACTCCTCGTTGTTCAGTACCTCCACTTCTACTCCTCTGCTGCGCAGCAGCTCCTCTTCTCCCATAAAAGTTTTGTTCTCGCCTATAACTACTCTGGGAATACCGTACAGCAGCATAGTGCCGGAGCACATCGGGCATGGCGACAATGTAGTATACATGGTGCACTCCCGGTAAACAGAAGCTGGCAGGCGTCCGGCATTTTCAAGTGCATCCATTTCGCCGTGTAGTACTACACTACCCTCCTGAACCCGCTTGTTATGCCCGCGTCCAATTACTTTTCCTTTGTGCACTAGTACAGAACCTATCGGAATACCACCTTCGTTGTACCCTTTTCTGGCTTCTTCTATAGCAGCTTGTAAAAATTCATCCATCGTTGTGTTTTTTAAGTTATGATTACACTAAGCAAGTATAATTAGTTGTCATCAGCAGCTGTTACTTACCTGGTGCTATACCTGCCTTGCACCTTAGACAACAGCAAAATAACAAGTACAGCAAACCCAATGGTTGGCAAATTCAGGAACATCATACTTTCAAGCGTGCCTAGGTAGCGTGTATGAATTGTAGTAACAGGCTCGAATAAACTTAGGCTCGTTTTAGAAAAAATATACTGATCCACCAGATTCCAACCCAAGTGTAAACCTATAGGCAGCGCCAGCGAACGGGTTTTAGTATAGGCGTAGGCAAACATTAATCCCCATACTCCGGTGTAAAAAAACACCCAACCCATTAAAACAGGATTACCGAATGTGCTAAACGTAAACCAATGATACACACCAAAAGCACCTGCGCTTAGAAAGCATGCTTTACGCTCGCCTAAATACTCAAGAGCTTTGTAAAGCAGGTACCCTCTAAATATCAGCTCTTCGAATAATACAGCGTTGAAGACATTATAAAAACCTTTAAGCAGATATTCGAGAGTAGCACTACCAGTCGGAACCCATGTAAAGTTAGCTGTTAAAGCAAAAACCAGGCTGGTAAGTATGGCAAGTATAGCTGTAGAAGAGAACCCCATCCCAAACTGAAAAAGCCGGTACATAGGGTTACTAACACCTAAAACCGGTCCCAGCTGCTTACGTTCCAGCCGAAGTAAAAACCAGCTTACTACAAGTATGAAAAGGTTGCCCACCATAGTTACAGGAACTAAGTACGAGTTTAATTTAGCAAGAATACCGACCGATAAAAAGTAGATTAAAATAAAGTTCTCGCCTCTGGGTTTTGCTCAATTTCAGATAGCAGACTCAAAAACCTGTCTGATTTAAGATCAATGGCCCGCAGGCCGTCATGGGCCTCCTCAATTTTGCTGTTATTGTATAAAGTAATAAGCAGCTTTGCCTGCCTGTTTAGGTCGAGGTTTAAAGTATGAAGTTCCTGTAGCTGGCTAAGGCTGCTATACTTTGGCCAGCCAGTTTGTATAAACCATTGCCCTACAGGCCCACTTTCAGAGAAAAAAATCTCATCGTAGTTGCCACCATACAACACCGATCGCAGTTTAGATTTAAACAAAATATGTTTAATCCGAAGTTGCTGTATATCTAACTGGATTGGGTTCATGTAGGTGCTCTAAAAGAGCCTTGTAGTAGTTTTAAATTAAATGAGTGCAGTTGTTTCGTTTGCTATTGCTGATGGCTTAAAGCAGGAATCTCATACCCAAAAACTAGTATGCCGTAAATAGTGTTGTTTTCATCATACAGCGGCTGATATTGAAAAGAAATGGTTAGCTCTTCCAGAGCGCCGGTGTTATACCTGTCGAGCATTATACGTATGTGTTCCGCTACATAACTTTCACCGGTCTGGTATACTTTGTCAAGAATAGCAATGTATCCTTGATCAACAACTTCTGGCAGGGCCTTGGCTACAGGCTTATGAAGCAATTCTTTTCCAGGAAAAATCTTCTGGTAATTTTTATTTATCAACTCAAAAGTATGTTCCGGTCCTTTCAGTATGCAGAAGAAGGCCGGAGATTCTATAATCAGGCGTTCTAAGATATTACGCTCCGACTCCACTTTCTTAAAGGCTTGCTGCACGTGGTTAGAAAGCTGCTCCATTTGAGTATTCGCCTCCAATAGCTCTTCTACCAATTGTTTCGAGTTATGGATATCAGTAATAGCGCCTACCCACATTAAAAGCTTACCGCTTTCGTCTACCTGCGGAAGTATGCGTGCCAAATGCCAACGGTAAATTCCTTCACTGGCTTTGACTCTTACCTCCATTTGCAGCTCGGTATTGTTGGCAAAGGCATCTGCCCAGCGGGTAGTAAAAGTTGCGGCGTCCTCTGGATGAAATACCTGCTTAACACCATTATAGATAAGTTCTTTGGTAGCTGTACCTGTATACTTTCCCCAGCGTTGGTTCAGGTAAGTTATTTTGCCTTCGGTATTTGTCGTGAAAATAAGCAGCGGCATCGCCTCCGCCATAAACTTAAACTTTTCCTGCGTCTCAGACAGTTCTAGTTTCGCCACCTCTCGCTCTGTTACATCTTTTGTTAGCTGCATAAGGCACTCCACATTTCCTTCATCATCTAATATGGGAGTATGGGATGCCTCCCAATACCGTACATCAAAGCCTCCGCCCTGTGAGGCAGGCCGTGGTATATCGTAACGCAACACATCTAAGTAATCTACATGTTTAGTGCGCAGTGTATTTTCCAGCGACTGGCGCAGCAACATTTCATTTTTAGATTCAGATGCGTCCGGGTTGTCCGGGAATGTTTTCAGAAAATCTTTACCTATCAGCTCATCATGTGTGCGCATCGTTACTTCAAGATATCTATCATTAGCAGCTAAAATGGTAAAGTCGGGCGAAAGCAGCACAATGGCTTCCGGAACAGATACAAAAAGCTTTTGATAATCCATTTTTGATTTTAATAAAGAGAAGAGAGACAACAAATCCAGCGATAATAGCTAAAGGACTACTACTAATCTTGGTTGATTAAGTTTCTAAAATTATGGAAGTAAAATTTAAAAAACACTACTCTTATCTAATAAGTGACTATGATTCCAGATACTTAAAGCTGAAACTATGCCTACGATAAAGCAGTTGGTGGTTAAAAAATTATCTTATCATAATGTAGAGCGCCCTTCCTCTCCCTTGTAAAAACGTGTGGCCGGATAAGCAAAGTGAATGTCTTCTGTTGTGGCAAAGGCTTTTAGCACATCCTCCCAAATGGCGTTTTCGCTTTTACGCCTTCGCATCAGGCTACACATATACCGCATTGTCAGCTTTATACCGTTTTCTACTACATCTATATAGATAGTTGGTCCGAAATCCTCATAAAAAATAAGATGCTGCTGCGACTGGTTCTTAACCTGTTTGAGGGCTGATTCGCTTAGATTTTCTGCGTGCCGCTGCACAATCTCCTGAAGTATAGCTTTTGCTCTGCTCCAGTTACTTTCAAAGGTTATTTTAACGGCCACCTCATTCCAGATAAATGGAAAACCATAGTTATAGTTGGCCTGTGGCTCTGTAAATGCTTTTAAGTTAGGAATGTGTACCACTCTACCTGTTGCCTGGTCGGCATCTACCCAGCCGTTTATCTCGTTTAAGCTAAACTGAAACAGTCTGATGTCAATTACATCACCTGCAAAACTCCCAATCTGTATCCTGTCTCCTATTCTGAAGGGCCGTTTCCAAATAATAAAAAGCCAGCCGGTAATATTAAGCAGCGGTTCACGTAAGGCAAGTACCAATCCTGCAGAAAGTAAACCAAAAAAAGTAGCGACAGAACGTAGCCCACCGAACCAGATATTAAAGAGAAGTATGATCCCAGTTACTGTTATGATGTAATTGGTGAATTTGCGCCACATATAGCGCTTTCGAAGATCCTGCTCACGCTTAAATGCGATACTTAGAATTAAATTACTCAATAACCATAGTCCCAGCAGTACAGCAAGTGTAACAAGTAAATGCTCTATAAAACCTGACGTAAGTCCCGTAACATCTGAAAGCAGCTGCGTAATTTCCCTCATCTTCTCACTTTTAGAAAACTTACGCTTAAAATTCAGTATTTGGTTTACCGGAATTGTATAAGCTTTAGATCAAATCAGATAAATGGCAATCAATATGAACCACTAATTAAATCTTACATTTATTATCCAAATTAATATCTGAATCATTAAAACACCCTATAACCAGTTGCGTACAAATAAATGTGAATGGCTGGTGGTTTAGAACTAACCCCATATTAAACTTTACATATTTCCTCCTCTCCTTCGAGCAATCGTTTTGCTAGTCTTTTCGCTTCAGGTACTCTTTATTTATTCTTTTCTTAAATACCCTCTATGATTACTGTTTCTACATTATCAGGGGGATTATTATGCGCGAGCCGCAATGTCTTTTTTCGCTCCCTATTAGTCCTCACCTTCCTTTTACTATTTATTATCAAAGCTTCTTCGCAGCCATCTGGTTTTTCAGATGTACAGATTGGTGATAACTGGAATGCTGCTGTTGGCCTTATTTTCTCGAAAGACGGCAACCGAACGTACGTCTGGGAAAAAGGAGGCAGGGTATGGTTGATTGAAAATGGGCAAAAATTGGCCACGCCTTTTCTTAACATTAGCGAGGAGGTGGGCGACTGGAAAGACCACGGAATGCTGGGCTTTGCGATTGACCCTAACTTCGACAGTAACGGCTATGTGTATGTGCTCTATGTGGTAGACAGGCACCATTTGCTATACTTTGGCACTAGCAGTTATAACCCATCTGCCAATGATTTTTTTAGCGCTTCCATTGGCCGCCTTACCCGCTACACAGCCCGCACATCGGACAATAAGCGTACGGTAGATCCGGCAAGCCGAAAAATCCTAATAGGAGAAACCAAATCTACTGGCTTACCTGTACTTTACACGGGGCACGGTGTTGGCGATTTGAAGTTTGGCGAGGATGGCTCTTTGCTACTTTCAATCGGGGATGGTGGATCAGCTGGGTATGTAGACAAAGGCTACGACCCAGCCAATCCTAACGATACTTATGTTCCGCAGGCCCTTCAGGATGGCATCATTACCAGCAAAGAAAATATTGGGGCATTTAGGGCACAGCAGATAAACTGCATTAACGGTAAAATACTGCGTATAGATCCCGCAACCGGTAACGGCCTTCCCTCAAACCCCTATTATAATTCAGCAGCGCCTCGCTCTCCGGCATCACGGGTGTGGGCATTGGGTTTCAGAAACGTTTTTCGGTTCACTATAAAACCCGGTACAGGCAGCGCAAGCTTCCCAGGGGTTATCTATGCCGGAGACGTAGGATGGTACAACTGGGAAGAAATAAACGTAGTAGCAAAAGCCGGGCAGAACTTTGGCTGGCCCATTTACGAAGGCCTTACAGAGCAGGAATGGTATTACCATGTGCAGGTACCTAATAACTACGATCAGCCAAACCCTTTATATGGACAGGGCAGTTGTACACAGCAGTATTTCTACTACGGCAACCTGATTAAACAGCCTCAAAAGTCGACTGCTCCATACTTTGGCAACCCCTGCGATTACAATGTACCAATTTCCAACGCTGCCTATAAGTTATTTGTGCACCAACGGCCAGCATTTGACTGGTGGCATCAAACCAAAGGCACATCAGCCAGAACAGGCACTTTTTCAGGCGAAACAGCTGCCGTAGCTCTTATTGGCTCATCCGGTTCTCCGGTTTCAGGCCCACAGTTTAACGGCGGCTCTGTTACTGGCGGTGTATGGTATACCGGAGATGATTTTCCGGTTGAGTATAAAAACACATACTTTTTTGGCGACTATGTAGGCGGCTGGATCAAGAACGCTAGGTTCGATGCCTCGCATAATCCACAGTCAATTACAAACTATATAAATCAGAATGCCGCTGTGGTAGCGATGGCTACTCACCCTGTAACAGGTGGATTGTACTATATAAATTATGCCTATCAGTTGCGCAGGGTATCCTACAACTCCACTAACAGTCCCCCAAAGGCAGTAGCCACTGCCGACAAATTATTCGGCCAGAGTCCGCTTACTGTGCAGTTCACTGGCAGTAACTCTTCTGACCCGGAAGGTAAACCATTAACGTACGACTGGGATTTTGGAGATGGAACTGCTCATTCTACGCTCGCTAATCCTAGCCATACTTTCTCTGCTACCGGAAGAACGATCTATAAAATTACCTTAAAAATTACCGATGCTGGCGGGCTTTCTGCCACTACCACACTTGACATAGCACTTAATAACACGCCACCTACCGTTAATATTACAAGTCCGGCTGATGGTACGAAATACCCCATGACAGCTAATAAAGTATACACCCTTTCTGCTGCCGTTACTGATGCTGAGAGTGCTGGATCGCTGTTAAAGTATGAGTGGCAAACCGTATTACACCACAATACGCACACACACCCTGAGCCAATAGACACAAATCCTACTACCACTACTACTATAACACCAATTGGCTGCGATGGGGAAACGTATTTTTACAGAATTTCTCTAAAGGTTACAGATCCTGAAGGCCTGGTCGGAAGTGATTTTGTAGACCTTTACCCGGATTGTAGTGGTGGTGTGACGAAGCCTATTACCCTAACCTCGCCAACAGCAGGACAAACTTTTGCAGCAGGTAGCAACATAAACCTAAGTGTAAGCTTTGCAGAAGTAGCCAGAAAATGGGCAAAGGTGGAGTACTACCAAGGCGCAGTTAAAATAGCAGAATCTACTGCTGTTCCTTATGCTGCGACCTGGTTTAATGTACCCGGAGGCAACTATAGCATTAAGGCAATAGGTACCGATGTCGACAATCATACGATTAGTTCTGATGCAATTGCAATTACAGTTACGGGTACCGGTGGTGGCGGAGGTACTACATCTGGCAAGATCTCACGGGAGGTTTGGACGAACCTGGGCGGCTACGGCGTGGGCTCGATCCCCACCAGCTCGGCCCCAAGCAGCACGGGCGAGCTGCCGCTGTTCGAGGCCCCGACCAACGCCGGCGACAACTACGGCCAGCGCGTGCGCGGCTACGTCACGGCCCCCGAGACGGGGCAGTACACCCTCTGGATCGCCGCCGACAACAACGCCGAGCTCTACCTGAGCACCTCCGAGAGCCCGGCGGCCAAGGCCAGGCTGGCCTTCGTCAACGGCTGGACCGCCCCCCGGGAGTGGGGCAAGTACCCCGAGCAGCAGTCGGTGCGGGTGAGCCTGCAGGCCGGCCAGCGCTACTACATCGAGGCCCTGCACAAGGAGGAGGCCGGCGGTGACAACCTGGCCGTGGGCTGGCAGCTGCCCAGCGGCGCCCTCGAAAGGCCCATCCCCGGAAGCAGGCTGTCGCCATACGTAGCTGTTTCTGGCACGCAGGCATTACTTGGAAAAATCAGTGATGAGGAGAATATTATAGTCTACCCAAATCCTTTTAAAGAGGAGTTATCTCTTGCTATAGGAGACAAAACTGCACTTAAAAGTATAGAAGTGTTTGACTTAGCAGGTAAAAGTATCTTTTACAAGCAACTACCAGAACAGAAGCCGGAAAATGCGGTGTATTCATTTAGAATTGCTAAAAGCCTCAGGAAAGGAATATACATTCTGCAAACTGTTGATACCAAAGATAGAATAAAGAGTATCAAAATTCTGAGGGAATAAATGTTGAATTAGAATCATGGACAGGTCCTGTTACTATACTTAAATAAGTAACAGGGCCTGATTCTATATAGTTGTTATTTATAATTTAATGCCACTTAGCCATATGTGTTGCATGAGTTTTGAGGTATGCACCTGGCTTGTAAAACGTATCATAGAACTCCAGATCAAGGTGATGAGCCTGCAGGTAGGTTAGCATAAAAATAGAGGGTACTGTTGCCGGAAACTTGCCAAATGTGTCGTAAATATATTGCGCCTGCAGCGCAACGCATTCTCTAAAGCGCTCTGAATGAACCTGGGCCGCTCCCCTTACTTTTGCTGCATCTTTCCAGGGACCTGGTGTATTTTCGTTAAATGGCCCTCCCTTTCCGAATTTTCGTTCGCAAACTGCCTCTACCGCTGCCCGCATGTCAGGGAAATGTGGCGGGCAAAAGCCTTCCATCACGCCTTTTAATCCGGTAGGGTTCGGATAGGGCCAGTTATCGTTCGTATCATAGCGGAACCCAAGGCCGGGTACATCGGGATTGCCGCTGGCACCAAGCACGCTAAACAGATCTATGCCGTCGTACATCCAGCCGCCAAGCCCCATCGCCTGCAGCATTAAAGCACCGGCATAACAACTTGTAGATATCTCTGCAGTTACCTCGGCCAGTGATATCTGATCCAGAAAGGTAATGTTCCAGTTGTTGTTGATGTCTACTATGTCTTTATACTTTTCGATGCCGGGAATAGGACGCTTGTTGATATCATCAGTAAGCACCAAGCCATTTTGCAGCATATAACATAACCCCAACAGCACATGCTGCGCCAGGTCTGCCACCGGAAAAACAAGCAGCGTGCCCGGTTTATTGGCTACCCAGGTATTGTGCGCCTCTACATAAGGCACCTCGGAGGGCACGCGCAAACGGCCATCCTGTAGCTTTATAACATTAAGTTTTAGTACATCAAGTATAGCATCCAAATCCAGGGAACCATCATCGTTTCTTTCTGCTGCTGCAGGGGCATCGCGATTATCCAGCACATATACACCCTCATCGTCGGTAAAGAAAGTCTTACTGGTATGAAACCCCGCAGCCGACGGAAAAGTACGTCCTCCTGCTGCAGCTGCATAGTTAGATAGGTGCGGTGCATACCGCTGTGCCCGTTGTATCATGTAGTGCCAGCCAGTGTTGCCTCCGCAAGCCGTTACCACCAGCAGTTTCTCAAGCTCAGATAGTGGTACAGACTCATACTTTGATTTGTAGGCAAAGACACCATCCGGAATTTCAGCACCCATAAAAAAACGTCTCGACCTGCGTCCTAATAATGCTTCCACTAAACCGAAATTAAGCATCTCAGAAAAGCCCTTCGAATTACTATTATTTTCCATAAATGAAATTGTTAAAAGGCCTATCTAATTTAACTCTGCTTAAAGGTAACCGTTTAGTCCTTAGCGAAATAATTAAACCTGTTCAGTAAAAAATACTGACAATGATTACAAAACTCAGGTGCAGCACGGAATAAGTATAAAAAAAGAGTATATTTTCATTATTTTATTGTCCTTTTTAAACGACACACGTATAAGTAACGAAATATCTTTTTCTATTACCCTTTTATTTACAGGAGGTTAGCATGGGAACAGTTCGAAGTATCTTACAGGCTAAAGGAAACAAAGTTTTCGCTGTTCATCCCAACGATACCGTATTTAGTGCGCTTGAAGAGATGGTGGAGAAAAATGTGGGTGCACTAGTGGTATTAGACGAGCAAGAACATTTTGCGGGCATATTTACAGAACGTGATTACGCACGTAAAGTAATCCTGAAAGGCAAAGCCTCCAAAGAAACCCGGATAAAAGAAGTAATGACAGAGCATCCGGTTTCTGTAACACCAGACAACACCCTGGAGCAATGCATGAGCCTGATGACAACCAAATACATCCGGCACCTTCCTGTTTTTGAAGCTGGTAACCTTGTAGGCCTGATCTCAATAGGCGACATCGTGAAATATATAATAGACGAGCAAAAATTCATTATCGAGAATCTCGAGCATTACATTTCCGGCACCTGATAGCCAAAGGGGCCTTCCTGGTACGGGAGTGACATTAGAACAGGTTGTTTCACTTAATGGTCGCCGCAAGGTGATAAGGCTGTGTATGCTTCAGAAGAAAATAGCGTGCTTTTATGGCCCTTGCTAGTATATGGTGCTATAGTGCTTAGCCTCGTAGTGCTTATTATGGGGCTGTCTTACGTGCTTGGGCAGCGACACAACGACCGAGCCACCGGCCAACCTTATGAAGGCGGTATCATGAGCGCAGGCTCTGCCCGCCTCCGCTTCTCCTCTCAATTTTACTTGGTAGCCATGCTCTTCGTCATCTTCGACGTGGAAACAGTATTTATACTTGCCTGGGCCATCGCCTTCCGCGACCTGGGATGGTACGGATACATTGGAGTGCTGGTATTTATCATGCTATTGGTAGTGGTTCTGATTTACGAATGGAGAAACGGAGCCCTGGATTTTGGACCTGACGGTAAGAAAATACTGAGAGCATACAAACGGATGCTGAACAAGCCGGCTGAAAAATGACAGTTTGCCAAAGGACTATTTGACAAAAGATCAACAAGTATAGCGGATCGAACAACAGATAACCAATAACGAGCCTATGAAATGGTGGCTAAGTAAACCAAACGCACCGGCAAACACCGTGAAAGGCACCGGCTCTTACGAGGAGGCTGTGCAGCAAAGCATTATGCTTACTACTGTGCAAGACTTGCTGGCCTGGGGGCGTAAAAACTCTATGTGGCCTTTCCACTTCGGGTTATCGTGCTGTTTTGTAGAGATGGCCACCAGCATGACACCAAAGTATGATGTGGCCCGCTTCGGTGCTGAGGTTATACGTGGCACACCCCGTGAGGCCGATGTGATGATTATAGCCGGTACGGTATTTATTAAAATGGCACCGATCATTAAACGCCTGCACGAACAGATGATGGAGCCTAAGTGGGTGATCTCGATGGGATCTTGTGCCAACAGTGGCGGCATGTACGATATTTACAGTGTGGTACAGGGCGTAGATAAATTCTTACCTGTAGATGTATACGTTCCTGGCTGCCCTCCCCGACCCGATGCCTTTATGCATGGCTTAACCTTACTTGCCGAAAGCGTGGGCAAAGAAAGACGTCCTTTAAGCTGGGTGGTTGGAGAGCAGGGCATCATCAAACCAGAAAAAATTGACGTGAAAGAACGTGTAAGAGAGCAACGTGAATCCATGACAGAGTTTCGCTCTCCAGACGAAGTATAAAATTAAAAGAAACAAGACTATGCCGAAGTATATAATAGAGCGTGAAATTCAGGGAGCAGGAAACTTATCTGCGGAGGAGTTAAAAAGTGTTTCGCAGAATTCGTGTGGGGTTTTAAACAAACTGGGCCCAAAAATACAATGGGTGCATAGCTATGTAACCGGCGATAAAGTTTACTGCATTTACAATGCTCCAGACAAAGATATGATTCGGCAGCATGCAGAGCAGGTTGGTATTCCGGCAAACGCCATTAACGAGGTTAAAACGATCATAGACCCCGTGACAGCCGAATAAGAAATCAAACCAACTAATATTTAACAGAAAGTATAAACTGAGTAAAGTATAAATCAGCACAATGAGTTAAAGGTAGTATCGGCATTCATTTTTCATTTCTCTTTATGGAAAATAACAGCAGCATATTAATTGAACTGCAAAGGCGGTTCGGCGAGGACACTTTTACGCAACAAAGCACCCAGGATGAGTTGCTCACCCTCTGGATGCCCTGCGATAAATTGACGGAGGTACTGCGGTTCCTGAAAGCCGGAATACAGCAGCCTTACAAAATGCTCTTCGACCTGACTGCCATTGACGAGCGGACGCACCAGAAAAAAAACGGCAGCCCCACCTCTACCTTTACCCTTGTTTACCACCTCTTCTCCTTCGACAGAAATCACTTTATCAGATTAAAAGTAGCCCTTTCAGATGATTTTCCGAAAGCGCCAAGTATAGCCAGCCTATGGGCCAACGCCAACTGGTACGAGCGTGAGATTTACGACATGTTCGGTATCAAGTTCGATGGGCACCCACACCTGTCGCGCATCCTCATGCCTCGCACGTGGGTAGGCCATCCGCTTAGAAAAGAACATCCCGCCCGCGCCACCGAAATGGGACCGTTTCAGCTTTACGACGAAAAAGTGGACCTGGAACAGGCAGCGCTACAGTTTAAGCCCGAAGAATGGGGGCTGAAGAGCGAGAGCGAAGACAGCGACTTTATGTTTCTGAACATCGGTCCGCAGCACCCTGGCACGCACGGCGTACTGCGCATCATACTTCAGCTGGATGGAGAAGATATTGTAGACGCCATACCCGACATCGGTTTCCACCACCGGGGAGCCGAGAAAATGGGCGAACGCCAGACCTGGCATACCTACATCCCCTACACCGACAGAGTAGACTACCTGGGTGGCGTAATGAATAACCTGGCCTACTTGCTGTCAGTTGAAAAACTGGCCGGCATTGAGGTGCCGGAGCGAGTAAAGGTGATCCGGGTGATGCTGTGTGAATTGTTTAGAATTGCCAGCCATCTGGTTTGGTATGGCACTTTTGCGCAGGACCTGGGGCAGCTTTCGCCTGTATTTTACATGTTCTCTGATCGCGAAAAGATCTTTAATATTATAGAGGCTGTATGCGGTGGCCGCATGCACCCTAACTGGTTCAGAATAGGCGGTGTGGCACAGGATTTACCAAAAGGCTGGGAACGGCTGGTGCAGGAGTTTATCGATTACTTCCCGAAACGCCTGCGCGAGTACGACAGCATGGTAATGAAGAACAGCCTGTTTAAAGCGCGTACCGTAGGCATCGGTATTTTTACTTTGGATGAGGCTATTGAATGGGGCGTAACCGGTCCGGGCTTGAGAGCATGTGGCATGGACTGGGACTTCCGGAAGAAGCGGCCTTACTCCGGCTACGAAATGTTTGATTTTGACATTCCGGTAGCCACTAACGGCGATTGTTATGACCGTGCTGTGGTACGTGTAGAGGAAATGCGCCAGAGCCTGCGCATTATCGAGCAATGCCTTAAAAATATGCCAGAGGGACCGTACAAAGCAGACCATCCGCTCACCACTCCACCTGTTAAGAAAAACACCATGCATGATATTGAAACCCTGATCACTCACTTTTTAGGCGTGACATGGGGACCTGTGATACCAGCTGGTGAGGCGATGAGTTGCATTGAGGCGACAAAAGGAGCAAACGGCTATTACCTGACAAGCGATGGCAGTACCTCTCCTTACCGAGTACGAATTCGGACTCCCTCGTTCCCGCACATGCAAATGTTGCCCTACATCAGCAAGGGCTATATGGTAGCCGACATGCTGTCTATACTTGGTGCCATGGACTACGTGCTGGCGGATATTGACAGGTGACTAGGATCTATAAGATCAAAGGATTAAAAAGATTTAAAATGGTACACGGTGGCGCATGTATTTAAGTACGTCGCCACTTGTACCACCAAAGTATACTAACTACTACCAACACCTGCCTCACTCTTATACTTTATCCTATGTAAGCCACCAGCAATGGCACTCATAATTCAGCATTAATAATTCATAATTCTCCAGATATGGTAACACTAACGCCAGAGGAAATTGAAGAAATACAGCACGAAATCTCATTGGTGCCGGTTAAAAAAGCTGCCTGCATCGAGGCACTAAAAGTAGTGCAGCAGCACCGTGGCTGGGTATCTGATGAAAGTATGAAAGCAGTCGCCGACCTGATGGATATGTCGCCGGCGGAGCTGGATAGCGTGGCGACCTTCTACAACCTCATCTTCCGGCAACCTGTGGGTAGGCACGTGATTTTAGTCTGCGACAGCATCAGCTGCTGGGTAATGGGCTACGAAAACCTGCGGCAATACCTGAGTGACAAATTAGGCATACAGTACGGCCAGACCACTATGGATGGCCGCTTTACCATGCTGCCTAATGTATGCCTCGGCTGCTGCGACCATGCCCCTGCCTTGATGATTGACAACGACCTGTACCAGGACCTGCAACCCGAGCAACTGGACGAGATATTAAACAAATACGCCTAACCTAACCAATCGCTACCATGGAAACGCCCCTAACCCAACATATTGTAGCAGGCAGGCAGCCCCTCAGCTTAAAAGAGTATGAGCGCGTGGGCGGCTACGAGTCGGTGCGCAAAGTACTAAAGCAAATGACACCAACAGAGGTAACTGATCTGGTAAAAGCCTCTAACCTGAAAGGGCGCGGTGGTGCAGGTTTTGGCACAGGCATGAAGTGGAGTTTTGTGCCGATGAATGTGCCGGGGCCAAAATACCTGGTAGCAAACGCCGACGAAATGGAGCCAGGCACTTTTAAAGACCGCCTGCTGCTGGAGGGCAATCCGCACCAGCTGATTGAAGGAATGATTGTGGCAGCTTATGCTATTCAGGCAAATATATCTTATGTGTTCCTGCGCTGGGCATACAAACTGGCAGCAAGCGAAATACGCAAAGCCATAGCAGAAGCATACGAAGCAGGTTACTTAGGAGAAAACATACTTGGTAGCGGCTATACTTTAGACATGCACCTGCACACCGGAGTGGGTCGCTATATGTGCGGCGAAGAAACAGCCTTGCTTAATGCTTTAGAAGGAAAACGTGCCAACCCAAGAGCTAAACCTCCATTCCCGCAGGTAAGTGGTTTGTATGGCCGGCCAACCATTGTAAATAACGTGGAAACCCTCTGCTGTCTGCCGCACATCGTGAACAAGGGTGCCGAGTGGTTTAAAAGTATAAGCCAAAGCGAAGACTCTGGCACCAAGATCTACGGCATCAGCGGCAAAGTAAAACGGCCTGGCGTGTGGGAGCTGCCGATGGGTGTAACCGTGCGTGAGCTGCTGGAAGAATATGCCGGCGGCATGAAAGATGGACTTAAGTTCAGGGGCCTTTTACCTGGTGGCGCATCAACAGATTTTTTGGTGGAGGAGCACCTCGACGTGAAAATGGATTATGGTTCTGTAACCAAAGCAGGCAGCCGCATGGGAACCGGCACCATGATAATTCTGGATGATAAAACCTGCCCTGTTGGCTTTGTACTAAACCTGCAGCACTTCTTTGCGCAGGAGTCCTGTGGTTTTTGTACACCTTGTAGGGAGGGCCTACCGTGGGTGGAGAAAATACTAAGAGCCATGGAACGTGGCGAGGGGCAGCCGGAGCATATGAACATCCTGGAGTTTCACACTCAATACCTAGGTCCTGGCAACACCTTCTGTGCCCTGGCACCCGGTGCGATGGAGCCCTTGCAAAGCGCCCTTAAATACTTCAGAGCTGATTTTGAACGGCATATCAAAGAAAAAAGATGTCCATGGAAGCAGTAGCACCTAAAGTAACGATCTATATAGACAACAAACCTGTTGAAGTAAAGGCTGGCAAGAACCTGCTGGAGGCTTGCCTGGGCCTCGGCGAAGACCTGCCATACTTTTGCTGGCACCCGGCTATGGGCTCTGTAGGCGCTTGTCGCCAATGCGCTGTTAAGGTTTTTAAAGACGAAAATGATACCATTGGTCGCCTGATGATGTCGTGCATGGAGCCGGTGCGGGAAGGCATGCGCATATCCATACAGGATATACAAGCTAAAGAATTCCGGAACCACATCATTGGCTGGCTCATGACAAACCACCCCCACGATTGTGCTGTGTGCGACGAGGGCGGTGCCTGCCACCTGCAGGACATGACCGTTATGACAGGCCATGCCTACCGGAAGTATACGTTTGAGAAACGTACCTACCGCAATCAATACCTGGGTCCCTTCCTGAACCACGAAATGAACCGCTGCATCCAATGCTACCGCTGCGTGAGGTATTATAAAGATTATGCCGGCGGAAAAGACCTGGACGTGTTTGCAGCACACAACCATTTATACTTTGGCCGCCACGAAGATGGCGTGCTGGAAAGTGAGTTCAGCGGAAATCTGGCGGAAGTATGCCCTACCGGAGTGTTCACCGATAAGACCTTGAAACACCATTATACCCGCAAATGGGACCTTACTTCTGCCCCCTCCATCTGCCAGCATTGCAGCCTGGGCTGTAACACGAGTGCCGGCGAACGGTATGGCACCCTGCGCAGCATCACCACCAGGTATAACGGGGAGGTAAACGGCTACTTTCTCTGCGACCGTGGCCGCTTTGGCTATGAGTTCGTGAACAGCGCCAGCCGTATCCGCAAACCATTAGTGAGAAGCCAGCTGCCGGAATCCACTAGTCAAAGCATAGCTTTAGAAGAAGCTGCAAAACTTATCAGCAATGGTAAGGTAATTGGCATTGGCTCGCCACGTGCTTCCTTAGAATCAAACTTTGCTTTGCAGACGTTGGTAGGTGCAGATCATTTTTATCAGGGCTTTTCGGAGCCGGAGCACGATCTGGTAGAGTTTAACCTCGAGGTATTGCAAACCACCGATGCACAAATACTTTCTTTAAGAGAAGTAGAGCATTGCGATGCCGTGTTTATACTTGGCGAAGACCTGACTAACACCGCTCCCATGCTCGATCTGGCTGTGAGGCAGTCGGTAAGGCAGCAGCCGATGATGGAAGAAGTGCCTAAAGCGGGTTTCCCGATGTGGCAGGATGCAGCGGTGCGGGAACTGGTACAAGACCGAAAAGGACCTTTATTCATCGCCACTTTCCAACCTACGAAACTGGATGAGATTGCCACCGAAACTTTTAACTCCACTCCTGCCGAAATTGCCCGACTCGGATTTATCATGGCCAGCATTATTGCCGGAGAAGAGATAAGCGTGCACGATGTAACAGAGCAAACCATCAGAATGGCCAACCAGATTGCCAATGCGCTGCTGCATGCACGAAAACCAGCTGTCATTTCAGGTACACACGGAGGCCGCGAAAGCATCATCAAAGCGGCTGCCAACATTGCCAACGCTCTGAAGACAAAAGGGAAAGATGCCGGCATTATGCTTACTGCCCCTGAGTGTAACAGTTTAGGGCTGGATATGCTGGGCGGCCACAGACTGGAATCTGCCTTCGATGCCATTGACAACGGCTACGCCGACACGGTGATTATACTGGAGAACGACCTCTACCGCAGGGCAAGTACCGCACAGGTGAACCGATTCTTCGACAAGTGTAAAAATGTTATCGTGTTGGATTCACTGCACAACAAAACCACGGAGCGGGCTGATATACTTTTTGCATCCGGCACCTTTGCAGAATCAGACGGTACGCTGGTAAACAACGAAGGAAGAGCCCAGCGTTTTTACCAGGTATACCCTACATTAGAAGACATGCAGGAAAGCTGGCGATGGCTGATGCAACTCGGTGATCTGGTGCAGCACCAGTACATGCGCGGCTGGCAAACCTTCGACGACCTGTTGCCGGCTATGGTAGTAGCACACCAGAACCTACGTGGTGTAGAGGGTATTACACCCCCTGCTGAGTTCCGAATTGCCGGGCAGAAAATACCACGAGCTTCGCACCGCATCAGCGGACGCACCGCCACCAATGCTGTAACCAATGTAAGTGAGCCTAAACCAGCCGAAGATCCTGATTCAGCACTTAGCTTTACCATGGAAGGGTACAAAGGCCAGCCACCTTCATCGATCATTCCATTCTTCTGGTCACCGGGGTGGAACTCCATACAAGCTACAAACAAGTACCAGCTAGAGATTGGGGGGCCATTGAAAGGCGGCGACCCAGGGACAAAACTGATCAAGCCTTCGCTGCAAAGCAGAAGCACATACTTCCATGAAGCACCGCAGCACTTCCTGCCGCTGGACGGGCACCTGTTCATGGTACCGCTTTACCACACGTTCGGCTCGGAGGAACTAAGTATACACACCCCAGCCATTATGGAGCGTGCACCGGAACCCTACGTGCTGCTTAACAGCCACGATGCGCAGGAAATGAAACTGGCAGAGGGTGAAGCATTAACATTTAAAATTGAAGAGCAGGTATACCAGCTGCCTGTTAAAACCAGCTCATTTGTAGCACAGGGAGCTGCAGGCTTACCAATTGGCTTGCCTGGTTTACCTTTTTCGGCCTTGCCAGCCTGGGGCATTTTAAACAGGGAAATATCATGGAAGAAGCAACCTCAACCTATCTCCTGATTATCGGCGGAGTACTCTTTGCGCTGCTGAACGTGGCGGCAGGGCTCATCTGGATAGAGCGGCGTATGCTGGCGCTTTGGCAGGACCGCTATGGCCCCAACCGGGCGGGTCCTTTTGGTATACTGATCGTGCTGGCAGATTCGCTCAAGCTATTTTTTAAAGAAGACTGGATTCCACCTTTTGCTGATAAGCCTGTGTTTGTGGTGGCTCCAGCTATCGTGATGGCCTCTGTGCTGCTGGCATTTGCGGTGATACCCTTTGCACCCGGTATAGTGGTGGCGGACTTGAACATCGGACTGCTGTTTTTCCTGGCTGCTTCTTCGATGGGAGCTTATAGTATAATCCTGGGTGGTTGGGCCTCTAATAACAAGTATAGCCTGTTGGGTGCCATGCGTGGCGCTGCACAGATGATCTCTTATGAAGTTTTTATGGGGCTGTCGCTGATGGGTGTGGTGCTAATGGCCGGATCTTTTAACCTGAGTGAGATCGTGGAAGCGCAGCGTGGACTGTGGTTCTTCATTCCTCAGATCCTAGGCTTTGTGATCTTCTTTATAGCCGGTATCGCCGAAACACACCGCCTGCCATTCGATATTCCGGAGGCAGAAAGTGAATTAATTGCAGGCTTCCACTCCGAGTATTCGGGTATGAAGTTTGGCATCTTCTTTATAGGTGAGTACCTGGGCATCACATTGATCTCGTGTATGGTGGTAACGCTATACTTTGGCGGCTGGCTAGGACCTGATTTTCTGCCACCCATTGTGTGGTTTATACTTAAGGTCTTCGCGTTCATCTGCCTGTTTATACTTCTACGTGCCTCCCTTCCACGCCCCCGCTACGACCAGTTGATGGAGTACGGCTGGAAGATTCTGTTGCCGCTTACGCTGCTAAATTTACTGGTAACTGGAGGTGTGTTGTTGTGGCTGGGGGAGTAAAGGAGTTTGGGATTTAGAAAGTTTAGGAGTTAGAGAGTGAGTGAATAGATAAGGTTGTCAATTCGAATAAAGCTCTGAAATCTGAAACATTTCAGAGCTTTAAAAGACTCTATATTTCTCATTGCATTCGAAATGAGAAAAGGAGCGACAGACCAAACTCCCCTCCTTGGAGGGGTTAGGGGTGGGTTTACACATTCGTAGGGACAGGTCGTGACCTGTCCGCGCAACGACTAAGACTATGAAACCTATACTTTGGCTAAAGTAATAGCAGAGAGTGTCCCCTTGAGGGGACAATTTGAAATAATATTTAAAAGAAAGGAGCAGGAATATGTTTAGTTTACTGCGTACCATGTGGCTCACGTTTTTACATGCTTTCCACAAGCGTGACACTGTACTTTACCCCGAGCAGAAAAACTACCTGCCACCTCGCTGGCGCGGCCGCATTGTGCTTACCCGCGACCCCGATGGCGGCGAACGCTGCGTGGCCTGTAACCTATGCGCTGCTGCCTGCCCCGTGGACTGCATCGCGCTTCAAGCAACTGAAGATCCCACCGGACGACGATACCCAGAGTTTTTCCAGATAAACTTTTCGCGCTGTATTTTCTGTAGTTTCTGCGAAGAGGCCTGCCCTACCTATGCTATCCAGCTAATACCAGACTTTGAGATGGGAGAATACAATCGCCAGAACCTGGTGTACGAAAAACCGGACCTGCTCATAAACGGAGAAGGCAAGTACCACGGCTACAACTACTACAAAGTAGCAGGCATGGCAATCGGCGGAAAAGACAAAGGCGAGGCAGAGAACGAAACTCCTCCGGTAGACATCAAAAGCTTATTACCCTAAACGCCATGGAACTGACATTTTACATCGCGGCAGCCGTTGCCATACTTTCCACCATCATGGTTATCACCAGGTATAACATGATTCATGCGCTGCTATACTTAGTGGTGTCTTTTCTGGCAATTTCGGTGGTGTTCTTCACGTTGGGTGCCCCTTTTATGGCTGCTCTCGAAATCATCATTTACGCCGGGGCCATCGTGGTGCTCATCATCTTCGTCATCATGATGTTAAACCTGAACGCGGAATCTGTGAAGACAGAAGCTGAGTGGCTAAAACCCAAAATATGGATTGGTCCGTCCATACTTTCGCTTGTGCTGCTGGCCGAACTCGTTTACATTTTCTTAGGAGTGGATGTACCGGAAACAGCTCTGGTGCCCGTAGATGCCCGGCTAGTAGGCATTGCACTTTTTGGCCCTTATATGTTAGGTGTGCAGTTGTGTGGCATGCTGCTGATGGCCGGCATTGTAGGAGCTTACCACCTGGGTAGGCAGAAGAAAAAAGTTATTCACCGCTTTTTGGAGAAGGAGGCCGCGCAATGAACGGAGTATCTATGGAAGCTGGGCTGCTTTTGGCGGCTATACTTTTTGTGTTGGGCTTGATTAGCGTGCTTATACGGCGCAACGTTATTTTCATGCTTATTTCGGTGGAGATCATGCTCAATGCAGCCGGCCTGGCTTTTATTGTAGCAGGCATGCGCTGGGCTCAGCCTGATGGGCAAATCATGTTCATTTTTATACTTACCATGGCTGCCGCAGAGGTATCGGTAGGCCTGGCTCTTATACTACAGTTGTATCACCAGTTAAAAACCTTGGACAGCGATGCCGCAAGCAGAATGAAAGGATAACGCTATGGAAAACCTGATCTGGCTCATACCGGCCCTGCCCCTCTTTGGAGCAACCTTGCTTATACTTTTCGGGCTTAAGATGCCACGTTTACTTGTACCTGTTATCGGTGCTGGTAGTGTAGGCATCTCTGCGTTACTCACCATACGTTTAGGAATACAGTTTTTAAGCGACGGCGCTGCCATGTACGAGCAGCAGGTATGGCAATGGTTTAGTGTGGCAGGCCTAAACCCGGGTGTATCCTTTCATGTGGATGCGCTGACGATGGTGTTTATTTTCGTCATCACGTTTGTCGGTTTTCTCATCCATTTATACGCTGCTGAGTTCATGCATGAAGATGAAGACTACTCCCGTTTCTTTGCCAGCATGAACCTGTTTGTGTGCGCTATGCTGGTGCTGGTGATGGCTGATAACCTGGTGCTTTTATACTTAGGCTGGGAAGGTGTGGGTTTATGTAGTTTCCTGCTGATAGGATTCTGGTACCGTGAGCCTGCCAATGGGTATGCTGCCCGAAAAGCCTTTATCATCACACGTGTGGGTGATACAGCCATGGCTTTTGCCCTGTTCCTGCTCTTCCAGCACTTCGGCACCTTAAATATTCAGGAGATACTTACACAGGCACCGCAAACCTGGTCAGTTGGTTCGCAAACTGCTGTGCTGGTGGCGCTGCTGCTAGTAGGTGGCGCGGTAGGTAAATCGGCACAGCTGCCCTTACAAACCTGGCTACCCGATGCTATGGCTGGTCCCTCACCTGTTAGTGCGCTCATACATGCGGCAACTATGGTAACTGCCGGTGTATACTTAATATCCAGAATGTATGTGCTGTTCGAACTAGCCCCTACTGCGCAAATGGTAGTAGCTTTTATCGGTGCGGCAACGCTGCTTATTGCCGGATTTACTGCCCTAACCCAAAACGACCTCAAACGGGTACTCGCTTACTCCACCATCAGCCAAATTGGGTACATGTTTCTTGCATTAGGTGTGGGTGCCTGGTCGGCGGCGGTATTTCATTTTATGATTCACGCCTTCTTTAAAGCATTGTTATTTCTTGGTGCCGGAGCAGTTATTATGGCGCTGCACCACGAGCACGATATGTTTAAAATGGGAGGTCTGCGCCACAAAATGCCTGTCGTATTCTGGACGTTTTTAATAGGATCGGCTTCTCTTGCTGCTGTACCTTTAATTAGTGCCGGCTTCTACAGCAAAGACCAGATTCTGTGGCTTGGCCTGGCTGGTGAACGCGGCAGTGTTATACTTTACATTGCAGCTTTGCTCGGTGCATTTGTCACTTCCATTTATACTTTCCGGATGGTGTTCATCACCTTTTACGGCGAAGAAAAAACCCACAGCAGCCACATGCCCGGCTTCTGGATGAAGCTGCCGTTGGTGGTGCTGGCTATACTTTCTTTAATCGGCGGATTTATAGAACTGCCACACAATTTTGCTCACTTTACACTTTTTACCAATTACCTGGAGCCGGTGCTGCCAGTAATCGTAATAGATGAAGGTTTATCTACCATCGAGTGGATCTTCCAGATTGTGGCTGCGCTGGTGGCACTTGCTGGTATCTATATTGCGTACCTGTTTTACCTTAAAAAGCCGGAGCTGGTACAGAATATTGAGCGCTCTAGTTTTGCCATGGCCCTGCACCGATTCTGGTATTCAGGCTGGGGCTTCGATGCCTTGTACAACACGCTCTTTGTAAAGCCTTACGTGTACCTTTCCAAGCTAAACAAACACGACTCAATTGACCTCGTCTACACCGGCTTTGCCAACGTTACCCAATGGCTTAACAGCTTATTTACCCGCACTCAAACCGGCATGCTGCGCACCTATATGTTGGGTGTACTGGTAGGTGCCATACTTGTCGTAACTATAAGTCTGCTGCTATGATACTACTCTGGATAATCGTGTTACTGATGGCAGGTGGAATACTTGCCTGGATTGCCGGAAGGGTAAACGACATGCTGCCCCGCTGGATTTCGCTTTTGGTTATACTTGCTGCTTTGGCTATTAGTGTATGGCTATGGATGGCAGACCCTGTAACAGCGCTTACTCCAAAGGGGCCCTGGATTGTCCATTTAAGAATTCCCTGGATTCCGCAATGGGGTGTTGGCTTTGACCTGGCGCTGGATGGGTTGAGTTTGCTGATGCTCCTGCTCACGTTCCTGTTAGGTGCGCTGGCTGTGCTGGTTTCCTGGAACGAGATTTACACCAAAGTAGGCTTCTTCCACTTTAATCTGCTCTGGGTTTTGGCTGGTATCACAGGCGTCTTCCTGACCATGGACTTGTTCTTGTTCTACTTTTTCTGGGAGGTAATGCTCATTCCAATGTACTTCCTGATCGGTATTTGGGGCCATGAGAACAGGATTTACGCAGCATACAAATTCTTCATATTTACTCAAGCTAGCGGCCTGCTGATGCTGCTCTCCATCCTAAGCTTATACTTTATACACGGTTCACAAACGGGTGTTTATACTTTTAACTACTTCGAGTTGCTCGGCACCAGCTTCTCGCCTGCCGTGGGTATGTGGCTAATGTTTGGGTTCCTGGCGGCTTTTCTGGTAAAGCTGCCGGTAGTGCCTTTTCACTCCTGGCTACCCGATGCGCACTCACAAGCACCAACAGCGGGCAGTGTTATACTTGCCGGTCTGCTCCTGAAAACTGGTGCCTACGGTTTGCTCCGTTTTGTACTGCCTTTCTTCCCGGATGCGGCACAAGAATTTGCACCCTGGGCCATGCTACTGGGTGTAATCGGTATACTCTACGGTGCCGTGCTTGCCTACTCTCAAACCGACCTGAAACGGCTGGTTGCCTATACTTCGGTAAGCCACATGGGCTTTGTTATATTGGGGGTATTTGCCTTTAATGAGCTGGCGCTGCAGGGCGTGGTGATGCAGATGATTACGCATGGTTTAAGTACAGGCGCACTCTTTATACTTGCGGGCTTTTTGTACGACCGCATCCATACCCGCAACATCGAGAAAATGGGTGGCTTCTGGGCTACCGCTCCAAAAATGGGTGTCATTGCGCTGGTGTTTGTGATGGCTTCGCTGGGGCTTCCGGGGCTGGGCAATTTTATAGCAGAGTTTTTAACCTTGATTGGCAGCTGGCAGGCAAACAACTGGCTCACGGTATTTGCCACTATCGGTATTGTGCTGGCCACGGCTTACTCGCTGCGCATTCTAAAAAAAGTATACTACGGCCGTAACCTCACAGACCACCTTATTCACGATTTGTCAGCCCGGGAAATGCTGATCATGGTGCCGATGGTGGTACTGCTTCTATGGCTGGGCCTTTTCCCGCAAACAGTTATCGAAACGGTAGCGCCCTCTATAAATGAGCAGTTGCAGGCCTACAGAAACGTGCCCGAAAAAAGAACATTGTCTTTAGAGCAGCCTAAAAGTATAACCCAACCACTAGATTCGCTCTCTCAACCTAAACCCGAAGGAGGTGCTTATGGTCTTAAATGATTTTCTACACCTGATGCCACTGCTGATTCTGGTAGTAGCGTCCCTGATCATCATGCTGGTAATCTCTGTGAAGCGTCACCACAAAATCGTTTACATTATCACGCTCCTCTCGCTTATCGCAGCATTTGCATCGTTATTTGAGATCGGGGAAACAGAGCCTTACCACATCAGCCCACTTTTTGTGATAGATGGCTTCGGACTGTTTTACATGGGCATGATCTTGCTTTCTTCTTTGTTCGTGGCCATGCTCTCCTATGCCTATTTTGAGCAGCGCGAAGAACGAAAAGAAGAGTATTACATTCTGCACATCCTGGCAACACTTGGGGCCTGCGTGCTGGTTATCAGCAAACATTTTGCAGGCCTATTTCTGGGGCTGGAAGTGCTTAGTGTCTCGCTATATGCGTTAGTGGCTTACCTGCGTTCCCGGGAAAAATCAGACGAGGCCGGTATTAAGTATCTTATACTGGCAGCCATGTCGTCGGCATTTTTACTGTTTGGAATGGCCTTGGTTTATGCCATGTCGGGTTCTATGGGATTTTACGAAATCGGTTTATACTTATCTGTTTCTCAGGAGGTACCGCTTATACTTTTAATCGGCTTCGGGATGATGATCGTAGGTGTTGGTTTCAAACTGGGTGTAGTGCCTTTCCATATGTGGACGCCGGATGTGTATGAGGGTGCCCCTGCCCCGGTTACGGCTTTTATCGCCACAGTATCTAAGGGCGGTGTCGTGGCCTTGCTTATTCGCTTTTTCATACAGACAGGTGGGTTTGAATACCCAACCTTAGTGCTGATTTTCACGATCATAGCCATTGCCTCTATGCTGGCAGGTAATATTCTGGCCCTGATGCAAACTAATGTTAAACGCATTCTCGCCTACTCTTCCATTGCACACTTAGGTTATATACTGGTGGCTTTCCTGGCAGGCAATGCCTTGGGTGTAGAAGCAGTTACGTTTTACTTGGTAGCCTACTTTATAACCAGCTTAGGAGCATTTGGCATCATTACTTTGCTTTCGGATGAGGAGCGGGACGCAGAACAACTGGAGGATTACCGCGGCTTGCTTTGGCGACGGCCCTGGTCAGCTGCCGCTTTTACTGGCATGCTGCTATCTTTGGCAGGTATACCATTAACAGCAGGTTTTGTAGGCAAATTCTATATTCTGGCAGCCGGAGTGCGCACCGACCTGTGGCTACTGGTTATTATGCTGGCCTTAAACAGTGTGATCGGTTTATACTATTACATTAAAATCATCGCGGTAATGTTTTCCCAAGCTAATGTAAGCCGGGAGCGGCAGGCACTACACCCTTCTGCATATTTGGTAAGCGGCATTACCATTGCCCTGCTGGCCATACTTTTAGTGTACGTGGGCGTTTACCCGACAGGCTTGATGCAAATGATTGAGAACCTAATGCTTTCAATAAATGCTCCTGCGCTATAAGTGCAAATTATAGTGCTAATCTTAAGAGTTTAGAACACATAAATTGCCACTGAACTACAGGTAATTTTGTATCTTTACAGGCAATTTACAGCTATACTTTCCTTGCTCCAGCCTATCCGTAAAATCATTCACATTGATATGGACGCATTTTTTGCGTCGGTGGAGCAGCGTGATAACCCTGAGTTGCGCGGGAAACCTGTGGCTGTGGGTGGCTCCAGGGCAAGAGGTGTTGTGGCCGCTGCCAGTTACGAAGCACGAAAGTATGGAGTGCACTCTGCCCTCGCCTCAAAAATAGCGGCCCAGCGTTGTCCGCACCTGATCTTTGTTAAAGCTAGATTTGATGTTTACAGCGCTGTATCCCGACAGATACGTGAAATTTTCCATCAATATACTGACTTAGTAGAACCGCTTTCGCTGGATGAGGCATATTTAGACGTAACTGAAAACAAAATCGGAATGCCCTCCGCTACCATTATTGCACAGGAAATCAGGAAAAAAATTTTCGAAGAAACCGGCCTTACCGCATCTGCAGGTGTATCCTATAACAAGTTTCTGGCAAAAATTGCCTCTGACATGAATAAACCCAACGGCTTTACGCTTATCACTCCCGATAAAGCAGAGGGGTTAGTTGCCATTTTGGCGATAGAGAAGTTTCATGGGATTGGAAAAGTAACAGCAGCCAAGATGCAAAGTATGGGTATACTTACCGGAGGCGATTTACGTGAGCGTAGTGAGGAAGAGCTGGTGCGAAATTTCGGGAAAGTAGGCCGCTACTACTACCGCATTGCCCGCGCTCAAGACGAGCGCGATGTACAGCCACACCGCACCCGCAAATCTATTGGCTCAGAGCGTACTTTTGATGTTGATTTGATTGAAGAACACGATATGCTCTTACAAATAGACAAACTGTGTCAGGAAGTAGCCCAGGACATGGAAAGACTAAAGGCTACGGCTAAAACAGTTACTCTAAAGATAAAGTATTTCGACTTTACGCTAAATACCCGCAGCAAAACCTTTCTGAGCGAGTTCAGCAGCACCGACGCCATTTATACTATTGCCCGCGACCTGCTTCGCACTCCCCTACTGCCCCAGTACCCAGTCCGGCTACTAGGTGTATCAGTAAGCAGCCTGCTCTACCAACACGACCGCCTGCAGGAAGGATATCAGCTTACACTGGAATTGTAGTTTCATAAAGACCTGGCAGTGTCTTTGGATCACTAAAATCGAAATTCCAGTAAGCTCTGAAGGTCATCCTACCCATCCAATAATCCTGCAAATCCTGATCAAATCAGAATACCTATTTAAACCATCTCCCCCATTTCCAGTCTTAACAAAAGCAACAGCAGAAACTGGTGTTGTGACTATAATTACCTATATTACCTTAAACTAATACTAACTAATCCTAATCCATTAACCAATCACCCGATTATGAGTAAAAAATTACGCTTTGCTCCTATTGTGGCTTTAATGTTGGCAGGTGCTGTTGTTGCACCATCGTCGGCGTTTGCGCAAAAGAGCAAAAAGAAGAAGAAAGCGAAGCAGGAAACAACTGCAGCCGCTGCTCCTGCACAAAAGAAAGACGACGGTAAACCAAAACCTTACAACGAGGTAATTACTGCCAAAGCCCTTACCGATGATGGTATGTTTAAGGTACACAAAATTGACGATAAGTACCTGTACGAGATACCAGATACGCTCCTGAACCGCGACATGCTGATGGTGAGTCGTATCGCCAAAACAGCCACTAATATTGGCTATGGCGGTGAAGAGCTGAACAGGCAAATGCTGCGCTGGGAACGCAAAGGCAACAATGTACTTCTACGTGTTATATCTTACCAAAACGTAGCTGCTGACACGCTGGAGATCTACAACTCTGTACAAAACTCTAACCTGGCTCCTGTAATTTACGCTTTCGATGTTAAAGCATTCGGGCAAGGTACACAGGTAATTGATGTGACGGATTTCTTCTCGAAAGACGTTACTGCACTTGGCCTGGACAAGAGAAGACGTGAGCAGTATAAAGTGCGCAAACTTGATGATAAGCGCTCTTTCATTGAGAGTGTGAAAAGCTTCCCGATAAACGTAGAGGCTCGCTCGCTGATGACATACGAGGCAACCGATGCGCCAGCAAATTCAAGCACAGGTACTATTACTCTGGAGTTGAACCACTCTATGTTGTTGTTGCCTAAAGTTCCAATGGCTGCCCGTACTTTCGATCAGCGTGTTGGTTTCTTTACTGTGAGCCAAACCGACTACGGCACAGACGAGCAGCGTGCTGCCAAGCGCCGTTACATTGTGCGCTGGAGATTGGAGCCTAAAGACGAAGCGGCTTATGCACGTGGTGAACTGGTAGAGCCTAAGAAACCAATTATATACTACATAGACCCGGCTACGCCAATGAAATGGCGCCCATACTTAAAGCAAGGAGTTGAGGACTGGAATAAAGCTTTTGAAGCAGCCGGATTTAAGAACGCAATTATAGCCAAAGACCCGCCTTCTTTTGAAGAAGATCCAGAGTTCAGCACAGAAGATGCGCGTTACTCTGTTATCCGCTACTTCTCCTCTGAAACACAAAATGCCTACGGCCCTAATGTAAACGACCCACGCTCAGGAGAAATCCTGGAAAGCCACATTGGCTGGTATCACAACGTGATGAACCTGCTACGTAACTGGTATTTTATCCAGACGGCTGCCATTAACCCGGATGCCCGCAGCATTAAGTTCAAAGATGAAGTAATGGGTGAACTGATTCGTTTTGTATCAGCACACGAAGTTGGCCATACATTAGGATTACCACATAACATGGGTTCTAGTGCAGCATATCCTGTAGAAAAACTCCGCGATGCAAAGTTCACGAAAGAAATGGGTACTGCCCCATCCATCATGGACTATGCCCGCTTTAACTACGTAGCACAGCCAGAAGATAAAGGCGTTGCCCTGATGCCTGGCATTGGTATTTATGACAAGCATGCCGTGAAGTGGGGTTATTCTTACTTCCCTGAAACTAAAGGCGGTGACAACATCACAAAGCTAAGCAGCTGGATTCGTCAGCATGAGAACGACCCCATGTACCGCTTTGGCCGTCAGCAGGGCAACCCAGTCGATCCATCTTCTCAGACAGAAGACTTAGGTGATGACGCAATGTTGGCCAGCGACTACGGCATTAAAAACCTAAAGCGCGTAATGCCTAACCTGATCGAATGGACTAAAGAGGATAATAAAAACTACGACGACCTTCAGGAGATGTACAGTCAGGTGCTTGGCCAGTGGAACCGCTACATGGGCCACGTAACAGCTAACATTGGTGGTGTTTACGAAAACTACAAAACCTACGACCAGAAAGGTGATGTATACTCATTTGTGCCGAAAGATAAGCAAAAACGTGCGCTAAAATTCCTGAACGAGCAAAGCTTTGCTACTCCTACCTGGATGTTGGACGACAACATTCTGCGTAAAATTGAGTCAGCGGGCACTGTAGAGCGAATCCGCGCAGCTCAGACTAATGTCCTGAACAATGTATTAGATGCAGGCCGTATGGGCCGACTAATTGAGGCTCAGGCGACACTGGGTAACAACACTTATACTTTAACTGAAATGATGTCTGATCTTCGTGGCGGCATTTGGTCTGAGTTAAGCGCAGGCAAATCCATAGACACGTACCGCAGAAACCTGCAGCGTGGTTACCTGGAGCGCATGGCTTACCTCATGACGGATCAGGAGCAATCTTCAGCAGCTGGCCGAGCCAGAGGAGGTTCTTCTGTAGATGTATCTCAGTCTGATATCCGCCCGGTAGTTCGCGGTGAATTGATCGCATTGCAAAGCCAGATAAAACGTTCAATCCCACAGGCAAAAGATACCATGACAAAGTATCACCTGCAGGATGCTCTGGTTAGAATTGATAATATTCTGAACCCGAAAAGCTAAGTTTATACTTACTGGTTAGTTAATCAAACCGCCTCAGCCATTTTGGTTGAGGCGGTTTTTTTATACTTATTGGCTCAAATCATAAGCGAAGTGTCACTTGTTACTTTAAAGATGGGAAATAAAAAGTTAAAGGATAAATGACAAAGGCCTCGCGGTGTCTTTATGCCCCGCGAGCTTCTAACACTATGAAGCCACGGCCCTTCCTACCCCAAACGCTCGCAGAACCGCCGGACGCTGCCAGGTCTTTAGCATCAGAAGAATCAAAGTGAGGCAAAGTAATCAAGCAACGAACAATCAAATCGAATTACACTTGAATTTTAAGAAAGATATCTTAAGGCTTAGGTACAACCTTCGTGTTTTATCAGGAAAATCAAATTATTCGAGTACCTTTGTAGCCCATAAAGTTTAACCTAACTTATGGCTACTAAATATATCTTCGTTACTGGTGGTGTAACGTCCTCTCTCGGAAAAGGTATCATTTCCGCTTCTCTTGCTAAGTTGCTGCAGGCAAGAGGTTTCTCTGTAACCATCCAAAAATTTGACCCTTACATTAACATCGATCCAGGCACGCTGAACCCGTACGAGCACGGCGAATGCTATGTAACCGAAGACGGTGCTGAGACTGACCTGGACTTGGGGCATTACGAACGTTTCTTAAACGTACCTACCTCCCAGGCTAACAACGTAACTACTGGCCGCATCTACTACAATGTGATTATGCAGGAGCGTGAAGGTGCTTATTTGGGTAAAACGGTGCAGGTAATTCCGCACATTACAGACGAAATAAAACGCCGCATGCTGCTTTTGGGCGAATCTGGCGAGTATGATATTGTAATAACTGAGATTGGTGGCTGTGTGGGTGATATTGAGTCGTTGCCTTTCATTGAGGCGGTACGTCAGTTGCGCTGGGAGTTAGGCGTTAACGAAACCTGCGTAATTCACCTGACGCTGGTGCCATACTTAAAAGCTGCCGGAGAGCTTAAAACAAAACCAACCCAGCACTCTGTAAGAGATTTATCTGAGGCGGGTGTGCAGCCAGATATCCTGGTGTGCCGCTCTGAGCATCATATACCATTGGAGCTGCGCAAAAAAATTGCGCTTTTCTGTAACGTAAAGCAGAACTCTGTTATAGAGTCGCTGGATGCGGATACCATTTACGATGTGCCGCTGCTCATGCGCAAAGAGAAGCTGGATGAGCGTGTGATCAGCAAGCTGAAGCTTCCGCACAAGGCTGACCCTAACCTGGATAGCTGGAAAGAGTTTTTAGGGAAACTGAAAAACCCGCTTTCAGAAGTTAACATCGCCCTGGTTGGTAAGTATGTGGAGCTGCCGGATGCCTATAAGTCTATAGTAGAATCTTTTGTACATGCTGGTGCTGCCAACGAGTGCAAGGTAAATATCAAGTGGTTCCAATCAGAGAATATCTCTGATGAAAATGTAGCCGGTTTACTGAAAGACATGGACGGTGTTCTTGTTGCACCGGGTTTTGGTGAGCGTGGCTTTAAAGGCAAACTGGAAGCTATCCGCTTTGTAAGAGAAAATAATATACCGTTTATGGGCATCTGCCTGGGCATGCAGTGCGCTGCCGTAGAGTTTGCCCGCAATGTGCTTGGTTTAGAGGGGGCTGCGTCCACGGAGATGGATCCGGAAACAGCTCATCCTGTTATCGATATGATGGAGGATCAAAAACAAATCAAGCAAATGGGTGGAACTATGCGATTAGGTGCCTATACTTGTGAACTAAAAAAGGGTTCAAAGGCTTATTCTATTTACGGGAAGTCTAAGATTTCAGAGCGCCACAGGCATCGTTATGAGTTCAATAACAAGTACTTACAGGCTTTTGAAGAAGCCGGAATGATGGCAACAGGCATTAACCCGGACACTGGTTTGGTTGAAATTATTGAGTTAAGCAACCACCCGTGGTTCGTGGCAGCGCAGTATCACCCAGAATTAAAGAGCACAGTGCTAAACCCTCACCCGCTTTTTGTTAAATTTGTGAAAGCGGCAAATAATTACGCTAAAACTAAATAAGCATAATACACAAAACACAATTTAGAATTACAGTAAATGGATAGAAATCAAGCGATTGGCTTTGGATTGATGGCCATACTGCTACTGGCTTACTCCTTCTTCTTTTCAGG
The DNA here is from genome assembly GCF_037892465.1 of Pontibacter sp. H249. Taxonomy (NCBI): domain Bacteria; kingdom Pseudomonadati; phylum Bacteroidota; class Cytophagia; order Cytophagales; family Hymenobacteraceae; genus Pontibacter; species Pontibacter sp. H249. The sequence goes on along the minus strand of NZ_JBBKTR010000016.1, from coordinate 7,340 downwards.
AACGGAAGAGCAGGCAAAGCAGGGGGTGCAGGAAAAAGCCAAGGTAGAGCAAGTGCAAAGTATAGCAGTTGCTGAAGATGACTCATTGGCTCAGGCTCGCAGAGCAACGGCTCTGGGTGCTTTTGGCGCCGCCGCAACCGGTGAGGCAAGCACAATTAGCCTGGAAAACCAAAACATAGCAGTAACATTTACTACTAAAGGTGGCCAGGTAGAAGAAGTATTGCTAAAAAACTACAAGACGTATAATGGCCAGCCGCTATACTTGTTTGATAAAGAAAGCAGCGAAACGGATGTTGCCTTTACAACAAAGGATGGTAGAAATGTAAAGCTGTCTGATCTATACTTCACCCCTTCAGAGGTACGCAACGTTAAAATTGGCGAAATAACTGGTAAAACTATTGCTTTTAGAGCTGAGATTGGCAATGGCCAGTACATTGAGCAGGTATACACCCTGCACGATGAAAGCTTTACTATGGGTTATGAGCTTGATTTTAAAGGACTGGAAGGTGAACTTGGTGGCAACGCTGTAACTTTTACGTGGAACGACAGAGTAAAACAGCTGGAGCGTGATCTAACTCAGAACCGTGCTAAAACTACCATCAATTACGCTACAGTAGCAGACGGTTATGATTACCTTTCTATCTCAGAGGATAAAGAAACGCTAACACTGGATGAGCCACTGAAGTGGATCTCTAACAAGCAGAACTTCTTTACTGCCGGCATCATTGCAAACAATCAGTTTACAGGCGCCAAACTTACATCTACCGTAGATGCTGCCGATACAACTGTTGTAAAAGCCCTATCATCTGAAGTGTTGATTCCTGCGCAGGATGTTGTATCCGGGGCTGCCGATTTCACTTACTACTTCGGCCCGAACGATTACAAGATACTCAAGCACATTGGCAACGACTTTGATAAGAACCTTGACCTGGGCTGGGGTATCTTCTCCTATGTGAACAAGTGGCTGATTATTCCGGCATTTGACTTCCTGGAGAATTTCATCGGCAACTATGGTATCATCATCATGCTGCTGGTACTATACATCAAAACCATTCTGTTGCCGCTTACTTACAAGTCGTATACTTCGATGGCGAAAATGAAGGTATTAAAGCCTGAGATTGATGCCATTAAAGAGCGCAACGGCGACGACATGCAGAAAACGCAGATGGATACCATGAAGCTGTACCAGGAAATGGGCGTAAACCCACTGAGCGGCTGTATCCCGATGCTGTTGCAGATCCCGATCTTGTTTGCGATGTTCAACTTCTTCCCGAACTCGATTGAGCTGCGCCAGGAGGCATTCCTTTGGGCTAATGACCTGTCAACTTATGACGTATTTGCCAAGTTGCCATTTACGATACCATTCTATGGCAGCCACGTAAGTATGTTTACGCTGTTGATGACGGCTTCTACCATACTTTATACGTGGTCTAACAACCAAGTTAATACACAGATGCAGGGCCCAATGAAGTTCTACAGCTACTTGATGCCTGTAATCTTCATGTTCGTTCTAAACTCCTTCCCTGCCGGTTTATCGTTCTATTACTTTGTTTCAAACATGGTAACATTCGGTCAGCAGGCTATCATCCGTAAGTTTGTAGACGAGGATAAAGTAAGAGCCAAACTGGAAGCCAACAAAGACAGAATAAAAGAGAAGAAGAAGTCTGGTGGACCATCTTTTACAGAGCGTATGCAGGAGGCAATGCGCCAGGCAGCTGAAAAAGAGCAGCAGAAGCGTGGTAACAAGGCCAAGAAATAGCCGACACCTTAAAGTATAAAAAAAGCCTTTCCTGTTCAGGAAAGGCTTTTTTTATGGCTATACTTGCCGTAAAGCCGTATGATGAAGTATATGAATAAAACGATGAAAATAGGATCAACCTGCTTGTTAATACTTTCATTAACCCTTGCTTCCTGTCAGCAGGAAAATGAAGGCGCCAAGGAAGGCAACTTAGCTGAAACTCACCCCAAGCTTGAAGAACAGCTGGAAAACAGAACTGTATCAGAGCCCATAACAGAAGGCCGTAACCCAGACTTGTACCAACGCTACCGTATTACAATGGACGAGTATCAGAACAGCCGCGCATATGATGTAGGAAATATGTACCGTGGCCGCCTGGCGCCGCTTGATGAGAAAAGTCATACTGATGCTGCTACCTACCGTACTGCCCTTAGAGAGGGTATGAAACAAGGTGTAAACTTTGCCGGAAAGTATACAGTAGTAACTATAGGTTGCGGCACAAGCTGCCAAAGACACTATGTTATTAACAGAGAAAACGGAAAGATTTTAGATGAAATGCAAAGCAGCGTTGGAGCAAAGTATAATGCCAATAGCCATTTGTTTATCGTTAATCCCCCCGACTCCACCATTAACTACCAAGAGTGTAGCAACTGTACACCGGAGGCTTATACTTTTGAAAACGGCAAGTTCAGGAAAGTATCCCAAGACTAATTGCAAGGACAACATGCCGCAGGCGCTATTTAACATAAATTTACAACTGAGCAGTTTTGTACAACTGCTACTGGTAAGCTTAGTACTTAGCAGCTGCGCAGGTAAGGGTAATGCCCAAACAGAGAACAAGAGCCAAGTTGCTTTGCCATTGCTACAGTTTCAGAAAGCGCCCTGTTATGGCCCCTGCCCTGCCTACGAAGCCAATATTAGAGATGATGGAAGTATAAGCCTGATCAGTTGGGGAAACATTGCCGTGCCAGAAGATGACACTGTGCAGCTGCTTATGAGCGAACCGGAACTACAGCAACTGAAAAAAGCCATGGCAGATCTTCAGTATACTTCACTTAAAGACGCTTATTTAAGTAATTGGACAGACCGGCCTAGCTCCTACTTAACTTTTTACCAAGACGGCAAGGAAGTAAAACGAGTAAAGCATCAGGAGGGCGGCCCTGAAAACCTGGTGGCCTTACTAAATAGCCTGCACCAGCAGCTGATGGAATTAATAGCAAATCAATCTGAAAACAAGTAATATAGCAGCCTTAGTTAACTTAACCATCACCGACGATGATTATCTACACTTCCGCTGAAACAACCACTGACCTGGAGCAGATATTGCAGCTGCAAGCTGCTAACTGCGAAGATCAAATTTCAGCTACTGAAGCCACTGAACAAGGTTTTGTTACAGCCCGGCACAATTTACCACTCCTGCAGGAGATGAACCAGAAGTACCGGCACGTAGTGGCAAAAAAAGATAATCAGGTTATCGGGTATGCGCTGGTAATGCTCAAGGAGTTCTCAGAAAAGCTTCCTGTTCTCACACCTTTAATTAAAGTAGTAGATGAACTCATTTATGAGCAAGTGCCGTTAATTTCCTCTACTTATTTTATTATGGGCCAAGTTTGTGTAGCAAAAGAATTTAGAGGCCAACACGTATTGGCAGGCCTGTACATGCAGTTAAGGCAACAGATGCAACCGCACTTCGATTATGTAGTTACTGGTGTAGCACAACGTAACACCCGTTCTGTACATGCACACTACAAAGCCGGATTTAAGTCTATTCTGAAGTTTAACGCTGCCAGCGGCGAAAAATGGGATATTATACTTTGGGATTGGCAATAAACAGCAGCTTATCTAAGAAATACCTTAAAAAGAAGCTTTTCATACTTTCTATAACTAAATCTTTCGTCTTACTTCTTTAAATTCTTAAAAGAATTGCTCTCTTCCTGCTATTACCCTTTGTCCCATTAACTCAAAAGATTGTTGGACTCACAGTATGTAAGCTATCACCCACCAATAAAAAAATACTTAATTTGCATAATAGTGTGTTTTTATTAAACTATACCATTAAACTTGATTTGAGATGCCGTAAAACTAAATAGATAAAAAAAAAGCAATCTTGCCTAAGGTATATTTAAATATGTGAATTATAAATGAAAATAAATATCAGTAAAGATAAAGTACAACATCCTAACAAAAGGCAGATGCAATGCATGAATTCTGAAGACAGCCAAAGCAAGCCAGAAAAGACTATACCAGTTATAGAAGAAAGGCTAAATGTTAGCGTACAGGATGTTGAAAAGGCCAAAGTACGAGTGTCTAAGCAGGTGCACGAAGAAGAGGTAACAGTTGATGTGCCTTTCGTACATGAGGAAATTGATGTACAGAGGATTGCTAAAAATATATCAATTGAAGCAATACCTGATGTGCGCTATGAAGGAGAAACTATGATAGTACCTGTCATTAAAGAAGAAATAGTTGTGCAGAAGAAGCTGGTTCTGGTTGAAGAAATTCATATCACTAAAAGAAAAGTGGAAGAGCACAACCCACAACAGGTTAGGCTTAAAAAAGAGGAAATTAAGATAGATAGAACCAATAACGCAGACCAATCATCAATTTAGGATACTCAAGCATGAAAATCATGCTTTTGATTTTTTGAAATTAAACACAAAGAACACTATGAAACAGACAGTAATAGGAATTTTCGATTTTGGCGTAGATGCGCAAATGGCAGCTCAAGAGCTTGAAAAAAGCGGTATTCCTAGTAATAATATAGATATTGCAGTTAGAGGTGCCAAAGATAAAGGCAGTGCCCCTACCCAAAACAGACCTAATCCATCTCAACCAAACATAGGCGGACCAACAAACAGAGTTACAACCGACGACAGAAGAGACAACGATTTTTTCAACTCCCTGTTTGATAACCGCGACGAATCAAGCAAGTATTACGAGGTTGCCCAAAAAGGCTCTATCGTAACTGTTCACGCAGACTCTAAGGAGCAGGCAAAAAAAGCAGCTGAGTTATTAGATAAGTGTGGCGCTATAGATGTTAATGAACGTTCTGCTCAGTACAGAAGCATGTCTACTTCAGACAAAGGTAAATGGACTAATTCAGGCCAATCTATACCTGTAGTAGAAGAAAAAATGCAGGTAGGCAAGCGCGATGTAGAAACTGGCGGCGTTAAGTTAAAGAGCAGAATTATTGAGCGCCCTGTAGAAGAAAAACTACGCTTGCGTGAAGAACATGTGCATGTGGAGAGACGACCAGTAAACAGACCTGCCAGCGAGCAAGACCTAAAAGGCTTTAAGGAAGGAGAAATTACCATGACAGAGCATGCGGAAAGGCCAATGGTGAATAAAGAAGCCCGTGTTGTGGAGGAAGTTAGACTAGGAAAAGATGTTGAACAGCACGAAGAGACCATCAGAGGCACTGAACGCAAAACTGATGTCGAAATCGACCGCTTAAATCCGAAAAATAAAGGAAACGACCCGAACAGAAGAGACCAGGGAAATAACCCAAATGAAAGAGATCCGAACAGAAAGTTATAGTCTCCGATAAAGTAAACTAAAACAGGGGTTGCCTAGATCAGGCAGCCCCTGTTTTGTTTTATATGAAACAGCTGTAACATGACTGCATGCACAATAGGCTTATAATGCTGAATTAAGTAAATTTAGGAAATCAATTTTAAGCCTACCACTTATGAAAAAACATTTCTCAAAGCTATTGGTGCTGCTATGTGTTTTTCTGTTTGTTGTTTCAGGACATGCACAGCTTGCAAATAACATTGTACCAAAGCCCCAACTAATAATTCCGCTTGATAAAAACCCGGTAGAAGTTAACTCGAAAAGTATTATATATTTTGACAGCCCCTACTCTACACAAGCCAGCCTACTTAAGGTGATGCTCAGAGGACAAATTGGGCTGGAGCTACGTACCTTGCCCTTACCGAAAGGCCAGCAAGTGAGAGATGCCATTGTACTGCAACATGATCCAGTATCAGCAAATCGCAAAGAAATGTACGTACTGGAGTCTGGCAATGATGTGATCACAATAAAAGCACAGGATGTAAACGGTATAGTATACGGCATTCAATCGCTGCTACAGCTGGTGCCACTAGAGTCTAAAACAAGTGTACGGGTAGAGCCTGTTAAGATCACAGACTATCCTCAGTTTGCTTACCGTGGTATGCACTTGGATGTAGTACGCCATACTTTCCCGCTTGACTATATTAAAAAGTACATCGATTATCTGGCTTTCCATAAATTCAACAACTTTCACTGGCACTTAACCGATGATCAGGGCTGGCGCATCGAGATCAAAAGCTATCCGAAGTTAAACTCCATTGGCTCGTACCGTGACTCTACACTAATTGGCCATTTTTTTGATAAGCCTATAAAGTATAATCCTAAGCGATACGGTGGTTTTTTTACCCAAGAGGAGGTAAAGGAAGTAATAAAGTATGCCCAAGTGCGAGGTATTAACATTATACCAGAAATTGATATACCAGGCCACAGCCGAGCCACCATTGCCGCTTATCCTGAGTTCAGCACCCATCCCGACACCACTTGGAACGTAGCCTATACCTGGGGCATGTATAACCGCCAGAACAATGTGCTTGCCCCACGCCCTGAAACATTTAAGTTTTTGAAAACGGTTTTTGAGGAGGTAGCAGACCTTTTCCCGTCACCTTACATTCACATTGGCGGCGACGAAACCAGCAAAATGTGGTGGAAAGCTAGCCCACAGGCACAGGAGTTTATTAAGCAGCACAACCTGAAAGACGAGAAAGGACTGCAGACATACTTTGTGGAACAGGTGGCAAACTACCTTGCCAAAAAGAACAAAAAGATAATAGGCTGGCACGAAATTCTGGAAGGTAAACTAGACACGACCACTATCGTGATGAACTGGGCCGATGATAAAAAAGGTGCAGAAGCAGCTATGCTCAAACATCCTGTTATTATGACGCCAAGCTTCCCGCTATACTTTAACCAGTACCAATCCAAAACAAAAGCCGATAGCCTGCAGATACCGGGCTATAGCCCCTTAGATGCCGTTTATACCTATAACCCTATTCCGGCACAGTTGCAGGGCAAACCGGAGTCAAAGTATATCATGGGAGCACAGGGTAACGTCTGGACAGAATATATCCCGACAATACAGCAGCTGGAGTACATGGTTTTCCCAAGAATGACAGCCTTGAGTGAGGCACTATGGTCTGATCCGAAGCAAAAGAACTTCGAAGACTTTAAGCGCCGCTTGGAGAAAAGTGTTATACCAAGGTACAAACACTGGGATACCAACTACTTTAAAGATTACGCCAACTGGACCATGAAGAACAAATAGTAGGTATAGAGACTAAAGTATAAATAGCAGAGGCCGGAAGTATAATTTCCGGCCTCTGCTGCTTTAAGCCATAAGCTAACATCTATCTATACTTTAAGTTTGGTAACTAACGCCTTCAGCTTAAAGAGAGATGTTGAAGGCATCAGTCAGTAATAGAGATTAGTAAAGCTACTATGCCAGCAAAGTGTGGCTTCGCAAACCTAATTTGAATACACATCTATTTTATTATCAACAAATAGCCTATACTTACTTAAATATAAAGTATAA